>NZ_CP107945.1:7866414-8199621 GCF_036057275.1 Streptomyces sp. NBC_00390 | reverse complement strand
AGGGTGTCGTCCGCGGCGCGGGGCAGAAAGTGGTGCCACAACCAGCTCTCCAGCCACTGGCAGTGCTCGAAGGAGTCGACAAGCAGGACCGTGCCCGGAACATCCAGGAAAGGGCCGGCAGCGTGCTCGAAATCGGCCGGGTCCCGGCTGACGAAACGGCCGTCGAGTTCGACGAGCAGCCGGCCCGCCGAACGAGCGTGGTCCGCCAGACGCCGCACCAGAGTCGACTTGCCGATGCCGCCCGGCCCGCACACATAGAACGCGAACGGTGCCTGCGGATCGCCGGCCAAGGCCTCCTCGAAGCGCTCGAGTTCCTCGTCCCGGCCGATGAAGGCCCGCACGCGCGCTCTGCTCAGTCTCTCTCCCACGGACACCATGGCGGCTCCCATCCCCCTTTGCTCCAGCACTGGACAGCTATGCCCGAAGACACCCATCGGGCCCCGCGGTGACAGCCACCGGCACGAGTTACGCAGGGTGGTGGTCCGAGCTCCTTGTGCACCAACCTGCTCCGGCTGGTCGAGGCTGTGCCGCGCACGGGTGTGAAGAGGTGTCGCATCCGGCGCTTCGGGGGCCGATTCCCCCTCCGGGGTCGCTACTCCGGGGAGATCCTAACGGAGGCCCTGTCCATGTCACTTGATGAGCCCGAGGTTCCCGTCGTCGGGATGTCCGGTGGTCAGGAGGGTGGTTTCCTCGACGCGTTGGAAGCGGCCGTCGGGGGCCAGCTGGGCGAAGAGGTAGACCTCGGTGCGGGAGGTCCGGCCGTTGTGCTGGGTGAGGGTGACGGTGTGGCGGTCGGCGTAGCGCAGTCCGTTGCGGAGTTCGTCGTGGACCTCGATGTGGCCGCTGCGGATCAGGGAGCGGAGGCGTGTGATGTGCTGGGTGAAGGCGGCACGGTCGCTCCACACGCCGTCGGTGCGCTGGCGGTAGTCGGGGGTGAAGTGCCGGTCGAGGGCTTCGGCGAGGTCGAGGCCCGGGGTGAACAGCAAGTCGTTGATGGCTCGGGTGATGTCGGTCGTTGTCATCGCTGTATTCGCCTGAAGAAGAGTAGGGGCATGGAGTCGGTCCTGGCTGCTGGAACCGTGGAGGACAGGACGCCAGGCCGATGGGAGAGGCCGGGGGTCAGGGACGGCCGTCAGTCGTGGCCGGTGCCGGCGTCGTGGACGGGAGTGAAGTCCAGGGCCAGGGAGGCGGGGCCTCGCGTGTACAGGCCGGTCTCCTGGTAGCGGAAGCCTGGGCTGTAGCGGACCTGGTCGAGCAGGGGCAGGAGCATTGCGGCTACGGTCTCGATCTCGGCGCGTGCGAAGGCCGCGCCGACGCACTGGTGGAGTCCGGTACCGAAGGCCAGGTGCTGGGCGGCGGCGGTGAAGGAGCGGGCGGTGCCCAGGTCCGGGCGGTGGATGTCGAAGTTGTCCGGGGCGGTGAAGGCATCGGGGTCGCGGTTGGCCGCGCCGATCATGCAGAAGACGGTGGCGCCTGCCGGGACGGTGGTGCCGGCGAACACGGCGTTCTCCTCCGCCTGGCGGGGAATGAGCTGGACCGGCGGGGTGTAGCGCAGGGTCTCGGCGATCGCGGCGGCCAGCAGGGTCGGGGCCTGGCGGACCTGGGCCATCTGCTCGGGGTGGTCGATCAGGTGCTTGAAGAGCAGGGCGAGGGTCTTGTCCGCGGGCTCGGTGGCGGCAGCCAGGACGTTGATGATCAGCGCGGTGACGTCGCGATTGCTCATGGCGATGCCGTCGAACTCGGCGGTGCACAGCTTCGATATCAGGTCCTCGCCGGGGTGGCTGCGCCGCTGTTCGATGACGGGAACGAGGTAGGCCTCCAACTGCTCCGCGCAGTCCAGGCAGTGCCGGCGACGCTCGGTGGTGAGAGTCATGCTGGTGATGAACTCGGCGACCCCGCTGTGCCAGGCAGCCACCTGCTGCCAGTCCTTCTTGTCCAAACCGAGGACATCGAGCGTCACGTGCACGGCGAGGGGCTTGCCGAAGTCGTTGACGAGGTCCACCCGGCCCTGGGAAAGGAAGGGTGCCATGAGTTCGGCGGCGTTGGCGTGGACGGCGCGAATCTGGTCTTGCAGGGCCTGCCCGGTGAAACCCCGGACGACGATCTTTCGCTTGGCGGTGTGCTCGGCCCCGGTCATCTGGGCGAGGACCGGCCCGCGCATCACCGGCTCGGCGCGCACCTGCAGCATCTGAGTAGAGAACGCCTCATGGTCGGTCAGCACCCGCTTCACGTCCTGGTAGCGGGAGAGGAAATAGCTGTCGATCGCCGGTTCGTAGTGCACCGGAGCCTGCTCCCTCAGCCCGGCGAAGTATCGGTAGGGGTCGGCGGCGAAGTCGTCGGACAGGATGCCGAAACGGGGCATGACCACGGGCATGGTGAAGACCTCTCGAAGTGCGCAGTGCCGGGAAGGAACAAGTACCGGGGAGACGGGAGGTGGACCGTCAGCGGCCGCAGCGAAGCCGGGCAGCACGCCGCAAGGGAGAACCGGTCGGCGAGGTCTGCCCACGGTTTCCCGGGGCTGCCGACGGCAAGGAACGACTCACTGGAGTCCAGGACCACCGGGTACCGCGGGCAGACGGAAGTCCGGGCGGCACGTAGGAGTCGAGTGCCGCAGTCGGCAACGCCCGTAGCCTGGTCGGAATGCGTGACCTGCCGTGTGATGCGCCCCCACCCCCACCTGTTGCGTCCGTGAGAGGGCAAGCAAGCAGGCCCACCCGGGGTACAGGATGAGCGAACGGCGGCACTGGTTCCGGTCGTGGGGAGGGCTTCTCACTCGGCCCGACCCGACCAGCAGTCACGAAAAGAACCGTTGCAGCACTGAAGCGCTTATCGAAGGATGAGGGGCCAACTCATCGGTAGCGTCGCTGCCGTGGCTGTCCTGCCCACGGGGAACCCGGATGCCGCCGAGACCGACCCGAACTGCTGCGAGTCGCCCCGCTGCCCGGCAGTGATCACGCTTGACATGGTTTCCGGCCTTGCCCAACGGCCAAGTACAGCTTGGTGGTCAGGCCGCCGCGCGAGCGCCCGAGCCCGCGATCGTCCGGCTGAAGTGACTCCGCAGGGCGGCTCCTTCTGCAGGTCCCCCATTTCCGCGCCCCGGCTGCACGCTGGTGGGCGCGCACGATCGTGGAGTCGACATTGATGTACCAGGTGATCAGGTCCTTCGCGTCCACCCGGGCCTTCAGGTGGGTGAAGATCCGGTGCCGGGTGCCGTCCCGTTGCCAGCGGCGGAACAGGTCGTACACCCGGCCACACGGCCCGCGCTGCTCGGATATGGCCCGCCACGGGATGCCTGTGCAAGTAGCGATCCACCACCGCGGCCACGTCCCGGGCGAGCAGATCAAGGCAGTCTGGCGCCACGGAGATCCCGAGTGCGACACGCTCGACCTGCCGCCGGCGTCGTCAGCTTGGTGCTGTGATGTCGGCCTTGAAGGGGCTGCCGTGGCCGGGCACGATCAGGTCCGCGGCAGCCAGCACGCGGAGCCGGGAGGCACGTAGCACCTCGCGGTCCGGGGCTACAGGGTCGTCCGCCGGGCCGTCCGAGTGCCACCACAGGTCGCCGGCGAACGCCACGATTCCCGTGTCCGTGCCGGCCAGCAGGGTGATGTCCTCGAGGCTGTGTCCCGGGGTGCGGATCAGCCGCAGGGACGGGGTGAGCTCGTAGCCCTCCGCGTCCCGGTTCGTCCACTGGTCGCCCTGGTATTCCACCTTGTGGTCGTGGACCCGGGCCCGGCCGAACAGGCCCACGTTCATGGTGTTGTCCGGGTGGTGGTGGCTGAGCACCACGTCGGTGATGTCGTCGGGGCCGAGCCCCAACTCCGCGAGTGGGCCGAGGATGTGGTCGCGGCTCGCCACCATGCCGGGGTCGAAAATCACATGCCGGTCGCCGTCGGTGACATACGAGACGGTGGCGGCGACTCCGGGCCCGGTGGAGCCGACGTAACCGGTGGTCAGGATCGTGTACACGGCGCTGCGGCCGAGCGGTGCGTCTGTCATGGCCCTCATCCTTCCGGGCAGGCGGGCCGCTCACGAGTGGCACTGCTGCCGCTGATCGCAGGATTGGTGCCAACCGTGCCACACTGCTTCTGTGCCGCCCTTCATGACCGTTGCCGCGTACGTCCCCCCTGGTGTCGGCATGCTCGCCGTCGGCATCGTGGCTGAGGTGTTCGGCCCTCACGGGGAGGGACTGCCCGGCTTCGACTTCGCGCTGTGCAGCGACCGGCCCGGGCCGGTCGCCACCGATCTCGGCGTGCCGATCGTGATCGCGCATGGCCTGGACCGGCTGGCTGCCGCTGATCTGGTGATCGCCTTGCCCTGGGCCGGCTTCCGCACGCCACCCGGTCCCGCTGTACTTGACGCGCTGTCGGCCGCACACGAGAGCGGCTCACTGGTCGCGGCCCACTGTGTCGGCGCGTTCGCGCTCGCCGCCGCCGGGCTGCTCGACGGCCGGCGGGCCACCACGCACTGGCGGTTCGCCGAACTGCTGGCAGGCCGCCACCCGGCCGTCGTTGTGGATCCCGACGCCCTGTACATCGACGAAGGGCGGGTCATCACAGGTGCCGGAGCCGCTGCGGGTTTCGATCTGTGCCTGCATCTGCTGCGGCGGGAGTACGGGGCCGCGATGGCCAACGCCGTCGCACGCGACATGGTGCTGCCCTCCCACCGGGACGGCGGGCAGGCCCAGTACCTGGCCTCCCCCGTCCCCGAGGACTGCCGGGACGAGCGTCTCGCCGAGGTGCTCGCCTGGGCCCGCGAGCACCTCCATGAACCGCTTCCCGTCGCGGAACTGGCCCGTCGCGCCGTGATGAGCAAACGGTCCTTCGCCCGCCGCTTCGCCGCCGCGACCGGCACCACCCCGCACGCCTGGCTCCGGAGCCTGCGACTGAGCAGCGCGGAGGAACTTCTGGAAACCACGGACCTGCCGATCGAGGAGATCGCCCACCGGGTCGGATACGGAAGCGCGGCCGTCCTGCGTGAACAGTTCGTGCGCCGCCGGGGTGTGCCACCCCGTTCCTACCGCCGCTCCTTCACCAATGCGCCGTAGCGAGCCGGGGGAGTCGGTGCCGTTCTCGCCCGCAGGGGTCCGGGACAGCTGAACCCCGGGTTCTACGGGACGAGGTCTGCAATGACGTCCAGCATGGTCTCCCACCACGGTGCGGCCCCGGTCCCGAAGGCCGCGGCCAGTGCGGTACCGACGGCGACGTCCTGGGGCCGCACTGTGGCGTCATCGTGCCATTCGGCGCCGACCGTCCCGTCACCGGTCGAGTCGAGCCGTCCGAGCCGCCGGCCGTCCTTGAGGAACCGGCTGTCGGCGTACGAGGCGGGCACGAGCCGGTACGCGGTGCCGCCGGCCGCCGCGTCCACCCGGTAGGAGCGCCGGGAGATCCGCCCCTTGGCGGGGAGGATGCGCGCGGCCACACCGTCGACGGTGAGCGTGAGCAGTGCGGGGTCCCGGGTCCCGATCGGAATGTGCGGGTCCACCCTCGCCCCGGCAGCACGGACCAGTCGTACGTGCGGGATGCCGGGCCCGGACACATCGAGCGTGCCGCCGTCGGTGTCGAGCTCCACGACCGGGGCGCCGGGGAGGTCCACGTCGTTCATGCCGTCCTGCCGTCCGTACCGTCAGTGATCAATGATCATGCTTCAAGGTCCACGACTGTGCAATGAGACAACCGAATGGCGCCCGGCTGCGGGCGAAGGCGGTCGCCGGCCCGGCGATCCGAGCGCGGCGGGTCCCGATGTTCATCCCGAGCCGCTGAGCCCGTCGCGAACCCGGCGCTCGACAAAATGCTTGCAGCCGGCAGGGCCAATGCCGTTCCCGGCGGGGTTCGACAAGCGGTCAGCCTCGTCGGCCGGCTCACCCTTGCCGGTGCCATCACCCCGGCCGACCCTCTTGTGCCCCGGAGGCATCGCCTACCGTCCGACAGCGGGTGACGGTGGGCGATGCGGGTCGTGGTGTCAGTCGCCTCCGCCGCCCCCGCACGACGAGCCGCCCCCGCAGCCGAACCCGCCACCGTCACCGCTCAGCCACGAGCCGCCACGCCGCCGCCTCCGTGACGGCTTGCCGGCTCCGCCTATCGCCGCGATGAACACCACGATGATGCCGATCCCGACGATCCCCAGGAATTCCAACTTCTCCACCCCGTTCCACTCCGTTTTGATCTGTGTGAGCGGCATCCCCCGCACGGTCGGCGCGCAAAGCCCACTTGAGGAACTCCAGAGCTTCACCTGCACGGTGTCATCGCCACGACGGTCGCGCTCTCGGCAGCGACGACTGGGGCGTTCGTCCCTCGGACCATCCAGGAAGACCTGCGCACGGCGTCGAGTGCCGGGGCGCACCACTTCAGTCGCGGAATTCATCCGACCGACGCTGCAGCCCTCTGGCGGACGCGCGTAGACCTGGGGCACCATCACTCTGCTCCACCTGCGCTCCCGTCCCATCAGGAGTACGGCACCACACGCAGCACCGTCATCAGTCAGCACGGTCAGCACCGGCCAGCAGGAGGGAACACCCGACATGAGGGTCCGATCAGTCCTGAGTGCGCTCGCGCTCGTCCTGGGCGCGCTGTTCGCCCCGGGATTCGGCGTCGTCACCGGCGCCACCGACGCGCACGCCGCCACCAAGATCAGTCATGCCACGGCGACGTCAATGTTCAGAGCGTCCGGAATCACCTGGTCCTCGTCCGGCGGCTGCTCGGACAGGAACAACCCGACCTGTACGTCCTTCACACAGCTGAACCTCGCCACCGCGAAGGGCGCTCAGACCCTGAAGAGCGCAAGCGGCTGCGCACTCAACATCACCGGCGGTACCGAGACCGGGCACGCCGGCGGAACGTACTCGCACTGGAACGGCTACAAGCTCGACTACAGCAAGTACACCTGCGTCGGGAACTACATCAAGAACAACTTCACGTACATCGGCGTGCGGGGCGACGGCGCTCCGCAGTGGAAATCCGCGTCCGGAAACATCTACGCGGACGAAGGAAATCACTGGGACGTGACCTACTACAACTGCGGCGGCTGCTGAGCCGTACGGCGGCGCCACGAGAAACAGGTGCTCCGGGCCTGTCGGCCCGGGCACCCTCACCTGTTCGACTCGGGACCGATCGAGACCACGGCTGCCGAAGCCCCACGGCGTCACCGAGTCGACCCCACCCCCGATCCGAGCCATCACCGACGCCCACTGCCTCCAAAACCCACGCCCCGGCTGGTCCACGCGGCCGTACCGGCCCTTCCGCAAGCCCAACGCGATCGCCTGGGACCCCAGCTGTAGATCGTGATCTGCTCATCCGGGGCTGGGCGGTGGGTGCGCCGCCCGACCGGGAATCGGGTCGCCGTAACTTGACCGTCGCCGTCTGTCAAGTCCCGAAATGCAGCGGCATGACGCAGCTGCTTATCCCGGGCTTAATTGAGGCATGGGGTCACGCAGAGCAGATGGCCCGCCCGCATCGTCATAAACAATCCTGACGGCGCTTGACTGGACACACTGTCCCGCTGCCGAAATGCCCGTGAATCGGCAAGGGCGTCCGGCAGTTCTTCCACCGTCTTTTTCTCTCGAAGGAGAATTCCAATGGCTCGCACCTACCGCACCCGTCGCTTTGTAATGCTGACTGCTTCGACCGCTCTGGCCGCAGGAGGCGCGCTGCTGCCCGCCAACGCGTTCGCGGCCCCGGGGCCGGCGAAGGCAGCCGCTCACGGCGACAAGTGGCGCGACAGCGACCACCGTGGCGACCGCTGGCGTGGCGGTGACCACCGCGACGGCGGGGGCCGGAAGGGGGGCGGCGGGACGGGGAATGTTGTCATCATCATCGGCAACGGCAATACCGTGCCGATCAACAACGGCACCGTCAACACCGACTGAAAGAGCGGACCGGTCCAGCGCCGGTAAGGACATGGCCCGGCCGGGTGGCAGCGTCAGGGGACGCGCCACCCGGCCGGGCTTGTGCGTGTCCCGCGGGAAGCGCTGTATGCGCATTTCTCGCGCTGTGCCTTCGACGTGATCGCGTCCGCCGGGGTGCCCGCACGGCCTCGAGGGGATCGAGGCTTCTCCCTGTTCCCGCGCAGCGCGCGACGGAAGAAGAATGCAGGCAGACCGTCCTCCGGGGCGGCCGATGTACTGGGTTCGGCCAGGGCGTTCGGCACACCCGGTACGCGTGCCGGTTGCGTCTGCCGGATCCGTGCGTCGTCCACCGCGCCTTCGGCGCTGCTGTCCATCCTGGGGCCGGATGCCCGTTCGGCACCCCGGCCGTGCGTCGCTGAGTCCGGGGTCGCGGAAACAACTGGCACGGGAACTTCCGCGCGGCTCGCACGAGAGTGACCGGCCGACGCGCCGAGGACGAATGACGGCGTGAAGGGGCATCGCAGTCCCTGCAACGGATCACCCACGGCCTCGCCGACTCCCCACCGAGGCGGTGCAGGGCATCTCGGCCCTCGCTGCCGGTCAAGCAGCGGGCGAAGATGCCGTACTTGAAGAGGAGGGGCCTGGCAGTCCCTCACTCTCACGTGCCCCGACGAGGATCTCAGTCCCAAGGCTGCCGTCTGCAAACGGCGGGCGGCATCGTGCTGACGGTGGTGTGGCCGCGGGGGTGGCGCAAGCCGTGTTCGCACGGTCGCCCGTTGTCCGGCCCTGCCCGCGGCTTCCGGCCGCGTCCGTCGCGTCAGCGTCCTCGGCAAAGTTGATGACGTGTCAGGGCAGCCCAGGCCCCAAGAGGTCGACCTGAAGTCCGCGACCACGGGCGGGTGTTGGGGGCTCGGCGGACATGCTCCACCTGGGTGCACGCCACACGGAAGCTGACAGCTCGGACATCGACCGACCCAGCTTCCTGCGCGGGCCGCTGGGGCGGTGCTTCCTTATCGGGCTTTTACCTGACGCCTGTGGCATGGTCAAGCCCCGATTTTCCGGGACGTGACCCCAGTGCGCCCCTCAGGCCTACTTGAAGTGTCCTCACGGAAAAGGAAACGCGACAGCACGATGGGACGGAATTCCTCACAGGAATCCTTCTCACCGAACCACCGGTTCATCCCGATGGAAACCGATTCGCCGACCCTAATTCGTAGGAACGTTCAAGAATCCCCTGAATCGAGGAGAAGGACCCATGACCCGTAATATTCACACCAACGACTATGGCCGCCCGAATCGCCGGCGTTTTCGCCTCGCGACGGTTCTCGCATCGGCCGCCGTGATCGGTGGAGGCGTCATCTTTCCGGCTACCGCGATGGCGGCCCCGAAGCCCGCTGCGCCGGTGGTGAGCCTCGCCGACCACCGAGCCGGCGTCCAGACCGGTGAGGGTGGCCGAGGCGGTGACGGCTTCTTCGGCGGCACCGGCGGCCGAGGCGGTGACGGCTTCTTCGGCGGCACCGGCGGCCAGGGTGGAGACGGCTTCTTCGGCGGCACCGGCGGCCGAGGTGGAGACGGCTTCTTCAGCGGTAAGGGTGGCCGTGGTGGAGACGGCTTCTTCGGCGGCACCGGCGGCCAGGGTGGAGACGGCTTCTTCGGCGGCACCGGCGGCCAGGGTGGAGACGGCTTCTTCGGCGGCACCGGCGGCCAGGGTGGAAACGGCTTCTTCTGACCGTCGCCCGGCGACGGCCCGGGCGGTCCACGTCCGGTCCGTCGCCGACCCACCACCCGAACCGGGGGAGGTCTTCACGACCTCCCCCATGCCCCCGCCGAATCGGCCAACGCGTAAAGCCGCCCGGCCGTCACACCCGGCGTCCTGGCACAGAGCACCTACAGGTGAACATCCATGTCGTGGAACGGAGTCCCCATGTCCAGAAATCGTTGGCAGCGTCCAATCATCCTGGCGGCGGCCGCAGCGGCCTTCGCCGTCGGCACCGCATGCGCCGCACCGGCGCAGAGCAATGCGGGCAGAGACAAGCCCGCCAGTGCCGACAACCGTGCCGGCGAGAGTTCGGACGGCTGCCGTGGCGGTGAAGGTGGCCGTGGCGGCCTGCTCGGCGAGCCGGGGGAGCCCGGTGAACCGGGGATCGGTGGCCGTGGCGGCGACGGCGGTCGCGGCGGTGACGCCTTCTTCGGTGGTACCGGCGGCCGGGGTGGTGACGGCGGCCGGGGCGGCCTGCTCGGTGAGCCGGGCAAGCCTGGTGAGCCTGGCAAGTCCGGGATCGGCGGTCGCGGCGGTGACGGCGGCCGGGGCGGCGACGGCTTCTCCGGCGGCACCGGCGGCCAGGGCGGTGACGGCGGCACGGTCGGCTGTCTCCGGTTCAGCGATCTGCCGGACAAGCCGAAGGGAGAATTCTCGGTGGCGGACAAGATGCGCATCGTGATGGTCATGCTGTACGGGGACGTGACGAGCGCCGAGGTCGCCAAGAAGTACAAGGTCTCGGAGGACGAGGTCGACAGCTGGGAGCGGCAGGTCCTCGATGGTGACTGGTTCGCGTTGATGGGGACGGAGCCCCCCTTCCTCCCGTGACTCACCACCGGCACCAAAGATCGAAACGCGGAAGACCTGGCCCCCCGGTCGGCAACAGTCCGTCCGGCGCGCTGGGCCTCGGTGGAGCGACGACGTGTGGATCGTGGACTCCGCCAGTGGAGTGCGGCCGCTCCCGCGAGACCGTCAAACGCTCCGACCTGGCCGGATTGACCCAGTGCGGCTACTCCGCGAGGGCGGCACGCATTCCCCGGCCCGCTCCCGGCCCACGTGGATCGGCAGCCGGCAGGTCTTGGCCAGCGCGAAGCTCGCGATGTCCAGGTCGTGGCGGCGCTGCGGGGAGTACGGCGAGTCGGGGGCGATGAAGTTGTAGACGAACGCGCCGTGCACCCGCTCGGCCGCGTAAAGGTCCAGCAACGCGCCGATCTCGTCGGCCTGTTCCCGCTCGCAGCGCACGAAGCCCTCCTTGACCACCGCCGGTTCCCGCTCCCAGTCCACCGCCGTGAAGCCCATGCCGCCCTGTTCCTTTGGCCCCTGTGAAGGTGCAGCAGCCGAACTCTGTGATGACGACGGGCTTGCCGTGCCGGTGCAGGGCGCGCAGCTTCTCTGCGTATGTGGCCTTGTTTTCCGCGTTCCGGTACAGATTGGCCCCCACGACGTCGAAGCCACGCCAGTTGACCTCCTCCCACTCCCCCGAGCTGTATGTGACCGGTCCCTTGAACAGCGGCCGTACGGTATTCAGAGCCTGGCCCAGAAAGGCGTTCAGCCGCTCCTGGTAGCCGGCCGACTCGGGGCGGCTCAGCGCCTGGCCGCGCTCGATGTAGTCCTTGCCGGGCACCAGGCCGGACATGAAGATGGTCAGCTCGGTGCCGACCGCGATGCCCACGCCGGGGTGACGGGTGCGCAGTCGCTGGGCGGCGCGCGCCACCGATCCGAGGAAGGCGAGGGTCTGCTCCGCGTCACGGTCGAACTGCCGGGGCTCGAACCAGACGAACAGGCCTTGTGCGGCCGCGATCGACGCAGCCTCCGTCAGCCGGTCGAGGTCGTGGCCGAGCAACAGGATCGCGTTGCAGTGCAGCTGCTCCTTGATCGCCGCGATCTCCTGGCGGACATACTCCGTCCGCCAGGACTCCCGGCCTGTATCGAAGTTGACGCCTTTGTAGGCGAGCGGGCCAGCAGTCCGCGGTGACGCCGCCGCGTCGGTGGACGTCGTACGGGCACACGCGCCGGCGGCGGCGCCGGTGGTGGCAAGGGCCGCGGCGCCCGCGAGCAGGGTCCGGCGGGCGATTGATGTCATACCGTCAGCTTCTACGGAGTGCGGCCCGGGCGTCGACCGAAGGGCTTGCGCCCGTCGACCAAAGTAGCTGACGCGCTGGACCTTCGGCGCGAGCGCAGAGCTTCGAGCTTTGTTCTACGGCGAGTTTCGGGCGCGGCTGTCCGGCCGAGCTTCTCTGCCGGCCGCGCGAGGGCGCGGGCTGCCCCGGGCGTCCATCCTCCTTGGGGCAGACGGGAACTCCCGCACCGGTGGAGACGCACTGGTTCATGCCCATCGCGTAGTGGCACGTGGTGGTACCGGCGCTGATCGTAGCGACCGTTACTACCGGCGCCGGAGCCGCCGGAGAGTACCGTGTCCACGACGCCGAGGACGGCGCCCCACCACCTCGCCGACGACGGCACCAATGGCTCCGACGATGCCGCCGAGGCCACCGCCGCTACCGCTACCGAAAGGTATTGAGCACCGAAGGGATGCCGGTTCACTACTTCGGCAGGGCCCGCGCCACGTGCAACCATCGAGAAGAAGGAGCAGTCCGACGATGAGTGGACCGCTGCTGCACCGGATGTTCCCCCAGCTGGTCACCTCGCTGCCGCACCTCTCGCTCGGTGACCGGCCGACGCCCGTGCGCGAGCTGACCGGTTTGGCGGACGGGGTATCGCTGTGGTGCAAGGACGAGAGCGGATTCGGCTCCGGCGGGTGGGGCGGCAACAAGATCCGCAAGCTCGAGTGGATCCTTCCCGACGTACGACGCCGCGGGAGGCACACGATCCTGACGGTGGGTGGTCTCGGTACGAACTGGGGCCTGGCCACCGCCCTTTACGCTCGCGAGCAGGGTCTGTCCACCGCCCTTGCGCTGATCGACCAGCCTCTCGACGATCACGTCCGGGCGCACTTGGAGAGGCTGCGGCGATCCGGCGCCACCCTGTACTTCACCCGGACGAAGGCCCGGACCGTCGCCGCCGCACCGTGGCTCTTCGTCCGCCATACGACGGGACGGCGGCTGCCTTACTTCCTGCCGGCAGGCGGTTCCGCGCCGATCGGCACGGTCGGCTATGTCGAGGTCGCTCTCGAGCTCGCAGCACAGGTCGCGGACGGGGTTCTGCCTGAGCCCTCACACGTCGTCACCGCCGTCGGCTCAGGGGGTACCGCCGCAGGACTGGCTCTTGGTCTCCGGCTGGCCGGGCTGCACACTCGTGTCGTGGGCGTGGTCGTCAACGACACGCTGCGGCTGGATGACCGGGCCGTGGTCGCGCTGGCCGACCGGACGGAGGGTCTCCTGCGCGGGCGGGGCGCTAACCTTCCTCCGACCCGCATCGTGCCGGCCGAGGTGACGATGGTGCGGGACTGGCTGGGACCGGGCTACGGTCACGCCACACCAGAGGGCGACAGTGCCCAGCGCCTTGCCTCGGAGAGCGGGCTGATGGAACTCGATCCGGTGTATACGGCAAAAGCGTTTGCTGCTCTGCTCGCCATGTCGGCTGACGGCCGTCTGGGCACCGGGCCTGTTCTGTTCCTCCACACCCATGGCCCCCGGGACACCCTCTGAGCCTCAAGGCGATCAGCCGTGTGGCAGACGTCACCGCTCCGCGCTGACCGAGGACTGCACGCGCCTCGCCGACGCACTCCGGCCGCCGGCCGCCCGGGGACGCGAGCGGCCGACCGCTCGGCGGCTTGAGGAGAGGGCAGGCGCGTGTGGTGAGAGTGCTGGTCGCAGCCACTCACTGGTGGCTGCGACCAGTTCGGTCGCCCCACAGCGGACAGCGAGCCCGATGCCGACGCGGTGACGGAGTACCTGGCAGCAGTGCGGAACTACCGCGGCTCACCCTGAGCCCACCCAGCACGAACAGCTGGACCAAGCCGCATCACAAGATCGGGCGGACAGACCTCGAGCGGGTCTTCTTGATGGAGTGACCGGTTGACCGGATGTGTCTGTCCGGATTAGTGATCACTGATGTGATGTGGAGCCGGATCGCACCGGTGTCGGTCCTGGTACTCCAGTGGCTGAGCACCGCAGTTGGCCGATGGGTATTCAGGGGGGCGCCGGGGTCACGGCGATGGCGCACTCAGCTGACGGCAGGGAGCTGCCGGGCGAAGCGGCGGACGGCATCAGTGAAGGCGTCTGGGTCGTCGAAGTTCGCGAGATGTCTTGCCCGCGGGATCAACTCGACGCGAGCGTGGGGATGTGCGCGGGCGAAGTCCGCCTCGCCCGCCCGGAAGACGGCGTCCTTCTCGCCGTTGAGGATCAGTACCGGAGCCTCCACAAAACGCATCGCACCCGCATCGAAGCGTCCCAGTACCTCGCCCCAGGCCGCGGGCAGGGTATGGAAGGCGTAGCCGGAATGGATGGTCGCCTCCACCACTTCTGGCGGATAGAGCCGCCGCAGCAACCGGTCGTTCCACTGGGTCAGCCGATCCGCCGGTATACGAGGGACCAGCCTGGCGACCCACCGATATGGCGCTGCCCAGAGGCCGCGGGTGGAGGCGCTGGCTCCCGCGAGGATCAGCCCGCGCAGTTGTTCTGGACAACACCGCGCGAACTCCAGTGAGGCGTATCCGCCGAGCGAGTGCCCGACGACCAGAGCCGGCCCACGGTCGAGCGAGTCCACTGCGGAAGCGATGATCTCTGTCGCACTGCTCAGGCTCCAGGGTTGAGCCGAGCGCTCTCCATGGCCGGGCAGGTCGACGGCGGCCACCGGGAATTCGTCCCGCAGTGCAGCAAGCTGCACGCTCCACTGTCCCGCGCTGAAGCGCGTCCCGTGAACGAAGACTATGGGCACTGCATCCGCTGCTGTCATCAGTTCCTCCGCTGGTACCGTCCAGCCGACTCTATCGGCGCGACCTCCCTGACGATCAAGGAAAATGCCGGTGCTCAAACGGCCAACTGCGGTGCCCAGCCAGACGAGTTCATCGTTGGACCGTCGTCGGTAGTGGCTGCGTCGGGCTGTTGCTTGGTGGCGTCTGCGCCGGGTGGACCAGTGCAGCAGGCGGGCCACACAGATGGCCGGTGGCTGGAAGACGGCAGTGAGCAGGTGGCAGCCGAATGTGCGTGGGCCGGACAGCTCAATACGGCAGACCTCCGCCGTTCCTCGGCCAGGCTGACCCACGCATGCGAGGGGTGGCACCGGGGGACCCCATCGGCTGAGTCGGCCCGAGGAAATTCGCGGGCAGTGCGCCCATCGCCCGTCCTATTGTGTACCGCTGCCGTCCGCGCCGGGACGGCCCGATGGGAAGGGCGGCCGGGTGCCGGACGCGTACAACGTCATGCTGGATGCCGAGTTGAGCAAGTCGTTCGACGTGTGGTCCGGCTATCTGGACGCCCGGACGGGCGAGGACCCGCAGACCCGTGCCCGACTGCGCTCCATGCTGGAGTCGGCCCGCGCGGCCGTCGCCGAGGGCGATTCCGCCACCGCGCGGGCCTTGGTGGCGGACATGTACGACGATGCCCGGGAAGCCGGCCTTCCCTGGGCTCCCTCGCCGCCCCGACCCTGCGAGGCGGACCGTCAAGTGCGCGACTACGCCAAGGACGCACTGCCGCAGGTGCTTCCTCTGGGCATGCGGGACCGTCTCGACCACATCGCTGTCTCCCTGCGTGTCACGGGCCGCCGCCTCCAGGCCGCCCCTGGCCTCGACGCGTCCATCCGCCAGGACGTCCTCTACATCACCGCCCGCGCCGGGATGGCCCTCGACCTCGCCCACCCGACCGCGGCGCGACGCGAACTGGAACGCCTCAATGCGATCGCGCGACGCTGCGGCGTGGAGCCCTGAGCGCCGAGTCGCAGTGGCCCAGCCTGACCGGTGAGCACCATCGTGGTCGACGGGCGGCGACGACTCCGGCCGTTGGCCGACCACAGGGCCAACCGTGCCGCGTGCAACCCCGGCCACGGCTGATCAGCGGTTTCCACAGGCTCAACTTGCTGACGCCTGAGGCCCATCGTAGGCGCGATCGTGAATCATGCGGGCCGGCCACAACTGCTGGGCCGCGAACGCCTACCACAGCACCGAGGTACTACTCGTCGCCTGCACCGATCACACTCGTGACCCGATCCCTGACGACCCACCGGGCAAGGCGCGCCCAGGTCGCCACGGTGATCGTGCGTTTCCATGTGCGGTTCGACCCGGCGCAGTACGGGTGGTGGGTGCCAGGCCCCTGACCCTCGGGACATGTGCCGCAATTGCTACTCAGGTTGTCGGTTCGGGTGACGTTTGGCGGGCCGCGATGCGTCCGGGCCCTCAAGTAGGTCGGCCTGGTACTGGATTGCGTCCCCTCCCCCACCGCGCGGCGGGGCGGCCCTGGTCCGTCCTCGCCGCACACGACGGGCCGGGCCGGCCCTGACACCTCGCCCCGGGCCGGGGCGCCGCCGCCCGCACTCCCCGCAGCGGCCCCCGGGCGGAGCGGTCACCCGTTGAGCGACTGCATGAGCTCGGGCGCATAGCGGTCGCCGGAGGCGACACCGCGCGGTGCAACGGCCTCGATGGCCGCGATGTCCTCGGCGGTGAACGTCACGGACAGGGCCGCGGCGTTCTCCTCCAGGTAGCGGCGGCGCTTGGTGCCGGGGATCGGAACCGCACCCGTGCGCAGCACCCAGGCCAGCGCCAGCTGGGAGGGCGTGACGGACTTCTCCTCGGCCAGCCGAGCGACCTCGTCGACGACGGCGAGGTTGCGGGTGAAGTTCTCACCCTGGAAGCGCGGGTCGGTGCGACGGAAGTCGTCGGCGGCAAAGTCCCCGGGGCTGGTGATGGCGCCGGACAGGAAGCCGCGGCCGAGCGGCGAGTAGGCGACGAGACCGATGCCGAGTTCTGTCAGCGTGGCCTGCACACCGTCACTCTCGATGCCCCGCTCGAAGAGGGAGTACTCGGTCTGCACCGCGGTCAGCGGATGGACGGCGTGAGCACGCCGAATGGTGGCGGCAGCCGCTTCGCTGATCCCGAGGTAGCGGACCTTGCCGGCGGTGACGAGCTCTGCCATGGCCCCGACACTCTCCTCGATGGGCACGGCCGGGTCCACGCGGTGCAGGTAGTACAGGTCGATGTAGTCCGTGCCGAGGTTGCGCAAGGAGCGGTCCGCGGCCAGGTGGATGTACTCCCGCCGCCCGTTGTGGCCGAGCATGGAGCCGTCGTCGGTGAACTCGATGCCCGTCTTGGTGGCGATCACGGCCTTCTCCCGGCGCCCTGCGAGCGCCTTGCCGATCAGCCGCTCGTTGACGAAGGGCCCGTACCCCTCGGCGGTGTCCAGCATCGTGATGCCGAGTTCCAGCGCGCGGTCGATCGTGGCCAGCGACTCGGCTTCGTCGGTCGCGCCGTAGAAGGCGCTCATCCCCATACAACCGAGCCCCTCGGCCCCGACGGTCAGACCCTGGGATCCCAGGGGGCGCAGCTCCATCATGTTGCTCTCCTCAGCAGGTAACTAACTCGTTAGTTCCAGCATGAATGAAGCCGGACCCGGATGTCAATAACTGGATAGTTACCTATAGGCTGCCCCTCATGGCACGGGACTCCAGCGCAACCAAGGCACGCCTCCTCGACGCAGCCTTCACCGAGTTCGCCGAGTACGGCATCGCCGGAGCCCGGGTGGACCGCATCGCCGAGGCCGCCGGGGCGAACAAGCGCCTCATCTATGTCTACTTCGGCAACAAGGAACAGCTCTTCGACCTGGTGCTGCAGCGCGCCATGGAGCTGGGTGCGGAGTCGGTGCCCTTCGACGCCGCGGATCTCCCCGGCTACGCCGGAGCGATCTTCGATCATCTGACGGAGCGACCCGCGCTGATGCGGCTCGTCGCCTGGAAGCAGCTCGAGCGCCCGGGTTCCACGGCCGACGGCGCGGTGGCATACGGGCGCAAGATCGCGGCAATTGCCGATGCTCAGCTCGGGGGGCGCATCGACCCGGGCTTGAACCCCTCCGACGTACTCACCCTCGTGCTCGCCCTGGCCCAGGCCTGGTTCGCGGCCCCCGGCGGGCCCGCTACCGACGCGGACGGCTCGGCCTGGAAGGAAGAGCGCAGACACCGGCACCGCGCCACCGTGGTGGAGGCCGTGTCACGCATCATCGCGCCGGACCCGGGGAGGATGTCCGCCTCCTGAGACACCCCGGCACCGCGGCGGCCCTGCAAGCCGTAACCGCCACCACGCGGAGCTGGTCGTCGAGGCGGTCCCACCGGCGCCTGCGCCGAATAGTGAAAACGGACCGGCCGACGGCCTCCTCGGCCGAGTAGCGGCCGGTGCGCGTACGGCCCGTCACCGCCGGGATCAGCTCGTCACTGCCCGGCGCACGGACGCTACCGGCGGGCGTTCACGCAGGGCCCCGTAGGCCAGGAAGTACGCCGGCACCCGGTTCAGCCAGCGCGAGGTGGTGACCAGCTCGGCCAGGCGCTTGGCGCGCTTGGGGTCGCCAAAGGGAGGCCGGCCCAGCAGCAGTGGCTCGATGACGTGGGTGTGGGCGAAGTGCTGGAGGCCCTGGGTGGCGGCTGTGGTCGGCAGGCGGCGGCGCTGGACGCGGCGCACAGCCGCCGGCAGGCCGGCCGCGCCGTCCCCCAGCGGGCCGACGAGGTGGCGGGCGGCAGCCACGGCGTCCTGGACGGCGAGGTTGATGCCGATACCGAAGACCGGCGACATGGCGTGCGCCGCGTCGCCGATGCACAGCAGCCCCGGCCTGTGCCAGCGCCGGAGCCGGTCGAGCCGTACGTCGAGCAGCTTCACCTCGTCCCACGACGCGAGGGTGTGCATCCGGTCCGCGATCCACGGGACGGCGGCCCCGTACACGTCCCTGAACCGGTCGAGGCCGGCCGCGCGGAGCTGGGCGTCGCCGCCCTTGGGGATCAGCGCGGCGCACTGCCAGTAGTCCCCGCGGTCGATCATGGCGCTGAGGAACCGGTCGCCGACGCCTCCCACGAGTCCGTGCGGGTCGCCGTCGCGCCTCGGCAGCCGGAACCACCAGGCGTCCATCGGGCAGCGGAACCTCCGCAGCCCCAGGCCGGGCAGCGAGCGGGCCAGCGATCCTCGGCCGTCGCAGGCCACCGTGAGGGTGGCCCGCAGCTCGCCGGTGCGGCCGTCGGACGTGCGGTAGGACACCCCGGTGACGCGTCCCCGTTCCATGAGGAAGGAGGTCGCCTGGGTGCTCATGCGCAGGGAGAAGGCCGGTTCCCGCCGGGCCTCGTCGGCGAGGAGGTCGAGCAGGTCCCACTGCGGCACCAGCGCGATGTAGTTGTACCGGCCCCGCAGTGCGCCGATGTCACCGACAGTCACCAGTGAGCGATCGGGGCCGAGAGGCAGCTGGATCGCCGTGACCCGGCGCTGCGGCAGCCGGGCGAACCGCTCGCCGAGGCCGAGATCCTCCAGAAGCGCGAGGGTGCTCGGATGCACGGTGTCGCCGCGGAAGTCGCGCAGGAAGTCGCCGTGCTTCTCAAGGACTGTCACCTCCACCCCGGCCCGGGCCAGGAGCAGGGCGAGGACCATTCCGGCGGGGCCGCCGCCCACGACACAGCACGTGGTCCGCTCCCCCGCCTCCATGGCGTTCTTCGCGTCCATCGCGCTCCTCCCTTCACTGGCGCCACGAATCGGTCACATTTGGGCATATACCCTCAAGTAACAGCAAACTGCAGCACATGGTCGCTACGTGCCTCGGGAGGCATGATGAGCCAGCAGCCGGTCCTTCTCCCCTACGCCGACGCAGGCTTCGTGGCCGATCCCTTCCCGCTCTACAGGCAGCTGCGCGAGGACGGCCCGGTCCGGCGCGCCGTCATCGCGGGCGGCCTGGACGCCTGGCTGGTCACACGCTACGAGGACGGGCTCGCCGCCCTGTCCGACCCGAGGCTGAGCAGCGACGTCCGAGACGCCTCGGACCCCCGGCTCATGCAGCAACTGCCCCAGTTCGAGCGCGAGTCGATGATGAGCAACATGCTGCGCTCCGACCCGCCCGACCACACCCGGCTGCGCCGCCTGGTCTCGAAGGCGTTCACGGCGCGCAGGGTCGCCGAGCTGCGGCCCCGTATCCAGGGGATCACCGACCGGCTGCTCGACGCGGTCGTGCCGACGGGCCGCGCCGAACTCGTCGCGGACTTCGCACTGCCCCTCCCGGTCACCGTGATCAGCGAGCTGCTCGGCGTGCCGGTGGACGACCGGTACGACTTCCAGCGGTGGACCGACGACATGCTCATGCGCGGGGAGAAGATGCCGGACCCGGCCGTTGTGAACGAGGCATGGCAGCGGATGCGTGCGTACGTGACGAAGCTCCTGGAGGCCAAGCGCGCCCGGCCCGGAGACGATCTCCTCAGCGCGCTGATCAGCGCCCGCGACGAGAAGCAGCGGCTGAACGAGGACGAGCTGATCGCCATGACCTTCCTGCTGCTCGTGGCCGGGTACATCACGACGGTCAACCTGATCGGCGGCAGTATCGCCGCGCTTCTCGCCCACCCCGACCAGCTGGAGCTGCTGCGGGACGATCCCGAGCTGCTCCCGGGCGCGGTCGAGGAGTTCCTCCGCTACGACGGCCCGGTCAGCCCGGGCATCGCCCGGTTCGCGCGCGAGGACGTCAAGATCGCGGGTGTGACCGTCCCGCGTGGCGCGACCGTGCTGATCGCGTCCGCCATCGCCGACCGCGATCCGGCACGCTTCCCCGACCCCGACCGGCTGGACTTCACCCGGCGAGACAACGGCCACCTGGCGTTCGGGCACGGCATCCACTACTGCCTGGGCGCGCCGCTCGCCCGGCTGGAAGGCCAGATCGCCATCGGGACGGTGCTGCGCCGCCTTCCCGACCTGGCCCTGGCCGTGCCGCCGAACGAGCTGAGGTGGCGGCCCGGCGGGCTGCGTGGCCCGCTGCAGCTCCCCGTCACGTTCACCCCCGGCGCCCCGGCAGGCTGACCACCGCCCGCAAAGGCACCAGGACGGTGGCCGGTGTGGCCGGTGACGCTGTGTACGGCCTCGGGAACAACGGAACAGCCGTTGGCGCTAAGGAGCGTTCTCGACCTCGGCGTTTAGCACAGTGATCCACTTCGTTGCTGGGGTTCGGTGAAAGATCGTCCGAGCGGTGTGGCGCGGGGCTACCGTCCGCCGCGTGCCGGTGGAATTTCTGACTGATGAGCAGGCCGAGGCGTACGGGCGGTTCGCGGAGGAGCCGACGCGGCCGGAACTGGAGCGGTTCTTCTACCTCGACGCGTGGACCGGGAGCTGATCCGGAAGCGGAGAGGTGATCACAGCCGACTGGGATTCGCGCTCCAGATGTGCACGGTTCGCTGTCTGGAGTCGTTCCTGGAAGATCCGCTGGATGTGCCGTGGCCGGTGGTCGAGTGCCTGGCCGAGCATCTGGGCGTGAAGGACGCCTCGTGCGTGGGGTATGCACCCGTGGGTCGTGAAGACGTCACTCGCGCCGCGCTCGGGCCGTCGCGGGCGCCACTTGCACCGGGAGCGGCGGTGCTCCGAGGCGGCGCCCGGCGGATGCCGAGCCGCGTCCCGGCCGCGATCCCCCCGACCTCGCGACCAGGCCGTGGGATCGACGGCGGGGACGGGCGGGACCGCCCCGAGCCGAACCTCCGCATGCCGGTGCGACGCCGGTCCGGCCGGGCGGGGGCGGCTGGGGTGCCGCGGAGGTCACGGCAACGGTTCACCTCCGCGACATGAGGGCCGCCGGGCGCGGAAGACCGGCCGACGGCGCCACCCGCAGGCTTCTTGCCGGAGCGGCGCGGTGATCCGTCGCCTCCCCGTTCCGCGGCGGGGACGGAGGCCCGGCATGTGAGGCACAACTTCTGGATACCCCCCGGGGCATAAACCGGATCCTGTTACGGTTGAGCTCAGGTATACCCCCCTGGGTATTAATGAAGGCAACTGAGCAGGAGTTCCCCGCATGGTTCCCGAGATCGACCAGCAGAGGTTCGCCGAGGCGCACGCGGCTGGCGCCCTCGTCGTCGACGTCCGCAACAGCGGCGAGTACCGCGCAAGCCACGTCCCCGGCGCCCGGTCGGCACCGCTGCCCAACCTCTCGCTGGCCCTTGCCGAACTGCCCAAGGACCGGCCGGTCCACGTGATCTGCCAGAGCGGCGGCCGCAGCGCACAGGCGACCTCCCTGCTCCGCGACCTGGGCTACGACGCCTACAGCGTCAGCGGCGGCACCGCCGCCTGGATCGACGCCGGCCGCCCCGCGGCCACCGGCGACGAGCCCGGCGTCCCCACCGCCTCCACCGCCCCCGCCACCCCCGAGGAAACGCGATGATCACCGTTCTGCCCGTCGAGACCCCCGGCCTGGGCGACCGCACCTATCTCGCCCACGACGGTTTCGTGGCCCTGGTGGTCGACCCCCAGCGCGACTACGACCGCGTCACCGCGCTGGCCGACGCCGCCGGAGTGCGGATCACCCACGTGTTCGAGACGCACATCCACAACGACTACGTCACCGGCGGCCTGGCCCTGGCCCGCGAGGTGGGCGCGCAGTACCTGGTGAACGCCGACGATGAGGTCTCCTACGAGCGAACCCCGGTGCGCGACGGTCAGATGATCGAGGTCGGCGACACCCTGCGGGTGCGGGCGATCCACACCCCGGGCCACACCCACACCCACCTGTCCTACGCGCTGGAGGCCGGCGGAAAGCAGGTCGCGGTGTTCACCGGCGGCTCCCTGCTGTACGGCACCACCGGACGGCCCGACCTGCTGGGACCGGACCACACCGACACCCTGGTGCGGGCCCAGTGGCGCTCGGCGCACCGGCTGGCGAAGGAACTGCCGGACGAGACCGCCGTCTACCCCACCCACGGGTTCGGCTCGTTCTGCTCCGCGACCCAGGCCGCCGGCCTGTCCAGCACCATCGGCGAGGAGAAGCGGACCAACACCGCGCTGACCGCCGGCGAGGAGGCCTACGTCGAGCAGCTCCTGGCGGGCCTGGACGCCTACCCGGCCTACTACGCCCACATGGGCGCGGCCAACTCCGGCGGGCCCGGCAAGCCGGACCTGTCCGCGCCGTCCGTGGCGGACCCGGCCGAGCTGCGGCGCAGGATCGAGGCCGGCGAGTGGGTGGTGGACCTGCGCGACCGCACCGCCTTCGCCGCCGGGCACCTGGCGGGAAGCCTCAACTTCGGCCTGGACGGCCAGTTCGTCACCTACCTGGGCTGGCTGATTGCGTGGGGCACCCCGGTCACCCTGCTCGGCGAGACCGCCGCGGACGTGGCCGAGGCCCAGCGCGAGCTGGTCCGCATCGGCATCGACCGCCCGGCCGCCATGGCCACCGGCCGCCCCGAGGACTGGGCCGGCGGCGAGCCCCTGGCCGCCTACGAGCGCGCCACTTTCGGCGACCTCAAGGCCGCCCTGGCCGGCGACGACGACCTCGCCGTCCTGGACGTGCGCCGCAACCAGGAGCGCGACGAGGCACACATCCCGGGCTCGGTACACATTCCCGTCCACGAGGTGCCGGGCCGCCTCGAGGAGATCCCCGCGGGCCGTGTCTGGGTGCACTGCGCCGGCGGCTACCGCGCCGGGGTCGTCGCCGCACTGCTCCATGCCCGCGGCCGTGACGTCGTCGCCGTCGACGACAGCTTCGACAACGCCCTCGACCTGGGGCTGTGCGCCCTCCCCTCCGACATCCCCGGAACCCGCGACAACCGACAGGAGATCAGCGCGTGACCACCTCCACCACCCCCCGCAGCCTGACCACCGATGAACTGCGCGCCAAACTCGACTCGGCCAACCCGCCGCGATTGCTCGACGTCCGTTCCCCCGCCGAGTTCGAGGGAGCGCACATCCCCGGCTCCTACAACGTCCCGCTGGACACCCTGCGCGAGCACCGCGAGGAGCTGACGAAACACCTGGACACCGACGTGGTGCTGGTGTGCCGCTCCGGCCAGCGAGCCGGCCAGGCCGAACGCGCCCTCGCCGAGGCCGGGCTCCCCGGCCTGGCGGTCCTGTCGGGCGGCATGACCGCCTGGGAGAAGTCCGGTGCCCCGACCACCTACGGTCAGGAGCGCTGGGACATGGAGCGCCAGGTCCGCTTGGTCGCCGGCTTCCTGGTGCTGGTCGGCGCCCTCGGCAGCTTCGTCGTCCCCGGCCTGCAGGCGCTGTCCGCGTTCGTCGGCGGAGGACTGGCCTTCGCCGCCATCAGCAACACCTGCGCCATGGGCGTGATGCTGTCGAAGATGCCGTGGAACCGCACACCGTCCTTCGACCCGCGCAAGGCCGTCGCCCAGCTCGCCGACGGCAGGTGATCACCATGACGCTGACGCTCGTCCTGGTCCTCGCGCTGCTGGTCGGCGTCTCCCTCGGCCTGCTCGGGGGAGGCGGGTCGATCCTGACCGTGCCGCTGCTGGTCTACGTCGCGGGCATGGACGCCAAGGAGGCCATCGCCACCTCCCTGTTCGTCGTCGGCGTCACTTCCGCCGTGGGCATGATCAATCATGCCCGCGGCGGACGGGTCCGCTGGCGCACCGGCGTCCTGTTCGGAGCGGCCGGCATGGCCGGCGCCTACACCGGCGGACTCGTCGGCGGCCACATTCCCGACGTCGTCCTGCTGATCGCCTTCGCGGTCATGATGATCATCACCGCCGCCGCCATGCTCCGGGGCCGCCGCGATGTCGGCCCCGGCCGGGCCCACCAGCAGCTCCCGGTGGGAAGGGTCCTGCTGGACGGCGCGGCCGTCGGCCTGGCCACCGGCCTGGTCGGCGCGGGCGGCGGCTTCCTCGTCGTCCCCGCCCTGGCCCTGCTGGGCGGCCTGCCCATGCCGGTGGCCATCGGCACCTCCCTGCTGGTCATCGCGATGAAGTCCGCCGCGGGCTTCGCCGGCTACCTGTCGAGCGTCCAGATCGACTGGACTCTGACCCTGGCCGTCACCGGGTTCGCGGTCGTCGGCAGCCTGGCCGGAGCACGACTGGCCGGGCGCGTCCCCGCGCACGTCCTCTCCCGGCTCTTCGCCTGGTTCGTGCTGGCCATGGGCACCTTCGTCCTGGTCCAGCAGGCCCCCGCCCACATTGTCGTCCCGGTCCTCGCGGCCCTCGCCTCGCTGGGCGCCGGAGCGGGCGTCTGCTACGGCTTCGTCGCCCGCTGTCCGCTGCGACGCGCCGTCCACCGGACCTAGCGGTCCCCCCTGCTGCCCCGGCGCACGCCCTTCCGCGCGCCGGGGCAGCGTCATGCCGCGCCGTCCCAGGAATGCCCCGTCCCGTTCCGGTGTTCATTACCCCGGGGGGTATCAAAAGGAACTACTCTGGTGAACCGGAAGGAACCATCCCCATGAGCACCGTCGCACTTACCGCCGCGAACTTCGAGAACACCGTCACCGGCAACGACATCGCCCTCGTCGACTTCTGGGCCGCCTGGTGCGGACCGTGCCGGATGTTCGCCCCCGTCTACGAGAAGGCCTCCGAGGCCCACTCCGACATCGTCTTCGGCAAGGTCGACACCGAGGCCGAGCAGGCCCTGGCCGCCGCCGCGGACATCACCTCGATCCCCACCCTGATGGCCTTCCGTGAAGGCATTCTGGTCTTCTCCCAGCCCGGCGCCCTGCCGCCCCGGGCGCTGGACCAGGTGATCACCGCCGTCCGCGAGCTCGACATGGACGAGATCCGCGCCTCCCTCACCACCCAGAGCCCCGGCCGGTGACCGCAGCCGGTCCCCGGCCGGCCCTTCGAAAGGAACACCCCATGGTCCAGCTCCCCGCCGACCATGTGCGGTCGGCCGCCAACAGGCTCAAGCGCGCCCAGGGCCAGCTCGCCGGCGTCGTGCGCATGCTGGAAGAAGGACGCGACTGCGAGGACGTCGTCACCCAGCTCGCCGCGGTCAACCGCGCGCTGGACCGGGCCGGCTTCGCCATCGTCGCCAGCGGCCTCAAGGAATGCCTGACCCAGGAGGGCGGAGCCGACAGCCTCGACACCCAGAAGATGGAGAAGCTCTTCCTCTCCCTCTCCTGACGCTCCGACGAAGGGGCGGGTCAGGCGGCGGACAGGGCGTTCAGGGCGGCGTCCAGGCGGGTGTGGCTTCCTCGGCGACGGGCCCGAGGGTGTCGAGGCCGGTGAGGGTGACCATGGCGCCCGGGTCGAGGGCCTGGACGAGCGTGTGGTCGCCGTCCCGGCGTACGACGACGTTGCACGGCAGGAGCAGGCCGATGGAGCGGTCGGCCTCCAGGGCCCGGCGGGCGAGGGGCGGGTTGCAGGCGCCCAGGATCAGGTAGTCCTCCATGTCGTGGTCGAGCTTGGCCTTCAGCGTGGCCGTCACGTCGATCTCGGTGAGGACGCCGAATCCCTGGTCGGCCAGGGCCCGGCGGACGGCGGTGACGGCGGCGGCGAAGTCGGTGGTGGCCAGGCGGACGGCGCGGTCGTAGGACACGGTGCACTGCTCCTTTGCTGGGGCTCGCGGGTGGGGTCGAGGATCAGCTCGCGCAGGAGTTGGCCGGTGGTGGCGTTGACGATGCGGACGTGGAGATCGTCGACGCGCCGGATGGCACCGGCTCGGGCGTAGGTTCGTCCGACCTCGATGCGGTGGAGCCTGCCGCCGACGCGCAGGGTGACCAGGCCGGATTGGTCGATGCGGTGGTGGCGGACGCGGGTATGAGTGTCGGTATCACGTCGGACTCCTCGTCCGGGGCCGTTTGCGTGAGGGCACGGGTCGCCCCGGCTCCGACGTTTTCTCCGGAGTGCAGGGCACCACAGGCTCCGCGCCAGATCCTTTGGGCCTCTTCGGGCCCGGCACGGCGTTCGCGCGGGTGGCGCGTGCAGGCGGTGTGTGGCGAGATCAGGTGTCCGGCAGCCCGACTTCTATATGACTGTTCCGGGCGGGGTGGGGCGGAGGACGCGGGAGGCTGGGCACTGTCATGAGCGCTCGTCCTGGAGGCCGATCTCCGCCCAGATCGACTTCCCTCCAGCCCGGTGACGTGTACCCCAACGCTCGGCGAATTGAGCGACGAGCAGCAGGCCGCGCCCGCCTTCGTCGAACATGCGCGCTCGCCGCATGTGCGGGGCGGTGCTACTGCCATCGGAGACCTCGCAGATGAGCACGGCGTCGCGGATCAGGCGTAGCTGAACGGGAGGAGTGCCGTACCGGATCGCGTTGGTGACCAGTTCACTCACCACCAACTCGGCGGTGAAGACCACCTCGTTCAGTCCCCACTCCTCGAGGCGACGGGAGACCTTGTCACGGGCGTCGGCCACGGCGGCCGGGTCGGACGGCAGATCCCAGGTAGCCACCTGGCCCGCGTCGAGGGCCCGGGTGCGGGCGATGAGCACCGCGACATCGTCCGACGGCTGTGCGGGGAGCAGACTCCGGACCAAGTCGTCGCAGGTGGCCTCCAGCGAGCGAGCGGGCCGCCCCAGGCGTCGGCGCAGCAGCGCCATGCCTCTGCCAAGGTCGTGTTCCGGGACCTCGACGAGGCCGTCCGTGTACAGCACGAGGCGGCTGCCTCGGGGCACTTCCCATTCGATCGCCTCGAAAGGCAGCCCGCCGACTCCCAGCGGCGGCCCGGCGGGAAGATCGATGAACTCCGCCTTGCCGTCCGGCGTGACCACGGCGGGCGGGGGGTGGCCCGCGCCGGCCGCGGTGCACCGGCGCGAGACCGGGTCGTAGACCAGATACAGACATGTGGCGATGAGATCGGTGACGATCTCGAGCTCGGGATCCGATGCCGTGTCCTCCTCCGCCCTGAGGTGGGTGACCAGGTCGTCGAGGTGGACGAGGAGTTCCTCGGGGGGCAGGTCGACATCCGCCAGCGTGCGTACCGCGGTCCGCAGCCGCCCCATGGTGGCGGAGGCGCGCAGACCGTGGCCCACCACGTCTCCGACGACCAGGGCGACCCGTGCGCCCGACAGCGGGATCACATCGAACCAGTCGCCGCCCAGTCCTGCCCGGGAACGGGCCGGGATGTAGCGGTAGGCCACCTCCGCGGCCTCCTGGGCGGCGAGCCGCTGCGGCAGCAGGCTTCGCTGCAGGGCCAGGGCAGTGGTCCGCTCGCGTGTGAAGCGCCGGGCGTTGTCCACGGCCACGGCAGCGCGTGCGGCGATCTCCTCGGCGAGGAGCAGATCGTCCTCGTCGAAGGAGTCCCGGCGGCGGTGGCGGACGAGTACGGCCACGCCGAGCGTGATGCCGCGGGCGCGCAGCGGGATGACCATGATCGAGTGCATCCCGAAGTCGCGGACCTTCCTCGCGCGCTCGGGGTCGGCGACCTGCCAGCTCTCGACGGCTTCGTCCAGGGTGCGGTGCAGCGAGGCCCGCCCCGTGGCCAGGCAACGGGCGGGGGGTGAGGACTCCGGGTAGTAGTCCACCTCGCCCGGCTGGATCACCGCCTCGGGGATGCCGGGGAGGACGGACCCTTGCGCGGCGCGGCGCAGCGCGACGGAGCCCGTGGCAGATGGCCTGGGCTCGACGCCGCGGAACAGCGAGTCCAGCAGGTCGACACTGATGAAGTCTGCGAGCCGGCCCACCGCCACATCGGCCATCTCCTGGGCGGTGCGCGTCACGTCGAGGGTGCTACCCACCTGGGTGCTGACGTCGTTCAGCAGGACGAGCCGCTCCCGGGCCCGGTGCTGTTCGGTGACGTCGATCGCGATGAGCTGCACGTGTCGCACCTGTCCTGCCGGGTTCCTCAGGGGGGACGCGGTGACGGCCCAGAACCTTTCGCGGGCTCCGTGCCGTGGCCGGCCGTGCACCTGGAACTCCTCCGGCTCTCCCGTCTCGAACACCCGGCGCATGCCCTCTTCCACCGTGCTGCAGATGTGGGGAGGCAGGATGTCCGTGACACGCCGACCGCGTATCTGCTCCTCGGTGAGGCCCAGTTCGAGGGCCGCGCCGGCGCTCCCTCGCAGGGCTCGCAAGTCGGTGTCGTAGATCATCAAAGGCAGATGGCACTGCGCGAAGGCTTCCTCCGTCGTCGCCTCGCCCTTGTATGAGCGTGGCTCCTGATACGGACGTGACTGCTGTGTCGGTGTGGCCATGATGAGCCACTGTGCGTTGCCTTCGCGGTCGAGTGACGCATACGCCTGCAGCTCGGCTTCCATGTGGTGGCCGTCCCGGTGCCGCAGCAGAGTCGTCCCGCTGCGCCCCTCAATAACTGCGGAATAGACACCCATGGCGTCGGCGTCCGAGCCGAGGAGACGCGCCGCGGGACGCCCTACAACGTCCTCGTACCGGTACCCGAGCAGCCGCTGGGCACTGGCACTCCACCCGGTCACGTTCCCCCGCGCGTCGACGACTGCCGTGGCCGAGGTGACCTGATCCGGAAAGTGATCGTGGCCGTTTCCGAGGGAGCCGGCATTCTCCATGTCCATTCATCGCCCATCCTGCCCCGGGACTCTCGGGTCCTGGGGAGACTCAGCAGAGACCGCAGGGCGGCGCGACGTCGTATCCGTCGCGTCGGCTCCTTTCTCACTTGTATCGCTCCTCGCGCGCACACGCAGGTCGACGGGCGGCACGGAAGGGGACGTCGACCGAGACTGCCGCATACCCGTCGGACGAGGGCACCTGGCTCCGGGGGCCACGCATCGAAACGTGAAGCACCAGCCCAACGCGCCGTCTGAGCATCACAACAGTGCTCATCGGGGCGCACCAGAACGACACTGCCCCGTCGACCACTGCTCCCGCGTCCGCGCACGACGGCGCGGTGACACTGCCGGCGAAGCACGTGCGGTGGGACTATCAGATCGGAGGGGCGTACCACCCGCCGACTGGCGTGCACGTGGTCAGTCGCAGCCACGAGGACGCGCCCGCGCCGGGTGTGTACCTCAACGCCTTCCAGGCGCAGGAGCATGCGGAGGGTGGCTGGGACTCCGACCTGCTGCTGCGCGACGCCGGCGGGAATCGGTACGGAATGCCTGATTCCCGTGGCGTCCGTCCTCCCACGGAACGGATCTGATCGATCTGGAACTCGAAGGAGAGTTCGCACCGGTACCGGGATACGCCCCGCCCGTCTGGGAGCGCTGGCTGGCCGGTCCGCCGGACGCTCCTGGAGCATGGGCGGGCCTCGACACCCGGCAGCGTGAGGTCTGGCTCGATCTCGTCCGTGAGCGGGGCTGCCGGCTCGAGCACCAGGACCGGCCGGCCGGACACGCGTACAAGCTGGACGGCCGACACATCACCGACGAACCGGGCCTTTACCTTGCACTCGGCGAGGCCGTCAACGGGCCGGGCGGCTACTTCGGCGGCTGCCTGGACGCCGTCGTCGACTGCCTGCGCGGCAACTTCGGCTGCACCGCCCCCGCGACGCTGCTCTGGCGGGATGCCGCGACCGCGCGAGCACCTGTCCCGCGCCCTGGCACCGGAGGGCAAATCGTACGACCCGGTCGCCACGGTGCTCGAGGTCCTGGCCGAGGGCGGGATGCGCGTCACCCTCGTGTGAATCGGCATCCCACCGCGCCGCCGCAGCAGTGACTCGATGCTGCTGTCGGCCCGTCTGGCCACGTACCCGTCTGATGAAGGAGCAGCGTCGCCCGTGACCGGGCACCTGCTTTTCCTCTGGCCCACCGCACCATCTCAGTTCCAGCGGCCGTCTCAGGCGCCCGCGCGAGAGGCAATGCCGGCGATGCGGTGGAGGGCGTCTTGGTACGCCTCTGCGTTGCCGGGCTGGGGCTCGCCGGGCTGGGCCCAGAACCCACTCCCGCTGCGATAGCCCGTCTCCCTCAAGTGCCAACTGGAGCGCCCAGTCTCAGGTGGGCCCGCCCACCACGGGTGGGCTTCCACCACCAGTCCGCGTGGACGATCAATCAAATGCTAGACTTTCTGTCTAGATCGGGAAGGTGGTCATGGACGTTTATCTCGACCCGCGCTCAGGACGGACGTATCCTCTCGACGCACGGCGCTGGCAAGGCGATGACGGAGCCCCGCTGACGGTTGCGCCACGGCCGGGCATCGGGCCGGAAGGCATCGAAACCTCCACGCGCTCCTTGTGGCGCTACCGCGCAGCGATTCCCGGAGCCATCAGCCGGCCGGTGACGCTCGGCGAGGGGTGCACCCCGCTGGTCGAAAAGCGCTGGGGCGACCACGATGTGCACTTCAAGCTCGAATGGTTCAATCCCAGCGGCAGCTTCAAGGACCGCGGAAGCAGCGTGATGCTCTCGCTACTCGCCCAGGCCGGGGTCGAGTCGGTGGTCGAGGACAGCTCCGGCAACGGTGGCTCCTCGGTGGCTGCCTATTGCGCGGCCGCGAATATCCGGGCTCGTATCCTCGTGCCGGAAGCAACGTCTCCGGCGAAGGTGCTGCAGGCCCGGGCATACGGTGCCGAGGTGGCGCTTGTACCCGGTGACCGGACCGCAACTTCCGCGCAGGCCATACGTGAGGCCCGAACCACCGCCTACGCCAGCCACAACTGGCATCCCTTCTTCCTGCAGGGCATCAAGACCCTTGCCTACGAGCTATGGGAGGACCTGGGCTTCACGGCGCCGGACGTCGTTGTGACGGTGGCCGGTGCAGGCAGCATCGTGTTGGGGTGTGACCTGGGGTTCAGCGAGCTGCTCGCCGCCGGCCACATCGACCGGCTGCCCCGGCTGCTGGTTGCTCAGCCTGAACGCTGCGCGCCCATTCACGCGGCCTTCCAGGGCGGCGGCGCCATGGAGTTCGGGCCCACGATCGCCGAAGGGACGGCGATCAGGGCGCCTGTCCGTCTGGCCGAGGTCGTGGATGCGATCCGGCGGTCCGGCGGGGACACCGTGGCGATTCCGGAAGATGACATCATCGCGGCGACCCGACGGCTGGCGGGAGTTGGACTCTACGCGGAGCCGACCTCTGCTTCAGCAGCCGCCGCGATCGATGTGTTCACCGCCGGCGGAGCGATCCGACCCGGCGAAAGGGCCGTAGCCATTCTGACCGGCTCGGGTCTCAAGTCAGCCGCCGCGATGGGGAGGCTCTTCGCATGACCGAGGACGAGCTACTGCTGCGCGAGGCCGAGACGATCGTGACCGCCATAGGTCGTATGTTCCCTGGTCTGTGCGAGGTTGTCCTGCACGACCTGCGGAACCCTGAGCACGCGATTCGCGCGATCGAGAACAACTTGTCCGGCCGCTCTGTCGGAGATCCGGCCACCGAACTCGGTGTCGCCCGCATCCAGGACCCCCACTATCCCAACATCATCCAGAACTACGCCGGGACGTTTCCCGACGGCCGCCCGACCAAGAGCACATCCATCGGGATCAGGAACAGCAAGGGCGACTATGTCGGCGCGGTGTGCCTGAATCTCGACGTCTCGCTGTTCGCCACCGTCGCCCGCAGCCTGCACAACCTGGTCCGCACCGACGAGCAGGAGCAGTCCTTCACCGAAAGCCTGCGGGCACGTACCACCGGAGAGCTCCGTGCCATGGTCGAGGACTACGCAGCCAGACGAGGTCACACACCGCGCAGCCTGGACTCCGCAGGGAAGAAGAAGCTCATCCGCCTCCTGCGGGACGAGGGCTTCCTGGACGTGAAGAACGCGGTTCGGACACTCACCGACATCCTGGGCATCTCCCGCGCCACCGTCTACAACTATGTGAAATGACTTCGGTGACGGTTCCCGAGCCTGCTCCGACGCCGAACACCTCTACAGCTTGCTGCGTATCGGGCGGTCGCGCCAGGCCGGGGCGAGAGCGGTGAGCATCAGCGCGGCGGTGAGGGTGAAGGCCAGTGAGTAGCCGACCCCGCCGGCGAGCAGGCCGAACCCGAGTGCGCCGACACCCATGCCCGCGTCGTAGGCGAAGTTCCACAAGGCGCTGACCGTGCCGTAACCGCAGGGCGGAACCCGCGAGTACATAAGAGTCAAGGTGGCGTTCTGGGTGACGCCGAAGCCGATCCCGAAAAGGGCCACGCCGACCACGACGGCGAAAGGGCTGTGTGTCAGTGCGGTGAGCAGCGTTCCTGCGGCCGAGACGGCCAGGCCGGGCAGCACAAGTCCGGCCGGTCCGTGCCGGTCGCCGTATCGGCCCGCGACCCAGCGGGACACGGTTGATGCCGCGGACTGGACGAACAGCGCCATGACAACGAGTCCGGTGGAAGCCGACGGTACGGCAAGGGGAAGGAAGGTGACGATGATTCCGGCAGCGAGCGCGGTGGCCGCGAAGGCGACAACGGGCCGCAGAAGAGCACCCGTTCGGAACCCGGTCAGTACTCCGATCGACCGTTCCGAGGCCGGCTCCCGGTCGGGCAGGCCCGGCACCGAGACGATCGCGGCCAGCGCGGCCACGCCACCGGCGAGGCAGACCGGTGCGTACCCCACGTGCGCGACCAGCCACACGCCCAGTGGCAGCGACACAAGCGACGGCACCCCGGACACGATGCCGACCAGCGCCAACCCTTCACCGCGACGCTCGGACGGGATCAAAGACGCCGTCAACGCGCCCCCCGCGACAACTGTGAGCGCAAAGCCCGTACCACGGACCAGGCAGACCACGACGATCCACACCAGGTTCTCGGAGGCGGTCAACACCAGCGCAGGCGCCCCTAGGAGGACCAACCCCGTGGCCAGCACCAGGCGGTAGCCGAAACGAGCGACGAACCGGGGAGTGACCAGCTCACCCACGACGGTGGCCAGCATCAGCGCGCCCGTGGCCATCCCGGCCGCATTGCCGCCCCCACCGGACGTCTCGGCATGGAGCGGAACGACCGACAACAGCAGATAGAAGCTCGTCGAAGCACCAATGATCGACACGAACCGCAGCAGCAGCGACCGTGTCATGAGCGGCGGCCGCGAACCGGCGGGCTGAGTTTGAGAGTTGGTCATCCTCGTCACGCTCTGAAGCTAGAGGCCGAGCGGATCACCGGTAAGATCCAATTTCATGCCCCTGGAGTGGTCCGGTCTGTCACCTGATCTGTTGTTGGCCATCGACCGGGACAGCGGCGAGCCGCTACGGACGCAGCTGGAGCGCCAGGTGCGGGACGCGATCCGGACCGAGCGGCTGCAGGTCGGCGAACGGCTGCCGTCCTCGCGTGAACTCGCCCGAATGCTCGGGCTGTCGCGAGGGCTGGTGCAGGACTGCTACGCCCAGCTCCAGGCCGAGGGATACCTCGTGGCGCGCGTTGGCGCTGCCACCCAGGTGGCAGCGGGCGCAGGCGTAGCGCCCGCGCCCCCGACACAACCTGCGGCGCCTCCACGCATGGTGGCCGACTTCCGGTGGGGCGTCCCGGACCTGAGCACGTTCCCGCTGGCCGACTGGCTGTGGGCCACGCGAGAGGCGGCACGCACCATGCCGACGGCGGCGCTCGACTACGGCGACCCGCGCGGCAGCGCGGTACTGCGCGAGGTCATGCGGGTACCTGCGTCGGGTACGCGCCGCCGCGGCGGATCCCGAACGGATGGTGATCTGCTCCGGCTACGCGCAAGGCGTGGGTCTGGCCCTGCGGGCCCTGGCCCGGACCGGTGTCCATACGGTGGCGTACGAGGATCCCGGCTCGCCGGCCACCCTTTCCTCGGCCGCGTCCTGGGCCGGTCTCTCGGCGATCCCCGTGCCGGTCGACGGGTACGGCATTGACGTGCAGGCACTCGCCGCGACCGACGCCCGTGCGGTCGTCGTGACGCCCGCGCACCAGTGGCCCACCGGTGTCCTCATGTCACCGGAACGACGGCTCGCACTGATCGAGTGGGCCAGACGTCGGGACGCCGTCGTCATCGAGGACGACTACGACGCCGAATTCCGGTACGACCGGGAGCCGGTGGGTGCACTGCAAGGACTCGCGCCCGACCGCGTGATCTCCATGGGCACCGTCAGCAAGTCCCTCGCGCCTGCTCTGCGCATCGGGTGGATGCTCTGCCCGCCCGCACTGGCCGAGCAGATCATCGCGCACAAGCAGCTCAACGACCGCGGGTCGCCCACGCTCGACCAGCTCGCCCTCGCGAGGATGATCGAATCCGGCCGTTTCGACCGACACCTGAGACGGATGCGGACGATCTACGCGGCGCGGCGCACCGCCCTGGTGGCAGCGCTCGCCGAACACGCCCCCGAGGCCAGGGTGACCGGCCTGGCGGCCGGCTTCCACGCAGTCGTACATCTCGGCGGACCGGCCGACGAGCAGGACGTCATCGCCGCCGCCCGCGACCGGTCCGTCGGCCTCTACGGAATGAGCATGTGCCACTCTTCGCATGCCGCAGAGGCGGTGCAGCTGGTCCTGGGGTTCGGCAACGTCGGCGAACGCGCCGTCACAGCAGGCATCAAGGCGGTCGGCGACCTGCTCGGGGGCCAGTAGACATGTGGGATCACGTGGGGGTCCGACGGACTCGGAGGGGTGATCGAAAACCGTTCCTGCCGATCGGCAGTTCGGCGCATACCGAGCAGCTGCGAGAGCGGTTCGAACTCCGGCGCACGCGGGGCCGGGTACACGCCGCACAGCCGTAGTCCGGCCGGTACGGTGCGCACGGTGTCTCGGGCCGCCCCGCCACAGGCCGGCTCCGCCGCCGGGCATCGCCGGTCGTGCTGAGTAAATCCCCACGCCCGTCGGCGGGTTGGCCGGATGGTCGCCGGTGCCCAGGGATACCTACGGTCATGGCATGAGGCGAACGAGCGGGGTACTGATGGTCTCGGCGGTGTTGATGGCACTGGCGGCGAGCGGCGCGACGGCCGTGGTCGCCGAGGAAGCGGAGGGGCCCGGGCTGCCGCTGTCGCGCCGGTTGCGGCGGACGTACCGCGTGGCACGCTCGTATGTCGGTCGAGCACCTGCGGACGCTGACCGCCCGGGAGGTCGCGGCCGAGCTGACAGGGGACAAGGCGGGGGCCTGGGACACCGGCGCCGTGCGGTTCGGGCTGGACACCTTCCGGATCGTGTATCGCACGGTCGATCCCGGCGGCCGACCCACCACCGCCAGCGGACTGGTGGCCCTGCCCCACAGTGGTGAACGGCGGCTGCGGACCGTGTCGTTCACGCACGGGACCGAACTCTTCAAGGACGTCGCGTCCGTCTCGACCAGCGTGTGGGACCAGGCACCCGCCCTGATCTGCGCCTCCGCCGGGTTCGCCACGGTGCTCCCCGACTACCTCGGGCTGGGCCTGGGCTCCGGCCCGCACCCCTGGATGGACGTGCCCTCGGAGACGACGGCCGCCCTGGACATGCTGCGCGCGTCCCGCGCCTTGGTGGCGGCAAAGGGGCGGGAGCTGCGGCGGGAGGTACTGGTCATCGGATTCTCACAGGGCGCGTCGGCGGCACTGGGACTGGCCCGGTCCCTGCAGGACGGCGCCGACGGATGGTTCCGGCTGCGCGCGGTGGCACCTACCAGCGGCGCATACGCCTTCCGGGACGCGGAGTTGCCCGAACGGACGGAGCCGAAGGCAGGCGTGATCCATGCGGCGCTGCCCCTGGTCGCCTTCAACCGTCTGCACCACCTGTACGACACGCCGGCCCAGGTGTTCCGGGCGCCGTACGACCGCACGATCGAAGGACTGCTGGACGGCACGCACACAGGTCAGGAGGTCGTGGCCGGCACCCCGGGCTCCCTCGACGCACTGCTCACATCCCGTGGCCGGATGCTGCTGGCCCAGCCCACCGGACGGCTGGCGTCTGCACCGACTGGACGCCCCAGGCTCCGATCCGGCTCTACTACGCCGACGGGGACGAGCAGGCCGTCACCGCGAACACCGCCCACTGCCAGGCCGCCCTGCGCGCCCGAGGCGTCCATGCTCCATTGGTCGGCCTCGGCACCCCGGACTACGGCGGCTCGCGCCATCTGGGCTCCAGCAGGCCGGAACCTCGGCCGTGGTGCGCTGGTTCCGTTCTTTGCGCCAACCCGCGTCTCCTGGATCTTGAACTTGGCGCGGTAGCCTGCCGATCATGGCGGACTGGGAGATTCGGCAGGCTTCGGAGACGGACGTCGAGGCAGTGGCCGAGCTGCGGGCTGTGGTGCTGCGGGCGGATCTGGAGCGGCTCGGGCGGTACGACGCGCGGCGGGTGCGGCAGCGGCTGCGGGACGGTTTCGCGCCGGCGCACACATGGGTGATCGAGGTGGGCGGCGCGTTCGTCGGCTGCGTGTCGTTGCGGCCGACCGAGGACGCCCACTGGTTGGAGCACTTCTACCTGGCCCCGCACGTGCAGGGCAGCGGTATCGGTGCGGCCGTGCTGCGTGGGCTGCTGGAGCAGTGCGACCGCGACGGCACCCTGGTCCGGCTGAACGTACTCCGGGGCAGTCCGGCCCGGCGGCTGTACGAGCGACACGGGTTCACACTCGAGACCGAGGATTCGGTGGACGTGTTCATGGTGCGCGAGCCGGCCTTGGCCCGATGCCACGAAGCTTAAGGTGATCAAGGACTTCGCTGGTGAGGGTCTGGTGCGGTGCTCGATGTCGCGTCAGCCACGAGGCTAGGGTTGCCGCATGGCTCAGGGCTCCGTGGTTCGGGTGGGTTCGTCGCGCGGCCGGACCAGGTATCGCTGGGAGTCTTGATCGCGGCGGTGCCGCGGTTCAAGGTGGATGAGGCCGCGGCGGTTTGCGGGGTGGCCGAGCAACGCCGGGGCGGGAAGCTCCCTCCGCACGTGACCGCCTATCTGGCGATGGGCGCACTTGTCCGGCGGCCGTATCGGACTTCAGCGCCGCGCCAGCGCCAGCACGCTCAGTCCGAACATCAGGACGCCCAGGGGGAGATGGACCGACGGTATGTGCGCGATACCGAGCACGACCTGGACGGAGGCGAGGACAAGGAAGCCGGACGCGTGCCAGACGGGCCGGGGCGAGCCGCCGCCCGGCTTCCACGCCAGCACCGCCGCGAGCACGTACAGCATCGACGCCCCGTACATCACACGGGCTCCGACACTGTGCAGCGTCTCTCCGTAGGACGAGGTCAGCAGCAGTCCGGCGGAGACCGCCTGAAGGAAGATGGTCAGGGTCTGCAGGGCGATCGCGATCTGCAGGAACGAGGTGCTGCGCTGTGCGTTCGCCGTCACCTCAGTGGCCATGTCACAGTCCCCTTTTCCGCCCTCGGGCAGTAGATCGATAAGGTCTCACCAGCCCGACGAGCCGGGCCTGCGAAAGGTAAGGCGAGGGGCGGCCGGAAGCATGGGGACCATCGGGACCAGCACAGATGAGATAGCCGGCGAGCGACGCCAACTGATCAATGTCGCTTACCGGTTGCTCGGTTCGGTGACCGAGGCCGAGGACGCCGTGCAGGAGGCCTACGCCCGCTGGTACGCGCTGCCACGAAGTCGGCAGGACGAGATCGTGTCCCCTGGCGCCTGGCTGTCGACGGTGACGGGCCGCATCTGCCTGGACGTGCTCGGCTCGGCGCGGGCCCGTCGTGAACGCTATGTCGGCGCGTGGTTGCCCGAACCGCTGCCCGACCACGCCGAGTGGGACCACGGCCATGGCGCCGACCCCGCCGACCAGATCGTCCTGGACGAATCGGTGACCATGGCCTTCCTCGTCGTCCTGGAATCGATGACACCCGCCGAGCGGGTGGCGTTCGTCCTCCACGATGTGTTCCGTTACCCCTTCGCCGAGATCGCCGGCGTCCTCGGCCGGACCTCTGCGGCCTGCAAGCAACTGGCGGCCTCCGCCCGGCGGCGGGTGCGCGTCGCACGGGCTCCGATGACGGCGGCCGGGCAGGCCGACGCGGTGCGGCATGTCAAAGAGGCGTGGGAGACCAAGAACATCGCGGCCCTCGTCGACCTCCTCGACCCGGCCGCCGTGATGACCGCCGACGGCGGCGGCATGGTCGGTACCGCCCTGCGCCCGATCGAAGGCGGAGCGCGTATCGCCCAGTACATGGTCGCCATCGCCGACAAGGCTCCGGGGCTCGAGCTCCTGGAGCGGTCGGTCAACGGTGTGCCGGGCCTGGTGGCCCGGCGCGCCGGCGTCGTCATGACCGTAGCCTCGTTCGATGTCGCCGACGGCCGCGTCACCGGGATCTGGGCCGTCCGCAATCCGGAGAAGCTGCGCCCGTGGTTGCGGGACGACTCGTAGGGCTTGGTCAGGTGTCTGGTCAGGTTGTGGTTGTGCCGGCTCTCTGCCTGATGAACTCGCTGCGTCGTGCCGGACGATGTCACGGACGACGGCTGAAGTTCGTTGGGAAAGAGCCGGTCACAGCCACTCAGTGAGGGCTGCGACCAGCACGGTCGCCTCATGAATTCGGCTGACTGTGGCGTCGTGGCTCCAGCACGCCTGTCCTCTGCTGGACCGCACGTCGTGCTGCGACCGGAGGAAGCCATTTCCGGGCCATGGGCCAAGTCGCGACGGCGAGATCGTGTGGCCGTAGAGTCCTGGCTTCGCCCCAGCGCTGAACAGCGGACCGGTGACCTGTCGCAGCGAGGCTCAAGCAAATTCACCGAACAGAAGATCGCGCAAGCGGCAGACTGACCGGATGACCTCATTGAATGCCAAGACCGACCTTCACTTTTACCTGCAGTCCGCCCGCGATGCCCTGCTGTGGAAGCTGGAGGGACTCTCGGAGTACGACATCCGCCGCCCGCTGACCCCGACCGGCACCAACCTTCTGGGCCTGGTGAAACATGTGGCCAGCGTGGAACTGGGCTACCTCGGCGACACCTTCGGACGGCCGTCGGGTGAGCCACTGCCCTGGCTCGAAGACGGTGCTGAGCCCAACGCGGACATGTGGGTCACAGCCGACGAGTCACGCGAACACATCGTGGAGCTCTACCGCCGGGCGTGGACGCACGCGGACGCGACGATCGACGCCCTGGCGCTGGACACCATCGGCAGGGTGCCGTGGTGGCCCGACGGCAGGGACGAGGTGACGTTGCATCATGCCGTGGTGCGCGTGATTGCCGATACGCACCGGCACGCCGGGCACGCCGACATCATCCGGGAACTCATGGACGGTGCCGTCGGGATGAACAAGGGCAACGTCAGCATGCCGTCGGGCGACTCGGCGTGGTGGGAGAACTATCGGAGCCGGCTGGAGCGTGCAGCTCGGGAAGCCGACCGAGAGGCGTAACTTCCGACCGGGCCTGAGTGAGACGACGACCGGACACCCATGTGATGGCCGCAGTTGGCAGGTGCGTCAACGGACCTCGCCAACGAGCCTCGGGTGCCGACGACCCCGCCGCACCCGAGGCGCCCGCCACCAGCGAGAACGGCACGGGCACCGGCGGCGGCACCGGAAGCACGAGCGAGGGCAGTGACGGCGACGCCTCCCCCGTCACCTGCACCGGCGAGAACACCAAGGTTGTCGTCAGCAAGGTCAGCCGACCCATCAACCACCTGCTGCTCACCGTCACCAACACCGGCTCCCGCGCATGCGCCGCCTATCACGCCCCGCTCCTGCGCTTCGACGAGGAACAGTCCGCCACCCAGATCATCGACGCCAGCAAGCCGCAGTCGGTCGTCACCCTCGCCCCCGGCCGGTCCGCCTACGCCTCGATCATGCTCAGCGGCGCCGGCGCCCCTGAGAGCAACGGCCGTACCGCGCAACGCCTCACAGTGCACTTCGCCCCGCGCAGCGGCACCGGTTCGGCCGAGGGGCCCACCCAACTGAAGCTCCCCGCAGGGACGTACAAGGACGACAACGCGGCCGTGACGTACTGGCAGAGCGACATGTCGGAGGCGCTCACCTACTGATCGCTCACCGATCGTCCCACGCAGCCACCTGACCCGGAGGCCGCCGTTCCCCTACGGCGGCCTCCGTTGCCGCGCGCACCGTCAAAGACCTTTTCGCACCACCGCACCCTGATGGCACCGTCTGATCCTCGTACGGCCTCCGTGTCAACCGCCGCGACCAGATGTCATCTGTCCTCGAAAGGCGCACAAGTCTCCATATGCACGAGGCCACGTTCACGACGGCTGCCGACGGCGCTGCCCGGCCTGGCTCACCGGGTACCCGGTCCCCCACAATGACCCGGCAGTCACTGCACAGCACGTCACGAGAGGAAGCACCGTCGCATGGCCGGCAACAAAGACATGGTGGCCTTCATCGAGGCGCGGCTCACCGAGGAGGAGCAAGTCGCGCGGGACGCCGGCGGCGCCAGCTGGCGATGCCCGGCCGACGTGCCGGGAGAGGTTCACGACAGGATCTCCGGTATCGCTTTCACGGTCAGAGGAGCCGGTTACGACCGGCACATCGCGCTCCAGGACCCGGCCCGCACACTGGCCCGCATCGAAACCAGCCGTGTCCTGCTCGGCGAGTACGCCGAAGTGGCCGACCGCGACACCGACCGTCCGAACGACGACTACACCTCCGGCCGTGCCGTCGGACTCGGCTTCGCCGTACGCCAACTGGCCGCCGAGTACGCCTGGCACCCCGATTACAAGGCGAAATGGCTCCCCCGATTCATCCGGTAGCACCCACACACGCGTGAGGACCTGAACGGTCATGACGAGGCGGTGGCGAGTCGGTCGTGCCACGGCACAGCGCCTGGGCGCGCGGCCGACACGTCACCGGAGGATGCGCATGGTCAGCCGGCTCGCCAGTCGGCGGGCGGGCGCTGCTGTTGCCGAGGACGAGAGCCACGCCAACCGGGCAACCTGGGCGAGGACGGGCGATGGTCCGGTCGCGGCACTGGGACTTGGCAGCCGGTCGGCACGCCCCGCCGCGGTGCCTCACTCGGCTCGCTCATGGCGCCCAGGGTCACCCGCGCACCCCGCTACGCGACCCGGGAGTCAAGCCGCTCCCTCACTCCCGGCCACTCGTCGGCAAGGATCGAGAAGTAGACGGAGTCCCGCCAGCTTCCGTCCGGCCTGCGACGGTGGCGCCGCAGTACGCCCTCCCGCTGGGCGCCGAGCCGGGTGATGGCGGCCTGCGACCGCAGGTTCATGTGGTCGGTCTTCAACTGCACTCGACCCATGCCGAGTTCCTCGAAGGCATGGGTGAGCAGGAGCAGCTTCGCCTCGGTGTTCACGGCCGTGCGCCAGTACGCGCGGCCGTACCAGGTGTAGCCGATCTCCAGCCGCTCGTCGGACACGTCGATGTCCATGAAGCTGGTCCATCCGACGGCGCGTCCGCTGGCGAGGTGCACGACCGCGAACGGCACGTACTTGCCCGCCGCGGCGTCGTCGAGGAGTTCACGCAGCTTCAGCCCGAGCTCGTCCCGCGTCTGCGGCGCGGGCCCGGCCTGCCACCGCCACACGTCCTCGTCCTGGCCGCCTGCCAGGAAAAGGTCGTCGAGGTGTTCCTCGGCGAGGGGTTCGAGGCGTATGTGCCGGCCGGTGAGGGTGACGGGAAAGGGAGTCTTGGCAACCATGATCGACAATTTATGCGCCTTTCGCGCTAGACACAATTCACTATTGCTCTAGTGCAATACCGGCCGATGCGGTCGCCAGCTTCTCGCCTCCGACGTGAGCCGGCGGTGATCCGAAGAAGACGCATGAGGGTGACGCGCACGGCCCCCCTTCGCCGGGCGGGCGAAGGGGGGCCGTACTGACGGGGCGAGGTAGCCTGGGCACCCGCTTGCCATGGCCCGCAGAGGCCGTCACGCCCTCGGTCCTGCCCAGGGAGACGGACGACTCGGTGTGAGAAGCCGTCGTTTCCGGTCGTCGCGTCGCTTGGGTCGCCAGGGTGGGGTTCGAAGGACTGGTAGTCGCTCCCGGGCTGCCTCGGGGGCCTGGAGCTCCCGCTTGGTCATGCCGGGCCGTGCTGGCGGAGATGGTGCTGCGCATGCTGGGCGTCCCACCCGACGAAGCTCTCGAGGTCGCCCGGCGCCCGCTGCCCAGCCTCGCCTGACCGGGCCCACTTCGGTCGGCCGGCGGCGTGCAGGGCATTCCCCCACGCCCCCCGCGGCGATTGCTGCCAGGTGGGCATTCCGGTCGTGCGCGCTCCGCGGGTCCTTCGAGGCCCTGTTCTCGCTATCGCTACGAGGGACATTCAGCACTGCGCAACGCTTGCGCTGACCTTCAGCCGAATCCGCTCGCCAGCAGCCACCGGATCGACGACGCCTGCCTGCCACGTGGCATCGGCCCCACACCCAGGGTCTGCACAAGCGAGGACGGCCCTCTTGTCGACGGGCTTCAGGCCCCGAAAGAGCGCAGCCGGCAGTGGTCGTCCGGCTCGACACGGAGAGCGGCCGCGTGGTGCCAGGCGCGGGGCGTGTGTGTCCGGGCCGGAAGCAGCCGTTCGGAGCACCAAAGGCGGCCCTTTCGGTGACAGCCGGACGCCTCGCGGGCGAGCGAGCTGCCGCAGGGGTACGGCGTCCCAGAAGACAAACCCGGAACCCGCGAGGAGATGGCCATGTACGCAGCAGTCCGGCGGTACGAAGGGGTGACCGACCCGGCGGAGGCGGGACGCCTCGTCGACGAGGGATTCGTGCCGCTCATGCGCCAGGTCTCCGGCTTCGTGGCCTACTACTGGGTCGATGCCGGGAACGGAGTGATGATTTCGACCAGCGTCTTCCAGGACCAGGCCGGTGCCGAGGAATCGGTCTCGAAGGCGGCCGACTATGTGCGGGACAACCTCGCCTCACTGCTCCCGAACCCTCCCCAGGTCACAGCCGGGAAAGTAGTGGCTTCCGCATAGCGGCGATCCGACGCCGGTCCACAGCACGCGTCACGGGTGCCTTCGCGGCGGAGTCCGGCGCTTCCGGGACCACCACCCGTGGTGACCCGACCCAGGGGCGGGGCACCGTCCCGGCATGTCGGCGACAGACCGGGCAGGCAATCGTGCCGACTTGTCCGAACCAAGTCTTGGATGCGCCGACTCATGCATCGAGGACGTCCGGCGCCGCGATTTATGATGATCGGATGCTGACGTTCACCGATGTCATCCTCGACTGCCCCGACCCCTGGAAACTGGCCGAGTTCTACGCCGAGCTGCTGAGCTGGGAGATCAACACCGACATCAGCACCAAGGACTGGGTCAACCTGCGCAACGACGGCGTCGAGCTGTCGTTTCAGCGGGTGGAGAACTATCAGCGGCCCAGCTGGCCGGGCCAGGAGCATCCGCAGCAGTTCCACCTCGACTTCGAAGTGGACGAGTTCGAGCCCGAGCAGCGCCGGGTGATCAAGCTGGGCGCCACCCTCCAAAAGAGCTTCGTCGGCGAGTCCGGCTACGGCTGGCAGGTCTACATCGACCCGGCTGGGCATCCGTTCTGCCTGTGCCGCAACCCTCCCCGGTCCTGACTGCACACGACGAGAAACCGCCCCGGCTCCGAATGGAGCCGGGGCGGTCGGGCGGTTGGAGATGTCAACCGTTGTGATCTTGCTGCTATCCCTGCAGGAACTGGGTGTTGAGCAGCAGGTTCGGCGAACGCGCTGACCGACATCGCGCGACACCCGCGAGGTGCGGGGAAACCATCGAGGTACCGGACATGGTCGCCTCACCGCCGCCGGGGGCCGGGGACACGACGTCGACACCAGGCGCGTGGATGTCCACGCATTCTCCGTACGGGCCACGACACATGAGCGTTTCCGCAGGCGCTCAAGTACCTGTGGCGGGACGTGTTCACGCAGTGGTTCCCGTCCAATCCGTACCGCAGCCGGCCGGGGCCCGAGATCCTGCGGACCCAGCTGCCGCAGGACGCGACACAGGCGGACGCGGAGCTCTGGATCCCCGTGGAGCGGACTGCGGTCTGAGCGGTAGCGCGCGGCGGCCCTGGGTCGCCGCGCGCGTCGGAGAGGTTCATCAGTCCCCATTCGTCGTAGCCGAGCGCACGCACGTCACTGACTTTCCCGGTCCCAGGCGACGGCAGGGTCAGTCGGCGTTCTCGAACGAGGCACCGATGTTGTTCCCACTGGGGCGAAGAGTACCTGTGAGGAAAATTCGGGATCGGCATCATCGCTCAGCTGCTGGATATCACCCGGGCCAGGGTGGAGACCGAGCGGCGGCGGGAGGAGAAAGCCTCGGTGGCCATCGCCTCGAAGGAATCGTTCTGAGGCAGGCCCTTGTTGTGTGTGGTCAGCCGGTCAGGGGCTGCCACCGGTCTTCCTGTGCGGGGTCGATGCTGCTGAGCCACACCAGCGTCCCACCGATCAGACCGGGCTTGTCCCGCGTAGCCAGGGCCGGGGCTTCGAGCATGTCGGCAGCCTCTTCCAGGTAGGTGACCAGCGTGTCGAGTTCCTCGCCGGGGGCTTCGTTGTAGCGGGACCACCGGCCCAAATAGCCGGTCGCGGCGTCCAGGTAAAGGCCCGAGGTGCTGTCAGCCGGGCCCACGGCGACGACCGGAATCCAGGTTGGCTTCCACACGGTGATCCGCGCGTCTTCGGGGCGATCAGCATTGAGGGTGTCCTGGTGCGCCTGATCGTCCATCTTCAGCCGGTAGGCGGCGGCCACGGCGTCCAGGGTCATCAGAGCCCTGTTGCCCACCCTGCTGCCGAGGCGGTCACCGCGCCGAGATGCCTGGGCAGGGACTGCTGACGGTCCGGTCCCTGCTGACGGGACGTCGGTATCAGGAGTCCCGGACGCCGTGGCCAGGTAGCCCTCAAGGCCGATGACTCCGCGACAGGAACAGAGCGGGCGGGCCACCCCTGACGCAGCCTTCCGGCGGGTGCCGGAAGGGCCGCGGGGACGATCGCGCAACCGGTCGGACGTACCCCGCCGGGAGACCGGGGGGCGGTCAGCCGGCGCGTGGGCGCTCGTGTTCGCGCCGAGCGCCCTCCAGCACGCTGCGCCAGGAGGTGACACCAGGCTTGCGGCGCAACAGCGAGCGGCGTTCCCGCTCCGTCATGCCGCCCCACACCCCGAACGCGACCCGGCTGTCCAGCGCTTCGGCCAGACAGTCGATCCGTACCGGACACGCGACACAGACCGCCTTGGCCTTCTTCTGCTGCGGTGCTTTGGAGAACAATTCCTCCGGATCCGCACTACGACAGGCCGCCCGTTCACTCCACCGCAGCGTCATCGCGTCCTCCCCAGTCAAGGCCCTGTGCGGCAAGCCCCTGCCGCTGTCCAGGTAATACGGACCCACAGCTCAATCGGTTCAGCCCCGGCAAATCCGGCCGACAACACCACGCAGCCAGTGCCGACCACGCTCGGCCAGCCGGCTGTCTTCTCCCAGTGGTGTGTGGCCGCCGGGGCCGGTGGCGGGCCCTTGTCGGCCGGGGCGGCAAAGGGGTGACGGGCCGACTGTCCTGCTTCCGCGGCGAGTTGCCTGAAAATGATCAGCGTCGTCCTGGCTGTGGTTGGCAGTTCAGCGTCGTGGAAGAGACGTTGCTCCGCATGAAGGAGCTGTTGGTGGTCCTCTGCCTGCGGTTCCGCCGGCTCTCTGGCCAAATGTCCCGAACTCGAAGCCATCACCGGACATGTCCGGCCCTTCGCCCCGATGCTCACCGAGCGCCAAATGTTCGGCCGCGCAGGATTCCAACTCCTACGCAAGCGCGTTCTCCTCGTCCGTAAACCGGTGATACCGAGCTCGGCGGGGCCATGCCACTCTCAACGCGCCGCACGTCAACGGGGTGAACACAGAGAGTGCGGTACGATCCCGTATGGCGTAATGGAAGTCAGCGCCTGTGCAGCACCGTGCGGATTCGGGTCTGTTGTGCCTTCGCTGCCGATTCGGCCGCGCGTGCGAGCACTGCCCCGCCGGTTGCGCGCCGCTCTCAGGATGTCCAGAGCGCATTCTTCCGATAGTGCGCTACCGGCCGGCGTCGATCCGAACTGCCCGTACGAGCCTCGCCAATCTGCCGTTGATCGGTGCGCAGGCTCCCTTCTGGAGACGACGTGAAAATCCTCCCCGAGATTTCTCGCACGCTGAGTGAGTACCTCCTCATTCCGGGCCTGACCACAGAAGACTGCACGCCGGACAATGTGGATCTCGGGGCGCCATTGGTGCGTCACCGGATCGGCGAGGAGCCGGGAATCCGGGTCGCCACCCCCATGGTGAGCGCCATCATGCAGGCGGTGTCGTCACCGACGCTGGCGGTAGCGCTGGCGCAGGTCGGCGGGCTGTCGTTCATCCACCAGAATCAGCAGATCGAGGACCAGGTCGCGGACGTGCTGGCGGTGAAGCGGCACAAGGCCGGCTTCCGTACCAGCGACGTCACCGTGGCACCGCAGACGCCTCTTGGTGAGGTCGCCCGGCAGTTGGCCGACACCGAGCAAGGCGTGGCCGTGGTCACGGAGAGCGGGGAAGCGGGCGGCGAGTTCCTGGGGATCATCAGCCTCGACGACTTCCACCTGGAGCGTCACGGAGCGTCCGAGTCCGCCCACAACCGGATGCGGGGCCGGAACGGTCTGGTCACCGCTCCGGCCTCGGTTTCGCTGTCCGAGGCGAACGAGCTGATCTGGCAGCACCACCTGGACGTTCTGCCGGTGCTCGAGGACGGCCGGGTCGTCTCCTTGGTCCTCAAGAGGGACTATCAGGCCCACAAGACGTATCACCGTGCGACCGTAGACAGCGAAAAGCGTCTGCGTGTTGGCGCCGGTATCAATTCCCGTGATTTCAAGGACCGTATTCCCGCTCTGGTGGAGGCCGGTGCAGATGTGCTCTGTCTGGACTCCTCCGACGGCTATTCCGTATACCAGGCGAATACCCTCGAGTTCGCCCGGGAGACGTACGGGGACGACATTTTCGTCGGTGCGGGGAACGTCGTCGACGGCCGGGCCTTTCGTTACCTGGCCGATGCAGGCGCGGCGTTCGTGAAGGTCGGGATCGGCGGCGGGGCCATCTGCACCACCCGGGCACAGAAGGGCATCGGCCGCGGGCAGGCCTCCGCGCTGCTCGATGTGGTGCAGGCGCGCGACGAATACGCCCAGGAGACCGGGGAGTACGTGCCGCTGTGCTGCGACGGGGGGCTGCTCAACGACTCGCACATGGCGATGGCGCTGGCGATGGGGGCGGACATCATCATGCTCGGCCGCTACTTCGCCCGGCTCGACGAGAGCCCCTCGCGGAAGTTGCAGATCGGCGGCCAGTGGTACAAGGAGTACTGGGGTGAAGGCTCGCGGCGCGCACAGAACGCGGCCCGCTACGGTCAGCGCGGCCGGATGATCTTCGAAGAGGGCGTCGACGGCTACGTGCCCTACGCCGGCAGCCTGTATGACAACGTGGAGCGGACCCGGGCGAAGCTCACCTCAACGATGATCAGCTGCGGGTCGACGAACCTGCGGGACTTCCACCGCGATGCGGTGCTCGTTCCGGTGTCCGCAGAGTCATTCAAGCAGACCGGCGCCGAGGTGCAGCTGCGCCAGCCCACCATCGACTCCGGCGAGTGATCTGACCCGCCCAGGCTGCGACCTGGCCGAAGCGACCCCGTGCCCCGGCCCTGTTGAGGATCGGCCGACGCGGGGCGCTTGCCGTAAGGGGGTGGGGCGCAGGGCGGTCTGGGCGTAGGCGCGGGGCGGGGTGGGGCGAGGGTGAGGGCGGAGTGGAGGCGGCGGTGCCGGCGTCCCACCTGCAGTGTGCGGACCACCTTCGCCGTGTGGGCCGATCGCGGGTACGCGTCGGCCCACACGCCCTGCCCGGCCCGCCTCTAGCCGGCCCGCCGGTAGCTGCCGCCGTCCCGGGTCCGGGTCAGCTGCCCCCCGATGACCATGTAGCGCCGCAACGCCGAGCAGTCCTCGTGCACCCTGCACAGCGCCTCGTTGACCTCGGGCTCGGTGTACTCCCGGTCCGGCGCGAACAGGGTCTCGGCGAGGTGCGCGAGGAGTTGCTCGCGGCGGGCGGCCTTGCGGGGGATTCACCGTCAGTCGGCCGTGGGAGAAGAGGGCGGCCACCGAGTGCGAGCCGCCGTGGGCTTGGATCTCAGACATGGCCGGAAGCCTCTCCCGCCCACCGGCGGCCGGGCAAAGCATTATCCGCGGGGCCGACCGCTGCGATTCGCTCTACGCCCAGCCCGTGATCGCGAACCCGGAGCCCGCGCGCCGGACCCCCGCCGTCCCGGAGCCCGCAAAGTGTGCCGGGATGACCAGTTCGCGCTCGTCCGCCGCACGTTCCAGGAGGCGGCGGCGGGTCGCCGCCGCAGCCCGTTCGTCCTCGCAGAACAGCTGTTGCAGGACGGGTCGAGGATCTGCACCGGGCTGTGCAGCACATCCCCGACGAAGACGGCCCGGTCCGTCCCGGACGCCAGCCTCAGCACCGACGAGCCGGGGGGGCCGGGTGCGGGCTCCAGGGTGAGGTGGGCGTCGATGCGGTGCGACTCCTCCCAGAGCACGGCCTGGCCCGCGTGCCGCACGGGTGCGATGCTGTCGGCGAAGACCAGGTGGTCGTCGGGGCGGCCGAGCGAGTGGTCGCTCTGCGGGTCGACGGATGCGTAGTCCGCGGCCGCGATGAGGTACCGCGCGTTGGGGAAGGCCGGCACCCACTCCCCTTCCCGCTCCACCGTGTTCCAGCCGACGTGGTCCGCGTGGACGTGCGTGTTGACCACGACGTCGACGTCCTCCGGCCGCACCCCCGCTGCGGCCAGCAGCCCCAGGAAGTCGGTCTGCCGGTGGGCAAACTGAGGTGTGTGCGGACGCTCGCGCCCGTTCCCGACGCCCGTTCCACCAGCACGGTCATCCCGTCGCTGCGCAGCACCCACGTCTGCAGCGCCGCCACGAAGCTGTCGGTTCCGGGTTCCCAGTGCTCCGGGGCGAGCCACTTCTCGTGGTCGCGCCAGACCTCCGGCCCCGCGCCCGGCACGATCGCGCGGGCGGGGCCGAACGGCCCCTGCCACTCCACGATCCTGGCCGCGAGGTGGGGGCGGCACAACCGGGTTCTGATGTGGTCGTGCCCGGCCTGCTCGATCTGCTGCTGGTCTACATGATCCGCGCCTGGATGGACGAGGGTGCTGCCCTGGCCGGCGGCTGGCCTGCCGCGCTGGCCGGCGCGCTGCGCGCGCTGCACGAGGACCCGGCCGAGCCGTGGAGCAACGAGCTGCTCGCGGCCCGGGTCGGGGTGTCCCGGGCAACCCTCACGCGCCGCTTCACGGCTCTGGTCGGGCGCCCGCCCATGGCGTATCTGGCCTGGTGGCGGCTGACCCGTGCGGCGGGACTGCTGCGCAGCACCGCCGAGCCGCTCGACGCGATCGCCCGCCGGGTCGGCTACGGCTCCCCGTACGCGCTGTCGCACGCCTTCAGCCGCCAGTTCGGTACGACACCTGGCCGGTACCGGGCCCGGAGCGGGGCGGCGACACCCGTTGCGGGGTGACCGCCGCCCCGCCGTACCGCCCCACCGTCAGAACACGAGCGGAGCGGGGTTCTGGGGAACGCGGCCGTGCAGGTCACGGTGATGCCGAAGACCACGACCCTCAGGGACGTCGCCTCCAGGCTGTCGCCCGCGGCGACCGTGCCCGTCAGCGGGCCGGTAGAGACGGCAGCCCCGGCGGGTACTCCGTCAGGTCCACCCTGGCCCTCGCCAAGAACGGCACCGGCACCGCAACGTTCACCGGCAGGTCCAACCCGGCGATCCTGGCGGCGCCAAGACTCTGGACAAGTTCCATCGCTCCAGGTCAGCGGCGCTCCTCACTTCTTTGGTCACACGTCGGACAGCCACGCTCGTGAAAGCGCGATGCCCAAGACGACCCCCCTACTTCGCAGTCGGGTCAGCAAGCCATTCGTAGGGTTGGCTCAGAACTGCGGTCGGCCGTGCCGCCGGTACGGCCCCGTCAAGCCGCCTGCTGAGCGGAGATCACGTCCACGTACCTACTCAATCAGGCCGTCCTGCCCCCTGTCGGCCACTCGTGCCCCGGGGCGCTGGTCGCGGCTTGTCCGCAATGCCGCACGCTCGGTCGATGAGGGGCCGGTCGGGTTGCCGGCCTTTCATCCACCGCCTGCGAGGGGGTCGGCCGGGAGGGCGCCGGAGGCATCGGCCTTGGCTGCGTCGGCGAGGGCCTCGGCGGCGGCTTCTGCGGCCTGCGCCGTGTCGTCGGCGGCCTTCTGGGCCGCCCTGTCGTCCGAGGATCTCTCGCGGGTGGCCGACGACTGGGGCAGCGCCTCGCTGAAGGCGCGGGACACGCCCTGGAGGGCGGAGGTGACCTCGCTGGGGATCACCCAGAATGTGCTGCCCGAGCCTTGCGCAAGTTGCGGCAGCGCCTGGAGGTACTGGTAGGCGAGCAGCTTGGGGTCGGGGTCGTTGCGGTGCACGGCCTGGAACACCTCGTCGATGGCCCGGGACTGGCCCTCGGCCTTGAGGATCTCAGCGGTGCGGTTGCCCTCCGCGCGAAGGACGGCAGACTGCTTGTCACCTTCAGCGGTGAGTATCTGTGCCTGTCGCTGTCCTTCGGCTCCGAGAATTGCGGCCCGCTTGTCCCGCTCGGCCCGCATCTGCTTCTCCATCGCGTCCTTGATCGACTGCGGGGGATCGATGGCCTTGATCTCCACGCGGTTGACTCTCAGCCCCCACTTGCCTGTGGCCTCGTCGAGCACGCCACGGAGCTGGCTGTTGATGGTGTCGCGTGAGGTGAGAGCCTTTTCCAGGTCCATGGATCCGACGACGTTGCGCAGGGTGGTGACGGTGAGCTGCTCGACCGCCTGAAGATAGTTCGCGATCTCATAGGCGGCCGCTCGTGGATCGGTGACCTGGAAGTACAGGACAGTGTCGATCTCGACAACCAGATTGTCCTCGGTGATGACTGGCTGTGGCTTGAAGGAGACGACCTGTTCCCGCAGGTCGATCACCGGATAGACGCGGTCGATGTAGGGGATGACGACGTTGAGTCCGGGTTGCAGTGTGCGGTGGTAGCGGCCAAGTCGTTCGACATTGCGAGCGCGTGCTTGGGGCACGATACGAACCGCCCGCAGCACAGTGAAAACTGCGAAAAGCGCGACGATCAGGCCGGCGACGAGGAGCGCCGAAGCTTCCATGGTTCACTCCCGGGGGTGGACGAGTGCGGTGGCGCCACTGATTTCGATGACATCGACGGCCGTTCCCGGAGGAATCACCAGCGTCTCGTCATACGCGCGGGCCGTCCATTCCTCGCCGCCGATGCGGACTCTGCCGCCCAGGCCAGTCACCTCTGAGACGACGTAGGCGGTCCTGCCGACCAGTGCGTCCACGCCGAATCGCTCCGCCTGGGGCTGGAGCACGTGGCGCAGCACGATGGGGCGCACGAACAGCACGCTGAGCGTGGCAACCAGGGTGAACACCAAGAATTGCAAGGGCAGCGGAAGTCCGACTGCGGCAAATCCCGCCGTGACCAACGCAGCGCCGGCCAGCATTCCCAGCGCAGCGGTGAGAGTGAAGATCTCCGCCACGGCCAACACCGCTGCGGCGATCAACCAGATCAGCCATGGATCCATTGCGTGCCCCTCCTGACGGGTGCGGGCGCAAATGGCTGAGCGATGCCCCTTTGGCTGCCGACGCGCGGCAGCCGCATACCTCTGAGAAAGAACCCGCCATACAAACGGAACTGTGCTGGCGCACCGCGCCCCAGGCGACTGTTTCTCTTACCTAAAACATGTTTACCCAAGCGGAATGCAGAGCGATCATCGTGCAGCCTCCCGAGCCGGCCTCGGCGATGTCCTCACCGGTGATGTCGGTCCGGTGGACCCGGCTACGGCTGTGTCCACCGGGCCGTCTCTTCAGTCTCGCAGAGTGCGCGCATGCACCGCGGCCCGGCAGCACTCCGCCGCGCTCCTGTGCAGGTCAAAGACCAGCCCGGAGGGTTTCAGTGGGCGTCACCCCCACGGACGCCGCTGTGGACGCCGCCGCTCGGCCGGCCACCACCAGAATCATGGGCGCAACAGCTCGGCTCGCTCGGGCTGACACAGGCCAAGGTCAACCCGCTGAGACGCGATCGCCCAGCTTGGGCCGACTTGTACGACGCGGGCTCCGCGCCTTGTTGCGAGGGCTCCCAGAGGCCCTGCTGGAACCACCGCGGACCTGGGGCGGGTGGAGCCGAGGCGGAAGGTCCAGATCGACGAGTGGCAGGACGTCCGCGGACCCGGGCCGTGCGTCGCCCCAGGACCTCGGAGCCGCGAACGCACGCTCCGCACAGCAGCCGGACTCCGCCGACCAGCGGCCGTGGAGCGCAGCCCGTCAGCGCGCCTTCAGCAGGGTCCTTCCTTCACGTTCACCGTGAGAGTGACGGTCTTGGTCTTCGGCATGTCCGTTTCCGGGTGCGGCGGGGACATGCGCATGCAGTAGGTGGTCACGACGTCGTCGGTGCTGATCTCGAAGGTGTCCAGGCCATGGCCGCCGCCCACGCTGCCGGCAGCACCGGTCGCATCCGAGTCGTTGATGGGTTCGACATCGATGACCGTGTGCTCGGGCCCCTGTCCTGCCTCCTGAACGGCTTCTTCGATCAGGTCCTGTAGCCGAGATGGCCCACCAAGGTGTGTGGTTCCGCTTCCAGTTGTTGTGCGGCTACATGAACAGCGTCCCGAAACTCGCCCTCGCTCCACTGCGAGCTGTCGAAGAGGTGGTACATGAACCCGCTCACGAACACGGCGGACATTCACGATCAGCGCCCGCCCTATGGGGTTGTTCGGGTTGTACACAAGCGTCCCCCGCCTGCAGACGAAGATCGGCTCGTCATCGTGGTCTCCACTCACCTGGTGAGGGTAACGAATTGTAGGCATACGGCCGATAGGCCAGCCCCGCCACGACAGCCTCATCCCGGGAGACAGCGTCGGCCAGACGGTGAGCATGCAGTCGATGAACGGAACCAGGCACCCTGAGCACATGCCTTCGCCACGGCTGAGCCGTTCTTGCCGGTTTGATGTCGGGCCGCTGTGTCAGCTGAGCCATTGGTGCCAGTGGGCTGTTGGCGGCTCGCAGCGCCCGCGGCTCCGTGCGTTCGTTTGACCGTCAGCAGTCTGCCTATGGAACAGCTGTGAGTTCCAGCCGATGGGTTACCCCGGGTACGCCGTCGCCGCTACTGTCGCTCAGTCATGTTCCGCGGCACTCCTGCGCGGAGTAGACCGGCCCCCCGCTCCACCCAGTGCTACTCCTTGCAGCAGTCTCGGCCGACCCGCCGCGCCTTCGCGACGCACCGCGAAATTGGTCGCGCATACGGCCGACACGCGGCGTTGGGGGTCGCCCACCGCCTGTAGATGCACCGTCACTTCGGATTCAGGGAGTCTCGATGTCCGTGAAGATCGCCGCCTCAGGCAGATGGCTGCGCAGAGCCTGCGTTCTGGGCAGTGCCCTGCTGCTTGCCGGCGTCTTGCCGGGTGCGTCAGGCGTGTCGGCCAGTGCGGCCACGAGCGTGTCGTCGGCTTTCGACGACACGCGGCTGGACCGCATCACCCTTTCCGGCCTGCACAACGCCTTCGAGGAAGACAAATCCAACAAGCTCACCAAAGCGCTGGACAAAGGCGCCCGCCTTTTGGAGCTCGACGTCTACAGCACCTACAGCGGCACGGGCGGATGGGTCGTCAGCCACTCCAACCCTCTGATCAACGACAACAACTGCACCTACAAGGTCGGCACCTGGATCTTCAAGACCACCCAGAGCAACGGGAGTCTGCGAACCTGCCTGGACAACCTCGGCGACTGGAGCGAGGCCCACCCGGATCACGACCCCGTCTACATCAAGCTCGAGTTGAAATGGGGCTTCCGCAAGAAGGCCGGCAAAGGACCTGCCGACCTCGACTCGCTGATCAAGAACCACCTCGGCGCCGACCGGGTCTTCAAGCCCAGCGACATGATGGGCACGACGTACCCCACCCTCGACGCCGCCGCGAAGGCGGATGCCTGGCCGACCTGGCGGCAACTCCGCGGGAAGTTCATCTTCTACCCGATCACCGGCACCATCGAGAACAAGCTCGCCGGCTACGACCTGGACAACCTCTCCACCGCCGAGGAGTACGCGAGGCACGTACGGGACCTGGCCGGCACGGGCGGACTCGAGCAGGCGATGATGTGGCCGGACATGCACCCCACGTCCGGCACCGGCGATCCCCGCACGAAATACGAACCCTCGCTGCGCCCCTGGTTCGTCATGTTCGATACTCAGGCGGTCAACTGGCTGGGCGGGGGATATGACATGGCCTGGTACTGCTCCAACCACTACCTGACCACGGCCACCGCGGCAGCAACCGTTCCCCCCGCCCTGGACGAGACCGACCCGGACCCGACCGCGGCTGCGGAACGCGTCGCCCATCTCGCCCAACACGGCGCCAGCACCGTCACCCACGACTGGATGAATGCACCCGGCGCATTCACTGTCCAGTCCCGTAAGTGCTGATACGCCCAATCGCCGCCCCCGGGTGACAAGCGCCGCCATACGGACTCGGCGGCCAGGTGAAGGTCTCGCTCACGCTGCTCCCTCTCCCCTGGTGGAGCATCTTGCTCAATGCCTCCGGCGCGGCAGCCAGTTCCTCGGTGCCGGCCAGGCGTTGTGTCACCGCGTCGGCGACGTCCGGCACGGGGCCCGGGGGTGGGACGGTCCTGAGCGCGGCCTGGTGTCTTCGGGCCGCCCGCTCGGTGTTGCACGTGACGTTCGTCGCGATCCCCAACAACCACGCTCGCCTCTGTTCCGGCCGGGCGCCCGGCCGCCGGCTGGGCACCCCCACGGGCCCACACCTGTCCCGGCCGCTGCCGTCGCGCAGAGCCGCGCACGTCATCGGGTTCGGGCTCGCGTTCGTCGCTCACGGGACGACCAGGAGTGAAGGGGTGGGGCACGGCCCTGCACCGGCCGTGCCCTGCGTGCATGTCTAGGCTGGTGGCCACCGCGTAAGGAGATGCACCGTGCCCGGCCGCCCCAGCGTCCTGTTCGTGACCGATCTCGCCTACCAGGCTCAGGGACGGCGCTACGGCGACGAGGACATCTTCTTGACCTCGCGTCTGCGCGACGCCTTCGACCTCGCCCTGTGTCACCCCCTGGACGCCGCGGCGCTGATGGACGCCTTCGACGCGGTCGTCGTCCGCAACAGCGGCCCCGTGCTGCACTACCAGAAGAAGTACGACGCCTTCCGGGAGCAGGCTGCTGCACGTGGCACCCGGGTCTACAACCCGCTGTCCGGGCGCGGCGACATGGTCGGCAAGCAGTACCTGCTGGATCTGACGACTGCCGGGTACCCGGTCATCCCCACCATCGACCGCCCCCATGACCTTCACCTGCTGCCCGAGACCGGGAGTTACGTGGTCAAGCCGAAGGCCGGCGCCGACTCCATCGGCCTGAACTTCGTGCCCCGGGACCAGCTCAGCGGCCTCGCCTACGGCGACATCCTGGTCCAGCCGCGCATCGATTTCCGCTACGAGGTGTCCTTCTACTATGTCGACGACGCCTTCCAGTACGCCCTCCGCGCCCCCACCCCCGACCGGCGCTGGGACCTTGAGCCTTACCGGCCCACCGATGCCGACCTCACCTTCGCCCACCGCTTCATCGACTGGAACACCCTCGACCACGGCATCCAGCGCGTGGACGCCTGCCGCACCCAGGAAGGCGAACTGCTCCTGGTCGAGCTGGAGGATCTCAACCCGTACTTGTCCCTCGACCTGGTCTCCGACCGGACCCGCGACGACTTCGTGACCAGCATGACGGCCTCCCTCCATCGGTTCCTGGACGCTTCGCCCCGCACCTGAAGCGAACACACCGCCGGCACACCCATCCCGCTGCTGGGATGCGAACCGGGAACGGTCACGGCGGTCAGCAGCGCACGCCGACGATGCCCCAGCCGCGGCGCTCTGCCTCCGTGACCACCTCTCCCCAGTCGATGAGGAGGTCGGCAAACGATTCGAAGGTCGTGATCCATCCGCCGGGTTCTGCGGCGTGCCGGGTGAACGGCTCGCGCAGAGATTCCAGTTGGGGTGCCGCCTGCCTCCACCACCCGGCGATCAGCGGCACATGATCGGGCGGACACCACAGCAACAGGTCCGCGTCCCAGGTGCACGGCCGCTCCGGGAGCCCGGACCCGACCCCGGTGGTGTCCTCCAGACGGTGCCAGAACAGCGCGTCGTTGAAGCGGTCCAGCACCTCGCGCACCTTCGGCTCGACGAAGTCGCGCATGTGGTCCCAGCGGTGACCGGCCCAAAAGTGCGGCTTGTACGAGCCGAACGTGTTCCGCAACGCATACCTGCCGTACCAGTCCTCACCCGGCTGCGCGGGCCACGACCAGCCATGCTCGAAGATGTCGTCGCTGTACGCCTCTCCGAAAGCGGCATCGATCAACAGCTCTTCCCGGTCGCCGGCCGCGGCGGTCTCCACCCGCGCCCAGTCCACGATCAGCACTTCTGTCCCCACACCCATCACGCCAGCGTAGGGGAGGGAAACCCCTCACCGGCCGGGTCATGGGGTGCCCTTGAAGCCCAGCTGAGCTGAGCTTGGTTGGTGTTCTGTGTGGCGGCGCTGGTCCGGCGCTCGTGGTCTCGCCACTCGCCGTCGAAGAACTGGAAGGCCGCCGAGCCGCGGGGCGGGAGTCGCCGGCGTCCATCGGTCGGACTTGCCGAGCCGACGCCGTTCGGCCTTGTGGGGCCAGTTGACCTCGACCGCCGAGACAGCCCCCGGGACTCTTCGAAGAGCCCCGGGGCCGCTTTTCTCAGACCGGGCTTGGATCAGGCGAACGGGCCGCCGGTGCCGTAGTAGGTGCCCGGCTCGTCGTGGTGGGCACGGTCGCCGAGATGCTTGTCGCGGTGGAACTCAGGAGCGTCCTTGATCTGCTGCTGGTCGCGCAGACCATGGCGGCGCTCGGCGAGTATCGTCACCGGCAAGGTGATCCGTATCGCCCGCACGGCACACGGGCATACTGGGCCACGAACCGGTCGCAATCCGGGGGTGATGAATGTGGGCAGGTCGCGGGCCGCGGATGCATCGACGGCATCGTCCGTCGGCTCCACGGACGCATTGCAGGTGCACCCCTTGGCCGACCGCACGGGGTGGCGGGCGGCCGGCGAGATCACTCTCGCCACCTGTCCAGCCTGGGAGCAGACGCTGGATCGCCTGGCGCTGCGCGATGCGGAGGTGTGCCACCTGGAGCTCTCCGCAGTCACCTTCATCGACGTCGCCGGCGTCTCCGCTTTGGCGGTGACCGCCCAGGAACTGCCCGCGGGGCGGCGTATCGTGCTCGACCAACCGCCCGCCACCATGCGGCGGCTGCTGGAGATGTTCTGGCCGGATCTTGCCGCGATCGAGGTGGCGGCGTGATGACGGCCCCGACTTCCACCGAGGCGTTTGTGCACCCCGCCCTTTTCTACCGGGGCGACCGGGAGTACCTGAACGGCACGGTGCCCTTCATCCGCGACGGCCTGAGGACCGGAGAGCCGGTGGCGGTCGCCGTACCCGGCCCGAACCTGGCCCTGCTCCAAGAAGCCCTCGACGAGGACGCCACCACCGTGCACTTCGTCGACATGACCACGGCCGGACGCAATCCCGGCCGGATCATCCCCGCCGTACTGCATGCTTTCGCCGACGCCCATCCGGGGACGCGGGTACGGATCATCGGCGAGCCGATCTGGCCCGGCCGCAGCAGCCTGGAGTACCCGGCCTGCGCCCAGCACGAGGCCCTGATCAACCCCGCGTTCCGGGGTAGGAACGCGACCATCCTGTGCCCGTACGACGCCGACCGGCTCGACGAGCAGGTGCTCACCGACGCCTACGCCACCCACCCCGTCGTCGTCTCCCGCGGCCATCAGCAGCCCAGCCCCTCCTACGCACCCGGGCATGTCGTGGAGCGGTACAACCTGCCGCTCTCACCAACGGAAGGAGCTGCCGAGGCGCATGTCTTCGGCGTCGACGAGTTGTCGGCTGTCCGGCATTTCGCGGTCGAGCGGGCCGCGCGGCTCGGCCTGTCCGGGACCCGTCTGGAGGATCTCGCTCTGGCGGTTGCCGAGTTGACCACGAACAGCGTGGTGCACGGCGGCGGCTCGGGCACGATGCGGGTCTGGGCCGAGGGCTCCCAGGTGGTGTGTGAGGTCCGAGACCGCGGGCACATCAGTGACCCGCTCGCCGGCCGTCGGCCGCCCGCCCTGGACCAACGAGGCGGACGAGGCCTGCTCCTCGCACATCTGCTCGCCGATCTCGTACGCGTCCACACCGGCCCCGACGGCACGACCATCCGCTGCTATATCGCCTGCTAGTACTCCAGTCCGACTTCGCGATCTTGTCGGGCGCCTCAGTCGGCGGTAAGCCTGGTGCTGCACGTATATCGCGTTGTGGGTCCAGGGGCGCCACCATAAGGTCACCGGCATGTCCTTACGTCTTCGTATGCGTCAAGCGCTGCAGGAAGCGATGCGTGCCCGTGACAAGGCCGCGGTGAGCGCCTTGCGCGCAACACTTGCTGCGCTGGACAACGCTGAGGCGGTGCCCGTGGGCGAGGCTGAGCTCCGCGGCTTGGCCCTTGAGCAGTCGCCGGTTGGTGTCGGCGTCACCGAAGCAGCTCGGCGTGAGCTGAGCGAGCACAGTCTGGTGGATGTCGTGCGCGCCGAGGCCGCCGAGCGACTGGAGGTTGCGGCGCAGTTGACTGCGCCCGCGCACGCTGACCGAGCCGCGCGGCTCCGCGCGGAGGCCGCCGTGCTGCTTCGCTTCCTCGACGGGCCCGGCACCGCATAGGACACGGCGTCGCATCGCACCCGAAGCGACGCAGGAGCAGGAGCTGGGAACAGATGGCCGCTCGGGTAGTCGCCGGTCGAGCCACGTCGGCCCGGGAGACGACCGACGTAGGCGGGTGCCGTCGGCGTGGCGGATTCGCCAGACAATGCAGGGACCGATCACGCTGCCTTGCTCTTGGCGGCTGCGGTGGTCGGTGTGGACGGGGGAGGACAGGTCTCGGCTGCTCCGGATGTGGCGGTCACGGGCGTCGCCGACACCTGTGACCGCCACGGCGGCCGTGGCTCAGTAGTTGAACGTCGAGCCGAGCAGCGCACCCGTCGCGACCGTGCCGAGCGTGCCCGCGCCGAAGGTGAACGAACCGGTGGGCGTCACCCCGGAGGAGTTGGACTTGAACACCCACACCGAGCCGGCGTCGGCGTTCTCGCCGGGGGCGCCGACAACCAACTCGGCGCGACCGTCGCCGTTGGTGTCGACCAGCTTGCCGGCCGCGCCGAAGCCGTCGTTGTTCTCCGCGGTGCCGGGAACGCCCGCGGTGTTCTGCGAGTAGCTCCCGGCGCCCGTGCCGGTGAGCCCGGCGGCCGTGCCTCGGAGGGTGACGACCGCTCCCGCCTGGTTCCTGCCGTCGAAGTCCTCACCGGGGACGCCGACGGACACGTCCGCGTAGCCGTCACCGTTGACGTCGGCGACCTGGATGAACTCACCGAACGCGTCGTTGTTCTCCGCGACACCCGGGATGCCCGCGCTGTCCTGGTTGAAGACCTTCGCCTGGGTGCCGACCGGGCCGTTGTTGCTGCCGGGGACGTAGGTGATCATGCCGCCGTTGGCGGTCGGTATCCCCAGGTCGCTGTCGTAGCCGTCGACGGCCCGCCCCACGACGATGTCGTCGATGCCGTCGTTGTTCACATCGCCGACGTCGAGTCTCTCGCCGCCCTCGAGCCGGAACCCGTTCGCGCGCTTGACCGAGATGGGTCCGGTCAGTCCCGTCTTCGTGCCCGTCCAGTAGCGGATGTGCCGCCAGTCGTACTCGTCGAGCGAGTTGACCACGGCGACAAGGTCGGTGACCCCGTCGCCGTTGATGTCGCCCACTGCGAGATCCAGGAGCCGCATGTCCTCGATGTCGGTGACCGATGCCGTGCTCCGCGACGAACCGTCGCGGCCGAAAGGCCCGGACAGCACTCGCAGATTCAGGTAGTTCTCGACCCCGACGACGTCGATGGCACCGTCCTCGTCGAAGTCCCCGGCCCTGACCGTCCAGCCGAGCCGGTCGTGGGCCTCGTCGCCGACGGCCAGCGTCGCGGAACCGGAACCCGACAGCCCCTTGTCACCGCCCCAGATAACTGCGAGAGAGCCCGAGTTGGAGATGGTTCCGATGTCCTCACCGGACGCGCCCACGACCAGATCCGCGTAGCCGTCGCCGTCCAGATCACCCGTGGTGACCGAGCTCCCGTACACGTCCCCGGCCTCGACGACACCAGGGATGCCTGCGCTGTCCTGGTGGAACACCTGCTTGGTCGAGGTCTTCAGGCCCGTCGACGAGCCGTACACGACGGCCACGTATCCCGCCTTCGCCTTGCCGCCGACGGTCCCCGAGGGCGCGGGGAAGGCCACATCGGAGTACCCGTCGCCGTTGAAATCGTCCCGGAGTTCCGCGGCGATGGCGATCCGGGCAGGCGCGGTCCCCTGCGCCTGCGCGGCAACAGGGCCGGTCACCGCACTGGTCACCGCGATCGCGCTCGTCAGTCCGAGCCTCCATCGCAGTCCACGTCTGTTCATGCCACTCCAGCTGCTGTGTGCTGCACATGCGTGCACCGGCCCGACGGTGCACGTGAGAGGGTGCGTCGTCGGCGCTGCGACACGGCACACCCTCCTCGTTGCGGCCAGCCGGTGAACGGGATCCCTGACGAATCCGCAGACGACAAGACCCGTGGCAAGGCCAAACGGTTGTACGCCTCCGCCCTCCGCTCGCGCGACCACGACGCCGCCCCTTGGCGCAAGGTCCTACCGCTGCGCGTCGCAGCTCGTGCCGATCGCCACGGGGGAAGGCACCTGGGACGGATGTGCGTGCCGGATCGCCGGCACCAGCGATAGGCGCAGGCGGCCTTGGGCATGCCGCACCGTGTGTGCTCACGTGCGGTGCGAGCCCCGGGATTCTGCCGCTCCTTGCCGCACTTGGCCGATCGGCCAAGTGCGCGAGCCTGCGTGACGGGCCCTTTGCGAGGCCGTGGCGTCGTGGGGACGGCGGCTGCAGTACGACTACCCACCACGACGGGTGACGCACGCGCTCACTGCGCTTACCTGCGACAACGCCGGGGAAGGCAGCGCGTGCACCCTGTAACCGCCTTCCCCAGAGGTTGAATTGAGACGCTCCGCCCTCGCCTACGCCGGCATCCTCGCGACGCTCGCGCTGACCGCACTGCCCCCGCTCGCTCCCCCGGCCTCAGCACTGCCCGGACACGTCTGCTTCTGGCCCGAGCCAGGAGAGACGGGCCCGGGAGGCGGCTGGTGCTACAACCCCGCGGCCGGCGGATTCGCCGTGCCCGCCGACCATGTGCGCCGGCACGCCAGGTCGTTCAGCTCGCAGGTCGACAAGAACGTGTACGCCCTCCACTTCCCCAACCAGGGACCCTGCCTGCAGCGCACGCTCCGGGGCGGCGACTACGCCGAGAACTGGGAGTGGTGGAACAAGCTCGACGCGGTCGACACGACGCCGCACGCCGACTGCGAGCCGGGGTGAGGACCACGGGGCGCACACGCGCCGCCGTGTTCACCGCAGTCCTGTTGCCGGCGATCACTGGCCTGACCGGTTGTGGCACACCGCGCGAACCGGCCCTCTCACTCGGCCCGGACGACACGCTGAAGGCTGCCCAACGCCTGCTCACCGACCGCTGTCTGACCCGCCAGGGGCTCACCCCTCCGCACCCCGGCCACCCGCCTGCCGGCGCCGCCGAGGCCCGCCGCGTCGACCGCGCGCTGTTCGGCACCTCTCCGGCCGAGCTCACGCTGACGCTGCCCAGCGGGCACGTCATCGGCCACCACACCGACGGCTGCCTCGCGGCCGCGGAGCGCCGTCTCTACGGCGACCAGCGTCGCTGGTTCCAGACCGTCACGACCGTCAACAACCTCAAGACGAAGGCCCCGTCGCGCGACCGCGCCGCCTACCGGGAGCTGCGCTCACACGCACTCGCCGAGGCGAGGGCGCTGCTCACCGCTGCACACGCCGAGCTGTCCGCGGGGCACAACGAAATCACCGCAGTACGCAAGGAAAGGCACCCGTCGTGAAGCAACCCGTAGCCCTGCTCGCCGCCGCCCTGCTCGCCACCGGCGCGAGCCTGGCCACCGCCGCACCCGCGTCCGCCGCGAACTGTCCGAGCGGCAACTTCTGTGTCTGGACCGATGCCGACTTCGGCGGACAGCGCATGAATGCCTCGGGCGACGACGAATGGTGGGAAAGCTGGATCGCCGACCAGGACTCCTCCTGGGCGAACCACGGAATCTCCGGCCCCGGTATCAAGGACCACGTCAAGGTCTACGAGGACGCCGTCCAGTTCCCGTCCACCGGCGGCGACATGACGATCTGCCTCCGCCCCGGCGACGAAGTCCGCTACAACGCCACCGCCAACGACCGTGGCGACTCCCATACATGGGCCATGGGCTGTTAGCACTCCAGGAGCACCTGGCTGTTGGAGGGAGAACCGCCTGCGGGTGTCCTGGGCATGCTGTTCGTCGAACCGCATGTCTCCCCCGACGGTCGGCAACGCGTTCCCGTCTCCCATCGGGCCATCATGACGTCTCGGCGCGCGTCCTGGTGCAGAGACGGCGGGAAGGAGACGTGTGGTCTCCTCCCCCCATCCGTTCCGCGTCGAGGGTGAGGGGGAGGGTCCGCGCAGCTTGTGCGGAGGCTGCAAGACAGAACGAGCCCAACCTCTGCCCAGAAAAGGGAGGGCGGAGGACGACGGGCGCGGGGACAATCGGCGCATCAGTGAACCGCATACCACCGCACGGCTCGTGTCTGCTCATGCCTGGAGACTCTCGTGACCATTGCCTTCGACGACGTACGAGCCGCAGCCGACCGCATCGCCGGGCGCACACGGCCTGTCGTGCTGACTCCCATGGATCCAGGGGCGCTCGGCGGGGCCGAGGGGTGGCTGGCACTGGAGTTCATGCAGCACACCGGCTCGTTCAAGGCGCGCGGCGCCATCAACTTTCTCAGCAGGTACATCGACGCGAGCCTCATGCCGGACGCGGGCGTGGCCATTGCTTCCGGGGGCAATGCCGGGCTCGCCTGTGCCTGGGCTGCAGCGCAGCACTCGGTAACGGCCACCGTGTTCGTGCCGGTGACGGCACCCGCGGTGAAGGTCGGCAAACTCGAGCAACTGGGCGCTTCGGTCCGGAAGATCGGCGCGGAGTATGCCGACGCGCTGACCGCCTCACAGAAGTTCACCGCAGAAACCGGAGCCCTGCAGTCACATGCGTACGACCACCCACTGATCGCAGCCGGTGCCGGAACGGTGATGGAAGAGATCGTCCAGGCCCGGCCCGGCCTCGACACCGTTGTGCTCGCGGTCGGGGGCGGCGGGCTGTTCACGGGGGTCGCCGTGTCGGCCCTCGAGCACGGCGTGGGGGTGGTGGCCGTGGAACCGCAAGGCTGCTGCGCCCTGCGATCTGCCCTGGACGCCGGCGAGGTGGTCGATGTGGCGGTCGAGTCCGTCGCGGCGGACTCTCTCGGGGCGCGCCGCACATCCGAGATGGCGCTGGAATGGGCCCGAAAGGACGGCGTACGGTCCGTGGTGGTGGCCGACGACGCGATCACATCGGCCCGTCAGGCGCTGTGGGACCACCGCCGGATCGCGGTGGAGCACGGGGCGGCCACAGCGTTGGCCGCCCTCACGTCCGGCGTGTACCGGCCTGAACCCGGCGAGCGAGTGGCAGTGATCCTGTGCGGTGCGAATACGGACCCCTGCGATCTGACGGCCAGTACACACTCTTGCTGATCGTTGCAGAATGCCGGCACCAGGCGAGGCGGATACGTGGGTCAGGAAGTACGCCGACGGACGCCGGCAGCGTCCGTCCAGCATGGGACGAGTACAAGGGTGCAGGCCGTGCAGTTGGAAGCGGTGCCACTGGTCGGTGCACATGTGCGGCTTGAACCGCTCACCCATGGGCACCACGACGGCCTGTGCGAGGCAATCCAGGACGGCGAGCTGTGGAACCTGCAGGTGACACTTGTCCCCCACCCCCGCGATGTGAGCGCATTCATCGACGATGCGCTCGCCGCTCACGCCGCCGGGAGCCAGCTGGGGTACGCCACCATCGACCTGGCCACCGGGCGCATTGCCGGATCGACCCGGTTCATGGCGGTCAACCTGCCGCATCGCAGGCTGGAGATCGGCTTCACCTTCCTCGGCCGGTCCTGGCAGCGTACGGCCGTCAACACCGAGGCCAAGCTGCTGATGCTCACCCACGCCTTCGAGGCGCTCGGCATGAACCGGGTCGAGTTTCTCACCGACGTCCGTAACGGCACGTCACGGACGGCGATCACCCGCCTCGGTGCAACACATGAGGGGATCCTGCGCCAGCACATGGTCATGCGAGACGGATGGATCCGTGACTCCGCGCTCTACAGCATCACCGGCTCTGACTGGCCGAACACGAGGAGGTCCCTCATCGCTCGCCTCGCGCACCGGCGGCCCGCTACTGACTGATCGGCCGCGGCGTACCGCTGAGGCACAACACCGGCCTCACCCGGCGCTTTCGATGGACGCCCTGGGCCGCGTCCTGCGGGATCTGCCTCCCCAGCGGACGCGTGATGCGCTGCAGGTGCGGGCGCATCCCATGAGCTGGGCGGCGAACACGTCGGAGGGGGGCGGTCGTTGGCTTCCGGACCGGACCGGCGACAGCGGTGGCCCACCCGCACAGCCGTGGGCCGTCGGCCTCCTCAAGACAGGCCATGTGTCGGGGCACATGGGCACCTGAAGGTCCCACGTGTCGCATACGTAGAGTGTGGGCCATGCTGGCGGAATCTCCACTGATACAGAGTTTGCGTACGGCCGTGGCGGCCGCGCCCGACGATGTGCCCCTGCGGCTGCACCTGGCGGAGCTGCTGCTGGATGCGGGGCACACCGACGCCGCAGTGGCGGAAGTTGCCGTGACACTGCAGCGCGCGCCCGGTGATGTTCAGGCGCGCGAGCTGATGGCCCGGGCCATGGGCGCCCCTGCGCCCGGGCCCGATGACGCCACGGCTGCCGCACCTCCCCCGGCCTCCCCCACCGCCCCGCCGCAAGCCCCGGCGCCCGAGCAGCCTCCGGCACCCGCCCCGCAATCCACCGTGGGCTTCGACTGGACGGCAGCCCAGGACCAGGTCGGCGATGTCGTGCCGCCCCGGTTCACCGAGGCGCCGCTCACCGTGGACGGCAAGGCCGATCCGGGGGATGCCGCAGCCTGGGACGTGGAGCTGCCCGGGACCGTCCGCCTCGTCGATGTGGGCGGTATGCAGGAGGTCAAGGAGCGCCTGGAGGCCGCATTCCTGGCACCGTTGCGCAACCCGGAGCTGCGGCGCCTGTACGGCAAGAGTCTGCGCGGCGGTCTTCTGATGTACGGGCCGCCTGGCTGCGGCAAGACCTTCATCGCGCGGGCCGTCGCCGGTGAGCTCGGGGCGAGTTTCCTGTCCGTGTCGGTCAACGACGTGCTCGACATGTGGATCGGCAACTCCGAGCGCAACATGCACGAGGTCTTTCAGACCGCCCGCCGCCAGGCGCCGTGCGTGGTGTTCCTGGATGAGCTGGACGCGCTCGGCGGCAAGCGCAGCCGCACGCAGAGCAGCCCCATGCGCAACACCGTCAATCAACTGCTGACCGAGCTGGACGGCATCGACGCCGGAGCGAACGAAGGCGTGTTCGTACTTGCCGCGACCAACGTGCCCTGGGATGTGGACATCGCTCTGCGTCGCCCCGGCCGACTGGACCGGACCTTGCTGGTGCTGCCGCCCGACGGCCCGGCGCGGGAGGCGATCCTCCGCTATCACCTGCGCGACAGGCCCATCGAGAACGTCGACTTGAGCAAGCTGGTCAAGGCCACCGACGGCCTGTCCGGCGCGGATCTGGCCCATTTGTGCGAGGCCGCGGCCGAGTACGCGCTGCTCGATTCGGCCCGCACCGGAACGGTGCGCTTGATCGGCATGCCGGACCTGCTGGCCGCGGCAAGGCAGATCGTGCCCTCGACCGAGCCGTGGTTCGCGGCCGCCCGCAACGTGGCGATGTACGCGAACGAGGGCGGGATGTACGACGACCTGGTGGCCTATCTCAAGAAGAAGCGGAAGCTGTGACCACACTGCACCCGACCGTCGAACGGGCCCAAGGCCTCATCGAGCTCGAACGCTATGACCAGGCCGAGGCGCTCCTGGGGCAGCACCTCGCCGAAGACCCCGGCGACGTACGCGCCTGGGTGAAGGTCGGCTACTGCCATCTGAACACGCAACGGCCCGAGCAGGCACTGGAGGCTGCCGACCAGGCGCTCGAACTCGCGCCGGAGGACTACGGCGCACTCATCCTCCGCGCTGAGGGACTGATCCGGGTGCCCAGCAGGTCGTGGCGCGAAGCTGAGCCCGTACTGCGCGAAGCGGTTCGCATCGACCCCCACCACTGGTACGGATATGCCATGCTCGCGGACGCCGTGACGCGCATGTCGGTGGTCCGTTTCGCCCAGGCGACCGGCGCCAGGAAGATCGAGTACCACGAGTTCGAACACGTCACCCGCGAGGCGGCCGACTTGGTCTCGGTGGCGCTGCGCCTTGGCCCCGAGGAGGTCTACGCCCACGAAGTGGCCGAGCGGATAGCCGGCTTCTCGGGCAACAGCAAGGCTGTCGACCAGCTCGAGCGCGCCATCCTCCGGATCGACCCCACCCACTCGGAGGCTCTGGCTGCTCAGACCAGGAAGGCTGCCGACGCGCCGGGCGTCAAGGCCGGCCGGGCCGCCGACCTGTACGCCGGCGGGCTCGCCGCCGCTCCGGACTCCGACTCGATGCAGCGTGGCCTCGACCAGGCCACGTACCGCATGCTGCGCGGCGTGCGCTGGCTCGCCCTGCTCTGTCTCGGCCTCGCCGGGGCGATGACGGACCTGTTCGCCGTCGAGGGCGAGGTACAGCGGGAGTTGCCGCTCTCGCTCGGCCAGCGCCTGTGGTATCTCGTGCCGATGACCGCCATCTGGATCGTCGGCGCCCTGCTGCGTTACCGCCGACGGCGCACCGGCGTCCGGCTCAATGTTCAGTCGCTGATGCGCCGCGGTCGGTGGGCCCGTCTCGTGGTCGTCCAGGCGGCCTGGTCCATGCTGTGCGCGTTGCTGATCGCCCAAGTCCCTTGGACCGACCGGCTGTTGCCCCAGGTTCTCTTCTGGGCAGGGCTCACGCCGACGTTCGCCACGATCTGGTTCGACCGGAAGAAGGCCTGCTGATCACCCGTCGGAGGGCAGACAACCCATCGAGGCACCCCTCGCGGTCGGTCACGGAGCGTGTCGTGTCATGTCGTGTCGTGTCACGGTCTGGCGGCCGCCGCGGCACGGCGGATGGCGTCCAGCGTGCGACGCACGTCGTCGTCGGTCGTGGACCAGTTGCTGACCGAGATCCGCATGACACGGCGATCGTGCCAGACCGAGCCGCTGATCCAGGCCGTGCCGTCGTCGAGCAGCCGGGCGAGCACCTGTTCCGTGCGCGCGTCATCGCCGAACGTGGCACAGACCTGGGTGAAGATCACGTCGTTCAGCACTCTCGCCCCGTCGATGTCGGCGATGCCGGCGGCGAATGCCGAGGCGTGCCGGCACAGCCGCTCGACGAGCGCGGCGACTCCCGACCGGCCCAGCGACCTGAGCGCGGCCCAGACGGTGAAGGCCCGGCCGCGCCGGGACAGCTCGGGGACCTTCTCGAAGGAGTCGCCCCGTTCGTCGTGGATGAGGTAGTCGCCGCGCTGCCCCATCGAGGCCCGGACCGTCGAAGGATCCCTCACGACGACGAGGCCGCAGTCGTAGGGGACGTTCAGGGTCTTGTGGGCGTCGGTGGCCCAGGAGTCGGCCTGCCCGCAGCCTTCCGTCAGGTGTGCGTAGGCGGGGGACGCCGCGGCCCACAGACCGAACGCGCCGTCGACATGCACCCACGCGCCGGCCGCGTGGACGGCCTCGACGGTGTCGCCGAACGAGTCGAAGGCACCGGAGTGGATCTCTCCCGCCTGGAGAACCACGATCGTCGGCTGTGCGTCTGCGGTGGTCAGGGCCTGCCGCAGCGCGTCGGGGTCGATGCGCCATTGATCGTCCGCGGCGACCAGTTCGGGCTCGCCGAGTCCGAGATAGCGCAGCGCCAGGTCGATCGCCATGTGGCGGCCCTCGCCGGCGAGGACCCGTACGCGGGGCCCGCCCGTGAGCCCGTCACGGGCAGCGTTCCAGCCGGCCCGTCGCAGGACCGTGTCACGGGCGGCGGCGAGAGCGGTGAAGTTCGCCGTCGTGGCGCCGGTGGTGAAGCCGACGGCGCTCCGCGTGGGCAGCCCCAGCAGGTCCAGCAGCCATGCCCCGGCGATGTCCTCGACCGCGGTGTGCGCGGGTGTGACCCGGCGCATCACGCAGTTCTGGTCCCAGGCGCTCACCAGCCAGTCGGCGGCCAGTGCGGCCGGCAGGCTGCCACCGATCACGAATCCGTAGAAGCGGCCGCCGGGAAACGCGGTGAGACCCGGCTCGCAGGCGGTGGCCAGCAGTTCCACGACGTCCGCGGGCGAGCTGGGGCCGTCCGGCAAGCCGGGGCCGAGCGCGCGCACGACATCCTCGACCGAGGCACACGCCGGAACCGGGCGTTCGGACAGACTCGCCAGCCAGCGCACGGCATGGTCGTGTGCCCGCTGCAGCGCTGCCTCGCGCGCGTCCATGTTTCGGACTATGAACCTGCGGGCCGGGGCCCGCAACACAATCCCTCCGTCAGCTCCGCGTTTCACCGACGCGGTCAAGGTCGTCATACCGCCGGCTGAGGACCACGGTCAGGCTCGCGTCGCGCGCGGCCGCGGGCGACCGGCAGTCCAGGGCGACGACGGCCGTGCGCGGCGGCTCGGACTTCCGCGGCGGCCGGCAGAGGGCGGGCAGGAGCGTCCCGGTGGTCCCGGGGTGGTCGCGCTGATCATTTGGTTCGCAGCATAAGAGCGTGGCGGGTGTGGTCACCGTAGACGCCGGTCTCGTCGCCGAGGATGCCGTACCGCTTCTGGAATCTGGTCACGGCCGCCCGGACCTCCGTGTCGTATCGGCCGCTGATCGCGCCGCCCTCGTAGATGTTCGGGACCTGGAGCAGACGTACCTGCAACTCGTACACGCCATGGCCGCTGTCGCCCTGGCGCAGCACTCCTGTGCCTGGGATCTCGGGGAGCGGGGGAGCCGGGCTGTCAGGGAGCGTGGGAGCCGGGCTGTCGGGCAGCGGCCGGCCCAGTTGCCCCGACGGCGGGGAGGGGACCACCGGTGCGGGATCGTCGTTGAACAGGAGCGAAGAGGCGAGGATCAATCCGCCGGCCGCGACCCCTCCGATGGTTACGGCACGACGCGTGTCCTGCCGGTCGACGAAGGTCCGCCATCCCCGACGTCTGTCCCTCGCGTGCGCGCGGGCGGGCGACGGTGATACTGACGAAGGCGGGGCGTCGAGTTGGCCCGGGGGCGGGGCCGGGCGTTGGGGCGTGGCGGACCCGGTGGTGTCCGGGCGTGGGCCGGCCCCGTAGTGTGCGCCCTCCTGCACGGGGGCCGGGGGCAGGAAGGTCACCGGCGGCGCGGCGTGCGTCGTGCCTGCGCCGTGCGCCACAGGTGGCTTTCCCACCCTCGGGGGCGGGACAGGCTCCAGATGCATGCCGCGCGACCAGAGCTGCTCCGCCGCCCCGTCCTGCGGAGCGTCGGCCCGGCGTAGGCGACCGGTGAGGGGCGGCTCCACGGCAGGCGGCGAGGTGCCGTGCGCAGGTGCGGGATCCAGGCGCGCGGGCCCCCGCCTCACCGGCTGTGCAGGTCGGGGTGGGGGTGGGGGTGGAGCCGAAGGCGGGGACGGGGTCGGGGCAGCGGAGCCGGCGTCCCTGGCTGGTTCGCCGCGTTGACGCCAGGACGGCGGCGGGCACTCGGCCCGGCCCTCCTGACCGTCGAACTTGTAGAGGTCGGCGCGTGCGGCGTCCAAGGCGTCCAGCACGGTCTGGAACGAGTCCCGTATCTCTTGGGCGACATCAGGACCTGAACGGTGAGCTCGCTGAGGTTCGGGGTCGTTGGATCCCACTGGCGGTCTCCTCAAACAACGTCCGTGGAATGTCGTGTCTCGGACAGACCAGCGATGCCTTTCGATGTCGGGTGGTGATCGCAGAAGGGTTGTGACGGGCAGCTGGGCTGCACGGGGCGGTCTTCGCTGTTCTGTTGTGAGGCGATACGCAGCCCGTGCGGTCTTGTCTCATCCCGCCTTCCAGGATGTAGCGCATATCTCGTCGCGTTCCTCGAGGAGTTGACCGCCTGCGGCAACCGGCCGGGCGCCGGCAGCCTCCCGCCGGTGGGCCGGCAACTCCCACCGCGGACGCCGACGCGAGCAAGCAGGGAAGGTCCACCGACAAGGGCTACGACTGCAGAGACCCCGCAGCTGCTGGGACCGCCGCCGCTGGACCTTCGCGGGCAGGTCCCAGGCCGTGGCCACGCCCGCGTCCGGGCGCGGCCTGGGCATGCGTGTGGCGGGCCGTCACATTCTGCGGTCGATGAGGAACGGCACGAGCGTGAGGATCTCCTCGACCGCCATGGGTACCAGCGGAACGCTCGTCAGGCAGTCGCGGGCGCTTTCCAGGTGGTGGTGGGCTTCGGTCAGGGTGGCGGAGCGTCCGCCCGCGTCCTCGATGAGGTCGGCGGCCCGGCGGGCGGCGGTGTCGTCGAGGGGTCGGTCCGAGGTGAGGAGCGCGACAAGACGCCGTGCGGCGGGGCTGTCGGTGGACAGGGCGGCGAGGACGGGGTACGTCTTCTTCAGCCGGCGCAGATCGTTGTGGACCGGTTTGCCCGTGACCTGCGGGTCGCCCCAGATGCCCAGCAGGTCGTCCACGGCCTGGAAGGCCACCCCAAGATGCCGGCCGGCCCGGGCGAGGGCGTTCACGGTCGGGACAGGGGCCCCGGCGAGCACGGCACCCAGGCCGGTGGCGCAGCCGAGCAGGGCGCCGGTCTTGTGATCCGCCATGGACCTGTACTCGTGCGGCAGTACCGCGTCGGGACCCGTCCAGGGCCGGGATTCGAAGAGCAGGTCCTCGGCCTGACCGCGCACCAGGTCGTTCAGCGTCCCGGCCAGATGCCGCACCGCTGGTGCACTGTGTACGTTGCGGGAGCCGGCCAGCGTCTCCACGGCCATGGCGAAGAGCGCATCCCCTGCCAGGACCGCGGGGCCGGTGCCGTACGCCCTCCAGACGGCCGGGCGCTGCCGCCGGGTCTCGTCGCCGTCCATGATGTCGTCGTGCAGGAGCGAGAAGGTGTGGATCAGCTCGACGGCGACCGCGCCGACGACGGCGTTCTCCCCGGGCGCGCCGGCGGCCTCGGCACAGAGCACGGTGAGCGCCTGACGTACTCCCTTGCCCTGCGAGCCGGGGGTGGGCGTGCCGTCGACGTCGCTCCAGCCGAGCGAGTAGGCGGCCATCTCGGCCGGCCACGGATGAAGACGCTGGACGGCTTCCGCGAGGGAGGGCCGTACGAGGTCGCGGCAGCGGGCGAGAATCTGGGGTGCGGTGGTCCGGGCTGTTGCCGGCGGTGTCATCGGTGGCCGCCTTCCTCGGCTGCCGGGGTGGCGAGCGGCGCTGTTCCGAGTTCGGCGTGCGCCTTGTCGACCATGTCCCGGGCGTGACGCAGACCGATCCGGTCGAGAGTCCGGCGCAACTCGTCCAGGTCCGCCGCGGTCTCGGCGCGGTCGCGGCCGAGATGGGCGAGCGCCTTGACCAGCCCGAGCCGGGCCAGTGCCTCGCCCCGCGGCTCGCTCATGGCGCGGAACTCGGTGAGCGCCTCCTCGTAGACCTCGCGAGCTTCGTCGTAACGACGGGCCCGGAAGAGCACGTTGGCGCGCATCTTGTGGTTGTAGGCGAGAGCGCTGGACAACTTCATCTCGCGGCAGGTGAGTTCGGCCTCGGCGAGCAGGGCGAGGGCGCGTTCCGGGTCGTCGTCCCGCAGGGAAACGATGTCGGCCATGCCGCGCAAGGCCCATGCCCGGCCGCGCCGGTCGTCGGCCTTCCCGGCTATCTCCGCCGCTTCCTCGAACATCGCAAGGGCCGTGTCGTAGGAGCCGGTGTTGCGGTGAATCTGCGCGATGCCCTCCAGCGCCCACACGGTGTGACGTGCTTCGCCGCGTTTGCGCGCCTCGGCGAGCAGTTGCTCGTGCAGGACGGCGACGGCCTCGTAGTCGCCCTGGATGCGTCCGGTCTCCGCCAGGCCCGCGAGGGAATATCCGCGGGCCACGATGTCGCCGCCGCGCTTGCCCATCTCGGCGGCGAGCCCCAGCAGCCGGAAGGCGAGCGCCAGCGCGCCCCTCTGGCGGGCGAGCGTGCCGCCGCTCCACAGCGCCCAGGCCATCGCCCCCATGTCACCGGCCGAGCGGGCGGCCCGGTAGCTGGCCTTCCACGCCTGATCCGCTTCCTCGACGTTGCCCAGTCTGCGGTGTGCCTCGGCCACGGCGAGCCCGGAGCGTGCCACCTCCTGCTGTGAGCCGGAGACCTGGGCCGCCCTCAAGTGCTGGATGCCTTTGGCGAGTACGTCCGTCAGAGAGGCGTTCACCGACAGATCGGTGAGGGCGCCTTGGTACTCGGGTGCGAATGCCTTGCTGTGCATGGGTGCCTTCCGTGCGCGGCCAGGACGCCGACCGCCGCGCGACTATACACAGCATGTATACATTCTGCGTATAGTCGCCTGGCGCTCTGGGCCTGACACTTGGGAATCGGGGAGCCGCCCGTCACCTTCGGCGGGTGCGGCGAACGGCCTTGCTGTGGATCAAGACGGCCGCCGCATGCTCGGGGTTGCTCGTCGCGGCAAGATTCCCTCACGTAACCGGAACAGCGGCATCAACCCCACGACCCGACAGGGCACGAGGAACGCCCGCGGCCACGGCGGACGTGAGGCCCGGCGGGCGCACGGCGCAGCAGCGCCTGTCGCCGGCGGCAGACGCCACCCCGGGCCGCCGCCACGGCCCTCTCACGGCCGCCAGCACGGGCCCTTCGCCAGAGCGGGGAGCGCCGCAGGCAGGAGCCGGCGTCTTCCGCCACCGCCAGGATCCAGGGACGCATTCGGGGCCGTCACGTGTGAAGCGGGCGAAAGAGGAGGGTCTTTTCGGCCGAGGTGGGGCGGCCGACGCCAGGGTGGTGCGTCGTCAGGCGGCTGGTGGGAAGACGGAAGGGGCGGTGCGAAGGCAAGGGAACCGTGTGCCAGGAGGGGTGTTCAGCCGGAGTCGCAGACCCCCCGACCTCGAAGGATGGGGATACCGGCCATGCGCCGACGGAGAGACGTGTCCAGGAAAGACATGTCCGATGTGCTTTCAGCTCATATGTGCGCAAGGCTCCTTGGCACCCCCTGATGTCTCGAACAAAGGAGTGATCCCATGCGACGACTCGCGGGAAAGGCCCTGGGAGCCGCAGGGCTGGTGACGGGCATGAGCGTTCTGTTCGCCGGCCCGGCGCATGCCGAGGCGGCCCAGCCGAAGAGCCTGTACGCACCGTCGGCAATGGTACTGACCATCGGCAAGGGAGAGAGCGCGCGTAGCGCGACAGTGCAGCGAGCGGTGACCCTGCGGTGCAACCCGGACCCCGGCGGGGACCACCCCGACGCACCTGCCGCATGCGCGGAGCTGCAGAGCGTGGAGGGGCGACCCTCGCTGCTGTCGAACGACGAACCCTCTCGCTACTGCACGCGGATCTACGATCCCGTCACGGTCACCCTCGACGGGGTGTGGGAGGGACGCCGTATCTCCCATGAGGCGACGTTCCCCAACAGCTGCGTGATGCAAGGAGAGGTGACTCAGCTCTTCAGCTTCTGAGTCGCCCTCGTCTGCCCGGCCCCGGCATTCCGGGGCCGGGCCTCGGTCTTCAGCTCCTCTACGTCCCTGGCAAGCAGCAGCGGATCGTGTCGGAGGGTGGTGCGGGTGCCACCTACTGACCGGTCCGGCGCCGACGGCGCGTGGTGCGGTGGAAGCCGAACGGTCCGGGCAGGTTCACCGACGTGGTGCGCTGTCCGGTGCTGCTGATGGTGTGGCGGGGGCCGTGGCCGCCCCCGAGAGTGATGGACCAGGAACCGCGGCCGATGATGAGGCGGACGCCGGGCAGGATCCGGAAGCTCTTGCGGAAGGTGAAGGGCACGGTTTCGGGCTCCAGACGGTCGAGTGCTGCGGGTCAGGCAATCCGAGGGGCGCCGGACTCACGGTACAAGCCGCGCCGTTCTTCACTGCCGACCCCGGTGCGGGGCGGCGAGCCGCGTCAGTCCGGCGACGTGAACGCATCGCCGTGGACCGGACGCCTCCACCGGGCGATCGCATCGTCTCCTCCCTCTTCCTGCGCCGCCTCACGCACCCGCCCCGGCACCCCGACGCCGCCCGCACCGCAAGGACACCGTTCCCGCCACCCGACACCCGGAAGGCACCCGGACGGACGAGTCCTACCGTTCACGCGCTCGCTGCGCAGGGCGGCACAAGCCCGCCACCGGCATCAGGCCGCCTGGTGGCGGTGTCGGGCCGGCCGTAAAGTGCCCCAATGATCGAGATACCGGAGACGTTCGCGCGGAGCACTGTCGAGCGGGAAGGAGAGTCTGGAGCGGCATGGCTCGCCGGACTGCCCAGGATCGTGGACGAGTTGCTGGGGCGCTGGCAGTGTGTGCCGGACGGCGATGTCATGCACGGGGGTGTCGGGGTCATCGTCCCGGTGCGACGGCCGACCGGGGGGGGGACCGCCGTGCTGAAGGTGTCGTTTCCACATCCCGGCAACGTGTATGAGCCGGACGCATTCGTGGCGTGGCGTGGACGCGGAGCTGTTCTGCTGCACGAGCGCGACGACAAGTGCTTCGCGATGCTGCTCGAGCGGGTCCGGACGTCGACACTGGCGGAGGTCGAGGACGGCGATGAGGTGGTGACGGTCGCAGCGCGGATCAATCGCCGGCTGGCCGTCCCCGCGCCGCCCGGCCTGCCCCGGCTGCGGGAGCAGGCCGACGCCTGGGAGGAGCAGCTACGCAAGGATGCCGAGGAGCTGCCGCACACACTGTCGCGTCATGTGGTGGACGCCGCCGTGGCGACGGTCCGCGAGCTGGGCCGTGTCCAGCCGGACATCCTCATCCACGGCGACCTCCACGCCAGAAACATCCTGCGCGCCGACCGTGAACCATGGCTGGCCGTCGACCCCAAGGGGTACGCGGGAGATCCCGCTTACGACGGCGGCACCCTGCTCAAGTCGCGCGCGCTGACGCTCCTCGAAGCGGACGACCCGCCCAAGGCTGTCCATCGCATTCTTGACATCTTCGCCGAGGCTGCGGAACTCGATCGCGAACGCGTCCGGCGTTGGGCCCAGTTCCATGCCGTCCAGGCCGCGTTCTGGGGCCGCCGCCACGGATTCCGCATTGCCCGCAGCGGACCACAACTGGACTCGCTCACCGAATTCGCGGATCGCCTGGCAGACTTGCTCACAACAGGCTCGTGTTCGTGATCTCCGAAGAGCCCGGCAAGATCTGAGATCCGCGCCACCCTGAGAGGGCTCACCTCACCGAGCAGTGGGAGCCGACCCGATGGTCACCACTCGTGCCCACTCGGGCGGCGAGTCCGGGACGTAGTCTGATCCGCTGACCGGCATCCGCCCAGGCCGGCGGAGTCCGGGCCACGAGGTGCACCGGGTACGGGCCGTCACGCCCCGCAGCGTCGTACCGATCCAGAGCGATGGTCAGCCCCGGGCGCAGCAGGCCGTCAGGAGCGATCCTCGGCATGTGCCAGCGCAACAGGTCAGGAGCCAGATGGCGGAGATCGGCACGTACCTGGGCCGCGAGTTCCTGGCCATAGGTACGCCCCACGAAACGCAGATCGAGATCGACATCGACATCGACGCCTGCGGCGGCACACGCTCCTGCCCAGTCCCCGGCACAACGGCGGCCGGTCGCAGTCTCGATCATGGACGGCGGCACGGCGAACTCTCGCACGCGCAGCCAGAAGGAAAGGCGGGAATCCCCATTCACAGTCGCAGTGAGCATCAGCACTCACCTTGCGCGGACGGGACCCCCATTCTGCCAACAGAGTGAGTCATCATCGCGGGGAGCGTATCGCTCCCTCACCCTGATCTGCCACGTGTTTGTGAGAACCGGTCCCCTGCGGGGGATAGGCAGGCAGTGCACGCCAACTTCGCACTTGTAGCTCGGCTTCGGTTCGGGAATGACACCCGGCGATGACGACTGAGATCGTCGCGCTGCCCGAAAGACCGTTCGCGGATGCGTCGCAGCGATGCCGGGTCGAGCGGTGGGTACTTCTGTTCAACCGCGCCTCAGACAGGTGCGAATCACAATGCAGCCCGTACCCTGCATCACAACACCCCTGCATGTCACAGCAGACGGCGTGCACAGCCGACCCCATCAGGAGCGCACCATGACAGCGACGGCAGACACGAACAGCATCGAGTCGACAACGGCGCTGCTGCAGGCGGAGCTTCCCCAACTCGAAAAGCATCAGCAGACACTCGAAGAACACCTCGCCGCGGTCTCCCAACGACTGGAAGCGGTGCGCAGCGCGCTGTCCGCGCTGAACGCGCTGTCGGCGGCCACTGTTCCCCAGCCGCGTGCAGCTGAGCCGCAGACCGAGGCTGCACCGTCCGTGCCGGACGAACCTGCCACCGACACCAAGCCGGAGCCGACGTCGGCGGTCGAGACCGTATCCGTGCCGGTGGACGAGAGCACTGCCGCCGCTCAGACCACGACGGACCAGACTCCCCCGACGACGAACAAGACGACTGGGGGCTCGAAGAAGAAGGCCGCGCCCAAGAACTCTGCGAACGGCAAGGCGGCGAAGCAACCGTCCAAGAAGCAGACCGCCGCCAAGGCCACTGCGACCAAGGCGGCACGGCGCACGCCCGCCTCCGAGGCCGTGGTGGCAGGCAGCGGCCTCACCGACCAGGTCATCGCCGTCCTGGCCCGCACCCCCGAGACTCCGCTGCGCGCACGCGACGTCGCCGAGGCACTCGGCCGCGATGACACCACCGGCAACATCAACACCATCCGCAGCACCCTCGACCGCCTCATCGCCACCTCCCGCGCCCACCGCGCCGGCCGCGGCCTCTACCAAGCACCCGCCAACTGAACCTCGTCCCAGACAGCGCCGGTGCTGTGACAGCGGGACTGCCACAGCACCATGCCTGTGCGGATGCATCTGCCGCTCACCGCGCAAGCGGGGGCGGGCCCAACGACGCAACCATGGAGATCCTGTCGAAGCACGCGCGGGCGGAAGCGCTCGGACTGCTGGAGCAGCTGCTCGGAACGGGGACGCCTGCACCGCGGACCCACTCCGGTGCGGACGTCTGCTACGCCGCCCGCAACGTCCCGGAGTTCGGCAGTCTGTCGATCGACGTGGAACACCCCGAGGGAGTCCAGCCGGGGACCCCCGTGACCGTACGCGCCACTTACGCGGGCGACCTCGTGCGGTTCGAGGTCCCCCTCGCTCCCGCGGCTGAGGAGGACGTCAACGCCGAGCCCTTCAAGAGCAACGGCGTCCCCACCCACTTCCTCGCCTTCGACCACGTGGTCCCGGCCGACTGGACGGTGTCGGCGACGGCCGGCACCTGGTCGGTGGAGACGACCGTCCGAGTCGGCACGCGCGTCCTCGCACCGGACGGCTCGGTGGAGGGCAAGCGAACGCAGCTCAAGGCGACGGTGGGCAAGCCAGGGCTCGTCCAGGTCGTCGAGTGAGCCAAACGGCCACAGCCTCCTCCTGGCGGCGACCGTCGGCTTGTGGCCGATCGTCAGGCTGTGAGCGCTCGTGGCCACCGGGACCGCACACTTCGCCCCACCACGCGTCACCGTGATGCCCAGCCTCGACGCGCTGGTGGCCATGGTCCTGTCCTGCCGTTCGTTCCGTTTCCCGGCTCTTCGTGGATGAGCCGGGGTGGGCTGCTTCTCGGGCAGCCGAACCGTCGCTGCAGGGTCACCTTCAACGGGCAGGTCCATTGATTGCTCTGGCCACGGGGCCGCTCCGAGTGCTGCGGGAAAATCCGAGCGCGACCCGTCAGCGGCGCCTGCGGGCGTTGAGCCGGGCGGCCTGGCGCGTCAGGTGGTCGCGCTCGGCAAGGTTGGGCGCCTTTTGGGCCGCCTCGGCGTACAGCCTCGCCGCCGTCGCCAGGTCGCCCTCGCGCTCGTGGAGGTACGCCGCCACCGCGGCGTGGCGGGGGATGGGGTATCTCCTGCTCGAAGAGCTTGGGGAAGAGTTGTCCAGCGCCGCGAGCGCCGCCAGGCCGGCGCGCGGTCCGTCGGCCTCGCCGACGGCCACCGCGCGGTTGAGCCGGACGACCGGGCTGTCGGTCAGGCGCGCGAGCTCGTCGTACCACTCGACGATCTGCACCCAGTCGGTCTCCTCGGCGGTGGGCGCGTCAGCGTGGAGTGCCGCGATAGCGGCCTGGGCCTGGAACTCGCCCAGCCGGTCGCGGGCGAGGGCCGCCTGCAGGATCGCGACGCCCTCGGCGATCGACTTGGTGTCCCACCGGCCGCGGTCCTGCTCGGCGAGCGGCACCAGGCTGCCGTCAGGCGCGGTCCGGGCGGCGCGCCGGGCGTGGTGGAGCAGCATGAGGGCGAGCAGCCCCGCCACCTCGGGGTGGTCGATCGCGGCCGAGAGCTGCCGGGTGAGCCGGATCGCCTCGGCGGCGAGGTCGACGTCGCCGGTGTAGCCCTCGTTGAAGACCAAATAGAGGACGCGCAGCACGGTGGCGACATCGCCGGGTTGGTCGAACCGCACGCCGGAGACGGTGCGCTTGGCCCGGCTGATGCGCTGCGCCATGGTCGCCTCGGGCACCAGGTAGGCCTGGGCGATCTGGCGGGTGGTCAGACCGCCGACGGCGCGCAGCGTGAGCGCGACCGCGGACGACGGCGTCAGCGACGGGTGGGCGCACAGGAAGTAGAGCTGGAGCGTGTCGTCCACCGCGGGCGCGGGCGCGGGCCCGGGCGCCGGCTCCTCGTCGACGAGGTCCTCACGCCGGCGGCGGGCGGCGTCCGCCCGGGTCGCGTCGAGGAACCGGCGCCAGGCCACGGTGACCAGCCAGCCCTTCGCGTCCCGCGGGGGGTCGGCCGGCCAGACGCGGACCGCCTCGACCAGTGCGTCCTGCACGGCGTCCTCGGCCGCCGCGAAGTCGGCTCCGCGGCGGACGAGGACGGCGAGCACGCTCGGTGTAAGGCTCCGGAGCAGTGCCTCGTTCATCGATGGGGTCACTCCGTGATGGTGGGCGGCGCGGTCAGGAACGGGCGCAGCTCGAGCCACTCGTGGATCGGCTTGCCGCCCGCCCCAGGGGCGGCCGACAGTTCTCCCGCCAGCTCGACGGCGCGCTCGTAGCTGTCGACGTCGATGATCATCCAGCCGGCGATGAGGTCCTTGGTCTCCGCGAACGGTCCGTCGGTGACCGGCGGGCGCCCCTCACCGTCGTAGCGGACCCACGCTCCCTCGGGGGCGAGCGCCTGACCGTCGACGAACTCGCCTGTCTTCTCCAGCCGGGCCGCGAAGTCGTTCATGTACTGCATGTGGGCCGAGATCTCCTCCGGGCTCCACTGGTCCATGGGCACGTCGTTGACCGCTGCCGGGGCGCCGCGGTAGTGCTTGAGCAGCAGGTACTTGGCCATCGTGGTTCTCCTCGGTGCTGGTGCGACCCATTGTGGTCGCCTTCATTGCGGGGACGAAGCCAGTCACGGGTTCTCGACATCGCCGTCCGAGTTTTTTGACTCTCGTAGATGAAACTGGGTGAGCCGCACGACTGGACCAGTGGCTCCCGCTCGGCGAGCCGAACAGCGAGGTCGAGGTCACCCGGCACCTCTACCAGCAGATCCGCTCGGACCGTGCCGGCTCCTTCGCGACGGCCCGTCGCAGGTTCGGCACGCAGTGCGCCTGCGCCACCACGGTGCACCGCGCTTGCGGACGGCACCGACATGGACCGTAACCGCCTGCTGACGTGTTGCAACGGGTGGTCGGCGGCCACATGACCGGCGGCCTCACCCACCGCCGCACCGCGAGCGACGGACACGGAGGCCGCAGCCGCGTCGATAGCGCATGCCGGCGCCGCCTCCGGCCGTCGGGCGCACATCGGCGCGAACCCGGTCGTCTCTGCGGCGGGGAGCCGCCTCCCCCAGGAACTCCCAGGTCATCGGGGACCGCACGCCCAGGAGAACGGCATCGACTGCCACCGTGAGAACCGCACTGGCGTAGGGAGGGCACGGCGGTCACGGCGGCCGAGCCGCGGCACAGCGAGCGCTTGTGGGCCGCCCGCATTCACCCGGATCAGGATGGTGCGCATGTGCCGCCCGGTGGCGGCCGCCATGCAGGCCCGATGGTGTTCGGAGGCGTGAACCCGGCGCTGATGGGGACGACCTCGGCAAGCTCCGGCGGCGCCGGCAGGCCCGGGCACAGGATCGCCATGGCTGCGCGAATGGCACTTGTGGGGCGACGATGGAGGAGGTGGAGCCCCGAAGCCGAGGCTCGGTCGTGGGTCGCCGTCCTGATACAGCTGGGCGGCGACGTGCGCAGTGAGGAGGGCCTGGGATGTGCGCAGCCAAGTCCTTCCCGCCTGGTGCCGACCCAAGGGACGTCGCTGCGACATCCGGCGGCCTCCTCGATGTACTGAGCGTGGCGGCCGTCCTCCTCAATGCCGAGGGCAGGATCGATCTCTGGAGTCCGCAGGCCGAGGCCCTGTTCGGCTACACCGCAGAGGAGGCTCTCGGCCAGTACGCGGCCCGTTTGCTGGTCCACGAGAAGGATCGCGGACTTGTGATGGACATGTTCATTCGGGTCATGGAAGGCGGCAGCAGCTGGGCCGGAGTCTTCCCGGTGCGACACAAGGACGGCAGCACGCGGCAGGTGGAATTCCGGAACATGCGGCTACAGGACGACCAGCGGGAGTACTGGGCTCTGGGCCTTGCCGCGGATCAGACGACGCTGCGCGAGCTCGAGCGGGACCTCGCGTTGTCCGCCCGGCTGGTGTCCCAGTCGCCGATCGGACTCGGTGTACTGGACACCGACCTTCGCTATGTCTCGGTCAATCCGGCTGAGGAGCGCATGAACGGCGTGCCTGCCTCCGAGCATCTGGGCCGCCACGTCCATGAGGTGCTGCCCTTCCTGGACGAGTCCTTCGAAGCGACGATGCGTGAGGTCCTGGACACCGGCGTCCCCGTTCTGGACCAGTACACCGTCGGCCGCACCCCGGCCGACCCGGAGAACGAGCATGCCTGGTCGATCTCCTTCCACCGGCTCGAAGCACCCAACGGAACGGTGCTGGGGGTGGTGACCTCCAGCGTGGACGTGACCGAACGGCACCGTGCCGTCCAGGAACAACGCCGCACCGTGCTCACCCTCCAGCGCAGCCTGCTGCCCCACCCGCCACCGCCACGTCCCGGACTGGCGATCGCCTCCCGGTACCAACCCGCCCAGGCAGCCAGCGAGATCGGCGGCGACTGGTTCGACGTCATTCCACTGGGCGGAGACAAGACCGCCCTCGTCGTCGGAGACGTGATGGGCAGCGGTGTCGGCGCCGCTGCCACGATGGGCCAGCTCCGCACAGCCACCCGTACCCTGGCCGGCCTCGACCTCGACCCCGCCCAGGTCCTCCAGCACCTCGACCACATCACCGAAGGCCTGGAGCAGGACACCATCGCCACCTGCGTCTACACCGTCTACGACCCGCTCAGCGCGCAGTGCCACATCTCCCTCGCCGGCCATCTGCCCCCCGCCCTGCTCCGCCTCGACGGAAAGCCCGAACTGCTCGACCTGCCCACCGGAACACCGCTGGGCGTCGGAAAGGCCCCCTTCCACACCACTACGCTCGCCCTGCACCCGGGCGAACAGCTCGTTCTGTACACCGATGGTCTGGTCGAGCGGCGCGACCGAGCCATCGACGAATCCCTGGACGGCCTGCTCGCCCTTCTGGACGACCCCCATCGCTCGCTGGACGACACCTGCGACGTGCTCCTGAACACCCTGCGCCATCCCGGCGACCCCGATGATGTCGCGCTGCTCATCGCCCGGGTCCTGCCCTCCACGCTCAGCACCAACGGCACGCAACTGCCCCAGCCTGAGCACTGAGTGAGCGAGCAGGGGACGCCGCGGAGGTCCGCAAGCTCAGGCCCGGCCTGCGACTTGTCGGAGCCCACTGCCCAACAGGGCGCGAACGGACCGCCTTGACCGGCGCACCTGCGCGACCGCCTTGTGGCCGGAGAGCTACCGCGCCAGCATGTCGCTGAAAGGGGTGACCGGACGTTCCAGCCGCTCGCCGTCGACGACGATGTCGACGGCCTCGTTGTAGAACGCCACCCGCCCCGTGATGGCGCTCATGGCCGGCAGGGGATCGGGGTAGCTCCAGGCGATGTTGCGCGGCACGTCCCCGTCGCCGGCCCACGACCAGTAGTCGGTCGCAACCCCCTTGTACGGGCATCGGGTTCGGTGATCGTCCGGGGTGAAGAGATCGAGCCGGACGTCCTCGCGCGGGAAGTAGTACCGGGTCGGCAGATGGGTTTCGAAGAGAAGCACCGGGGTGCGTGTGTCGGCGACGACCGTGCCCTGGATCTCGACCTGGACGTGCCGGGTACTGGCCAGGGCGTCGACCCGCTTGTACGGGTCACGCGGGTGTACGAAGATCTCCTCTTCTTCTTCGTACCAGTGGTCGAGTACGTCCCGTCCGAACCACTCGAAGGACACGTGATCGGCCAATTCCTCGGCGGGGTACGTCCATGCCGCCCTTGGGACGGTTTCGCCGCCGACCTCCAGGTCGTAGAAAACGGTCGCTCCCGCATGACGTCTCGTGGCCGGTTTCTCGGTCCTGCGCAGCAGGTCCATCCGGACGTCCTCCTCCGGGAAGGCGTACAGCGGTACCGGACGGCCGGGTTCCCACACCAGGACCGGCCGTCGGCTGTCGACGACCGTGACCTCACCCTTCGTCCCGCGTACCCAGCGCCCGCTGGGTTCCCAGGTCACGCGGTCGTCCGGATCGGGCCGACGGCGGGTGACCGGCACGACTCGCGCGTTCTCGTCCGATGGGGTCATGAGCCCTCCTCGATACGTCAAAACCATGGTGCCACTGCTGACAGCCGGGCGGGCTGCGGGCTGCGGGCTGCACGACCCGTGACACCTGCGACCGGCTCCACCGCCGTCCGCCGGGGGTTGCTCACGGGCCGGCCCCGCGCGGCCCCATCACGTCGGGTCCGGCGGCCGGTTGTCCAGGCAGCACCGGACGAAGTCCTGGATGACCGGGTCGGTGTCGGCAGCGGACGCCCAGGCGATGCCGACGCTGCTCGGGCTGACGCCGGTGACGGGGCGGTGGACGATGCCGGGGCGGGGGTAGAAGCGGGCGGCGGACTCCGGGGCGAGGGCGATGCCGTAGCCGTTGGCGATCGCGCTCAGCCACTCGTCGGGGTTCTCGGTGACGGTTCCGATGCGGGCCGGGCGGCCCTCGCGTTCGTCGGTGGCCAGCCAGTAGTCATGCCATGAGCCGGTCTCGGGCGGGGCGGCCACGAACGGTTCGTCCCACAGCTCCCGGAACGGGATCTCGTCCCTGCCGGCCAGAGGGTGTGCGACGGCCAGCACGACGCACCGCGGCTCGGTCAGCAGCACCTCGACGCGCAGCTCGTCCTGGCCGGGGAAGGGCAGCCGTAGCAGCGCGGCATCGACGGTCCCGTCGCCGAGCCCGGCGGTCGGGTCTGACCAGGGTGCCTGCCGCATGTCCACCCGCCAGCCCGGCCGGCGGCGGACAAAAGCGGCGACGATCTGCGGAGTGAGCTCGTTGGCGGCGCTGGCCAGGAACCCGACCCGCAGCACACGGCCGGCCCGGGCGGCGGCGCTCCTCGTCCCCCGCAGCAGCCGGTCCCAGTCGGTGAGCAGCCCCGGCACCCCAGCGGCCAGAGCACGGCCCGGTTCGGTGAGAGTCATCCCGGCCCGGGAGCGGGTGAACAGCTCCACACCCAGCTGGGCCTCCAGTTGCCTGATCTGCTTGGTCAGCGCCGGCTGCGACACGAACAGCCGCCGTGCGGCGCGGGTGAGGTTTCCCTCCTGCGCGACGGCGGCGAAGTACCTCAGCAGCCGCGTGTCCACATCCATGCCGTCAGGTTATGGATGCAGGTATTGGACTCGCAACGCCGGACGTGAGGAAGGTGGAGATCAAGAGAACAGGCACATTCGCCTCGATCTCAGCCCGGGGAGGAATCCATGTTCACCGCCTACGCCACGGTCACCGTCCTGACCGCGATTGCGCTCGGCTACGGCGCCTGTCTGGACCTGGTGCGCCACGAGTCGATCGCCGTGATCGCAGACAGACTGAGTGTGCCCCGGTCATGGATGGTCCCGTTGGGCACGCTCCTCGGCGCGGGCGCGCTCGGACTGCTGATCGGCTTCGCTGTGCCGTTGATCGGAACGGCGGCCGCGGCAGGCCTCGTCCTGTACTTCCTCGGCGCCGTGGGCGCACACCTACGGGTGGGCGACCGCAGGCTCGGCGCCGCGGCCGCGTTCCTCTCGCTCTCCGTCGCCGTACTGGCCCTGGGCCTGGCCCACCACGGCGCATGGTGAACCGCCTGCCGACGGCACCGACCCCACGAAGTCTTCCAACCGCGGCTGCGCGTCACACGTCCGCTGATGTGACTGGCGACAGTGCGACTACCGGGTGCGGGCGTGTGTACGGTACGGACAGACGTATGCAGGGGGCAGAGTCGTGAGCAGCGCACACCGGATCGAAGTGGGCCGGGAGCAGGTACTGGCCCATCGGGTGGCGGCTCATGGGTTCGACCGCTCCTCGCTCGCGCCGCGGGTACTCGATCTGGGAGTGCAGGACACGCCGAAGGGCTCGGCACGGGCGGCGCTGGCCGCGCGGGGCGCGTCCGCTGACGGGCTGGACCTCGTGTGGTCGTTCCGCGGCGCGCCCCATCTGCACCGGCGTACCGACCTCCCGGCCCTCGCCACCGCCTTGTGGCCCGTCGACGACACGGACGCGACGGCCCGGATCAATACCGCTGTGATCAAGGAGGGCAGGCGGCTCGGTCTGGGGGCCTTCCGCGCCACCGCCGAGGCCTTCCGCGAGGTGGTGACCGCGCCGATGGTCAAGGGCGAGGTCAGTACAGCGGTGAGCAGGTTGGTGCCCGCGTCACTGACGTACTGGTGCGACGCCTGCGAAGCGCAGCACATCTCCGGGCTGCTCTTCCAGCAGGCCGGACTGTTCGGTGGGATCCGGGTGGACGCGGAAGGGGTCAGGACCCTCCTCGCGCCGCTGGAGCAGCGGTTCCCCGTGCCGTCCACGGCCACGGGCACGGACGGACTGGTGCGTGCCTATCTGCGTCTTCTCGGTCCTGCCACACCCGCCGACGTGGCGAAATTCCTGGGCACCAAGCCGACCGTCGTCAAGGCGGTGTGGCCACAGGATCTGGCCGAGGTGTGGGTGGACGGGGAGAAGACCTGGCTGCCCGCCTCCGGACTGGACGCCCTGCGTGCCGCGAAGAGCCTGGATCTGGTCCGGCTCCTTCCGCCGGGCGATCCGTTCCTGCAAGCGCGGGATCGCGGGCGGCTGGTGCCCGACAAGGACCGGGCGAAAGAGATCTGGCGGGCGATCGGAGGGCCCGGGGCTGTCCTGGTCGGTTCGGAGATCGCCGGAACCTGGCGCGCCAAGGCCGCCGGCGCCGAACTCGACCTGACCGTCACGCCGTTCGGGTCACTGTCCGCTGCCGTCCGCAGGGCCCTGGAGGCGGAGGCCGGCACCGTGGCATCGGCCCGTGGCGCGGCGGAGGTCAGGCTGCACTTCGCCTAGCGCTTCGCCACCTGCGCCGATCCTGACCGGTCGGGGCACGGTGGAGCGTTGAGCCTGATGGAACGGCTCCGGCATCGCAGTTCGTGGCCACTGATGTGATCGCCTCGCAAACACGGCGGGACCGGCGCCGGCGGTCCGCCGTACCCGCCCTGCCGGTCGCGACCGCCGGGCCGCGGTCACCGGCGCGCGACTGGCGCGCCCCGCATGCTGCCGAACGGCAGGGGCGTCAAGCACGTGATGCGGTGAGCTCCGTCCGCCCGGACGCCGGGCCGTCGCCTCGGTCGGCGGCTGTGGCGCGGAAGGTCCGGCGATAGGCGGCGGGTGAGACGCCGACAAGGTCGCGCATGTGCTGCCGCAGCGAGTTGGCGCTGCCGAAACCGGCCCGGTCGGCGATCAGGTCGATGGACAGGTCGCTGGTCTCCAGCAGTTGCTTGGCCACCTCCACCCGCTGAGCGGTGAGCCACTGCCCCGGAGTGACGCCCGCCTCGTCACGGAACCGCCGGGTGAAGGTCCGCACGCTCATCCGGGCGTGCTCGGCCAGCTCCCCCAGTGACAGCGGCAGGTGCAGTCGCTCCAGTGCCCAGGCCCGGGTGGGAGCGGTAGTGGCGGCAGCCGGGGGCGGCACGGGTCGCTCGATGTACTGCGCCTGTCCGCCGTCCCGCCACGGCGGCACGATGCAGCGCCGGGCCACCTGGTTGGCGACGGCACTGCCGTGGTCGCGTCGCACCAGGTACAGGCACACGTCGACCCCGGCCGCCGCGCCGGCCGAGGTGAGCACGTCGCCGTCGTCGACGAAGAGGACGTCCTCGTCGATGCGCACCTGCGGGAAGAGCCTTCGGAAGTGCGCGACCTCTGCCCAGTGCGTGGTGGCGGGGCGGTCGTCGAGCAGCCCGGCCGCCGCGAGCACGAAGGCCCCCGTGCAGATGGACACCGTCCGGGTGCCCGGCCGGATCCGTGCCAGAGCCGCGTCCAGCGGTCCGGGCAGCACGCCCTCCTCTCCGACCGGCCCCAGTCGGTGCGTCGGCGCGATGACCACGGTGTCCGCGTGTTCCAGGGCCTCGGGGCCGTACTCCACGTCGATGGAGAAGCCTGCCTCGGTGCGCACCGGCCGTCCGTCGGGGGTGCAGACGGACACCTCGTAGAGCGCGCGTCCGTCCGCCGAGCGAGCCGTCCCGAAGATGCGTGCGGGGATGCCCAGCTCGAAGGTCATCACTCCGTCGAGGGCGAGAACCACGACGCGGTGCGGATCAGGGCCGGGAGGGACGACACAGCCGTCACGCACGGTCCATTCGGCACTCTGGTTCGGCTCCTGCGCAGCAGTCATGGCCAGATTCTGTCACATCATGGCCATCCGGCCAGTTCTGAGGACCGGGGAAAGCGCCGAAGGTGGTGGCGTACCGAGAAACGGGAAGGACATCTCATGAACGACACCACGATGCGCGCGATCACCCCCACCTCCTGGGGCGGCCCGGAAGTACTGACCATCGCCGAGCTCGCCCGTCCCGTGCCCGGGCCCACGGAGATCCTCGTGCGGGTCCACGCCGCCGGCGTCAATCCGGTCGACTGGAAGACACGGTCCACGGGCGGGTTCGGGATGCACGGGGAGCCCCCGGTGCTGGGTTACGACGTATCGGGCGTCGTCGAGGCGGTCGGCCTCGGGGTGACGCTGTACCGGCCGGGCGACGAGGTGTTCGGCATGCCCGAGTTCCCGCGCCAGGCCGGCGGCTACGCGGAGTACGTCACGGGCCCGGCGCGGCACTTCGCCCGCAAGCCCGCCGGCCTCACCCACGTGGAGGCCGCCGCGCTGCCGCTGGCCGGCCTCACGGCATGGCAGGCGCTTGTGGAGACGGCACGCCTCGACGCCGGTCAGCGTGTCCTGATCCACGCGGCCGCGGGCGGCGTCGGGCATCTCGCGGTGCAGATCGCCGCGGCCCGGGGCGCGTACGTCATCGGCACGGCCCGGGAGGACAAGCACGCACTCCTGAAGGAACTGGGCGCCGACGAGGTGATCGACTACACCCGCGAGGACTTCGTCGAGCGGCTCGGGCGCAGCGTCGACGTGGTCCTCGACTCCGTGGGCGGCGACTACGGGCCCCGGTCCCTGCGGGTGCTGCGTGACGGCGGCACCCTCGTCACCCTGCCCTCCCCCGACGACGTGCCCGCCGCCGAGGAGAACGGCGCACATGGGATTCGCACCGGGTTCACGCTGGTGGAGCCCGACTCCACCGGGATGATCGCCCTTGCCGGGCTCGCCGAGAAGGGCAGCCTGCGACCCGTCGTCGAGACGGTGCTGCCGCTGGAACGTGCGGCCGAGGCCCACCGGCTGGGCGAGGCCGGCCGCACACGGGGCAAGATCGTGCTCTCGGTCCTGGAGGACTGAGCGAGCGACGCGCCGCGGGGCGCCCGGTCCTGCTGGTGCGCGGGGGTGCGTGAGGCGACGACCGTCAGAAAGCGCCGGCTCTCGCACGGGCCCTCGGTGAGCACCGAGGGCCACAACCCCACGCCTGGACCTCACCCGCCCGGGGCAGGACCATGGCGGCGCCTCGCGGCAACTGCACCGGGAGACCACCCGTCCCGGCCCCCGCCCCCGCATTCAATGCATGGGCCGCCGGCCGAGCACGCCCTCTCGTCGCCCCGCACAGGGCAGTTGGCTCTCAGTCGGCCGTTTCCGGCGCACCGATACCGGTCGCACCCAGCACCCGACGCTCCGGTCAGTTGTCCGTCGGGCGTCCCACTGTCGGACGGGTGAGAGTCGGCCGGCTCCGGCATGTTGCGGGAATCGCCGCCGGATGGATGAACCAGGCGCTTCGGTTGAGTTATGTAATTGACACCGAATCACACAATGAGATTGTTGAGCGCACCGAAGAAGCCGCGTTCACATGCGAGGAACAATGCTTTCCATTTCGAAGTGGGGCGTGGTGGCAGCAACGGCGTTGTCGCTCGTAACTCTCGCGGGTTCCGCCTCTGCATCCAACGACCCGTACCCCCTGAACTGGGGCAGCGTGAGCCGCGCGGAGGTCATCAGCCTGACGTCGACGGGCACAGGAACCACGATGGTCGACCACGGCGCACCCGGACGAGGGATCGGCGACCAGATCATCATCACCGCGAACCTCTTCCGCAGAGGCGTCAGTTACGGCACCGAAGGTGCGGTGTGCACCCGAATGTCGGCGCAATCCAACCTCTGCACAGGCACGTTCAGCCTTCCTCGGGGGCAAGTGACGTGGCAACACCTGCAGACCACCACTGTCGGCACCCCGCCCAGCGACTTCGACCTCGCCATCACCGGCGGCACCGGCGCCTACGCCACTGCCCGTGGCTATGGTCACGTCGCCCGCATTTCTGAGCCTGGCGGCGCCCTCACCCTCTATCTCGTGCACTGATTCCTCTCGCCACAGCACGCCCGCATGTCGCGTTGTATGCCTCGCCGCTGATCTGCTGGAAGCGGATCGTTCGCCACGCTGCTTCGGACATGATCTGGGCCATGTCGCTCGGGGCAGCTCGGCACCGCCCACCGCTACGTCACGGGTGCGCCGCCCGTACCCGTGACGATGGCATTGCCCCAAGGGTCCCGATCGACGGCCGCCGGGCACTCGTCCGCGCCGCTGCGGCGGGCATGGCCGGGCCGTGCGGAGCGGGGGCCGACATGACCGGTTGCCGCGTCAAGGGAGTTGCGTACCCCACGTTTCGGCCGCTGATTGAACGGCGGGCCGGTCCGGTCCCGTTTACCTCGGTAACCGGTGACCCTTCTCCAGACCGGTGAGTGAGTGAGGTTCGCACATGTCAACGGTCGTTCCGAAAGACGCCAAGAGCCGCCTTCTGACGGCTGGTTGCTGCCCGGCCGGGTCGGCCGACCGCGGTTGCTGCCGGCGACTCCCTTACTGATCGGTCGAGCCCATGGACTACTGCTCCCCTTGCCGCCGCACCCTCAACGGCGCCGTGACCTGCCCGGAGTGCGGGGCGTACGACTCCCGCATGGCACCGCCGAGCGAGCCGGACAGCGGTGCTCCGGCAGTCGACACGACGATGCCGAATGCCCTGTTCAGCGCGGGACCGGGCTCCTTGGAGTCCTTCGACATTCCCTCGTCACCGGCTCCCTCGGCCGAGGTGCCCGCAGCCCGGCGGCAGTGTCCGCCGCGCGTGAAGAAGTACGGCGGCCGGAGTCTCGCCGCGGCCACCATCGCCGTGCTCGGCGGCATGGCCGGCGCAATGCTGCTGCCCCAGCACTCCGCAGGTGTGCCACAAGCAGCGCCCAGCCCGGAACAGGCATCCCCCGACGAGCCCCCGGCCCCCGTCACCAACGGACCGAAAGCCACCCGTTCACCGGAACGTGCGGCCACGCACCCGGCCAGGGGAAGCGTCCGGGACCGCACCAGCGGAGCGCCCCAGCGTCCACGCGCGTCGGCCGCTCCCCGGGAATCACCGGCCTCCCAGTCTCCTCCTGCCGACACCAGTCCGCCGCCCGTGAAGGCCCGGCCGACCCCCCGCCCTTCCAGTGGCCGCCCCAGCCATTCGGCGTCGCCGACACCGACGCCGACGCCGAGTGCTTCCGCAAGCCCTTCCGACGGTGCCTCGCCCACGAGCAGTCCCACACCGAGCACCACGGGGCGTGCCACTGACTGATCCGCACGGGGCGTACCCCACCCGCAGGCAGGACAACCGGTCCTGCCGGTCGCAGGCTTCGCGCAGCAGCGCGAGCGCCGGAACGTCGGCGTCCCCTTGGCCGTCCGGTCGGAGCAAGGCTTCAGGAGGGCAGAGAGGCGAGCCAGTCGGTCAGAAGCCGGTTGACCTCGGCCGGGCGCTCCTGCTGGATCCAGTGGCCGCAGCCGTCGAGGATGTGGGAGGAGACCAGGCCGGGCAGTGTGGTGGGGTAGGCATCGATCGCGTCGGCCATCCAGGTGGTGGGGGCGTCCAGGCCGCCTCCGATGAACAGGGACGGCTGGGCGATGGGGGCGCCGGCGAAGCGGGCGAGGTCTTCCCAGTCCTGATCCATGTTCCGATAGCGGTTCAGTGCCCCGCTCATGCCGGTCCGCTCGAACTCCCCGGCGTAGACATCGAGGTCGTTCTCGCTGAGCCACGCGGGCAGCCGGTCGGCGGGGAACCGGTCACGCAGCCTCCCGCCCCGGCTGACGAAGTACGGGGCGGGGGCGCCGGGGCCGGGCATGGTGTCGGCGGACAGGGCAGCGAAGAATCCCGCCAGCCAGCCTCGCACATCGGGCTCGATCTCGGCCTCGGCCCGGCCGGGCTCCTGGAAGTAGGAGACGTAGAACTCCTCGTCCCCGCCCATCCGCGCGAAGACCTCGCTCGGCCTCGGTCCGCCGCGCGGGGCGTAGGGAACACTGAGCAGCCCCATCGCGCGGAAGACGTCCGGCCTGACCAGAGCCGAGTTGGCGGCGATGGCCGCCCCCCAGTCGTGGCCGACGATCACCGCGGACTGTTCGCCCAGCGCGTGCACGGCCGCGGCGTTGTCGTCGACCAGATCGAGCATCCGGTACGCGGCCGTGTCGCCGGGCCTGGAGGACCGGCCGTAGCCACGGACGTCGACGGCGACCGCCCGGTACCCGGCCGCGGCCAGGACCGGCAGCTGATGACGCCACGAATACCAGGACTCCGGGAATCCGTGCACAAGCAGCACCAGCGGCCCGGTGCCCTGCTCCACCAAGTGGATCCGGCCTGCGGGCGAGGGAACCAGCCGGTGCGTGAGGGCCGTGACCTGCTGCGACATGAACACTCCAGGACTCTCGGTCTGTCAGCGCCATCATGGGTGCCTGATCGTGCGCGATCAGCGGGGACATGGCGAGCCTTGTTGCCGCTCCGGCAAGAAGCGTCCGAGCGGTCGTACCTGAGTCCCGATGTGCCTCGCCGTCCCGCGACCGCAATGACCGGACGGTGCATCCGCCTCCCGTACTCGTGACCATCGACTGCCTGCGGCACACCGCGTTCCCTCGATGTGGATCAACCGCAGTCGCCTGGCACCCCAAGGACGCCGGGCGGCTGCCCCACGAGCTGATGGCGGCGGGGCACCAGCCTGTCGTCCGGCGCAGCAATGGATGTGCCCGGCGCCGACGCGAAGAACGCCGCAGATCGTCGTGGCAGGCGAGAACGCCGGGCGCCTCCTAAATTGGTAGTGGTCCGCCGGTCCAAGGGGACGCATGTGACGATTCCAGAGATCGATTACGCGGCGTTGTTCGCGGCGACGCCCAGCCCGTACCTGGTCCTGAATGCCGACCTGAATATCGTCGGCGTCAACCAGGCATATCTGGAGGCGACCGGGCGGACGCGAGACAACCTGATCGGGCAGTACATCTTCGACGCGTTCCCGGACAACCCCGCAGACCCCAAGGCCGACGGAGTGCAGAATCTCAGCGCCTCGCTGCACCGGGCACTGGCCTCCCAGGAGCCCGACAGCATGGCACTGCAGAAGTACGACATTCCGCTCATGGACCAGCCCGGTACGTTCGAGGAGCGGTGGTGGAGCCCGATCAACACCCCTGTCCTTGGACCCGACGGTACCGTGGCGTGGATCATCCACCGGGTGGAGGATGTCACCGCGTTCGTCCGTACCCGTCGACACCGGCTCCAGGGCACAGACCTGAGCGAGCGGGAACAGACCATGGAATCCGAGCTGTATGCCCGGGCCCGGGAGCTGCAGCTGCTGAACGAGGAACTGCGGCTGGCCCACGCCCGCGAACGCAAGGTCGCGCTGACCTTGCAGGAGGCCATGCTCCATTCGCCCGACCTCGATGAGCGCACGGACGTCGCGGTGCGCTACCTGCCCGCAGCCGGCTCGCTGAACGTGTGCGGTGACTGGTACGACGTGATCAACCTGTCCGGAGACAGCTTCGCAGTGGCGGTCGGCGACGTGGTCGGCCACGGACTGGAGGCTGCCAGCGTCATGGGTATGCTCCGCAGCGCGCTGAGCGCGGCGATGCGCACCGCCAACGGCCCCGCCAAGGCCATGGAGGTTCTCGGTCTGTATGCCCGCAGCGTTGTCGGTGCCCTGGCCACCACCGCCGTCGGGATCACGATCGACAGACGCCGCCGCCTGATCACCTACAGCTGCGCCGGCCACCCGCCGCCGGTCCTCATGCACGCCGACGGAACCTGCGCACTGCTGGACCAGGCGACCGACCCGCCACTGGGCGCCCGCCCCGACCATGTCCCTCGCCCGCAGGTCAGCCTGTCGTACACCCCGGGAGACACCCTTGTGGTCTACACCGACGGGCTCATCGAACGCCGCGACGAAGACATCGACACCGGGCTCACCCGCCTGACCGACACACTCGCCCAGCAGGAACGGCAGGACCCGGACCGCCTGGCAGACACGCTGCTGGCCCGCCTCGGCGTCAGCGGCGGCGCCAGCGACGACATCGCCCTGGTCATCGTCCGACTGTGACCCCGGCGGGTGGCAGCCATCGCCGCAGGTGATCCGGCCCGGCTCCGGCCCGGCGTCCCGTCTCAGCCGCCGCCGCGTCGGATCACTCGGGCATCCGCAAGGTGCAGAGATCGGGGGTTTTCTCGAGGAATCCCTCGCCGAGCACGGACTCCGCCGCAGGGCGGACACCAGAGACGAGTCGCCCGTCTGATCCAGCCCCGGTTCCCCGACCGGGTGACGCCCGGCGGGTTTGACGTGCGACGGGGTCGGCCCACGCGATCATGCCACTGGCGTGAGACCTCGTGTGCCGGACGTTCGGAGGGATGGGCCAGTGTCCTCTACCAAGATCAGCGTCAACAGCGACACCTGCATCGCAAGCGGGCAGTGCGCCTTGACAGCCCCTTCCGTGTTCACCCAGGACGACGACGGGTTCGGGACGGTGCTGCCAGGGCGGGAAGACGGGGCGGGAGATCCGCTCGTACGGGAAGCCGCCAGGGCCTGCCCCGCACAGGCCATCGAGTTCTCGGAGGCCTGACCGCTCCCCGCGTGGCGCAGGCCCTTCGATCACTGCGCACTTCGGTTCAGCTGTCCGACCAGGCGATGGGTCAGCTCCATGAGGCGCCGGCGGGCGTCGACGTCGTACGCCTGCTCGTGGGCGCGAGTGTCCGTGAACTGGTCGAAGTAGCGGCCGGTAGTGGATTCCAGGTCCGGGTCGGTGACCAGCCGCACCGTCGGCCGTACGCCCTCGTCAATGGTTGTCACGGGAGTGAGGCCGTACTCCCGCACTCCGTCGGTGTCCATCAGATGGGCCGGGTGGAGGGTGTTCACGGTGACGCCGGTGCCGGTGAGTTCGGCGGCCAGCTCGAAGGTCGCCATGATCATTGCGAGCTTGCTCCTGCAGTAGGCGCGTAGTCCCTCGTAGCCCTGCTCCAGCATGACGTCGTCGAAGTCGATGGCCTCCTGCCCGATCGAAGCCACATTCACCACGCGGGCGGGGGCGGACGCGGCGAGCAGCGGCAGCAGGTCGCGGGTGAGGGCGTACGGGGCGAGGTGGTTCACGGCGAACCGCAACTCGTGCCCCTGTTGGCTCAGTTCCCGACGCAGGGGCTCGGAGCCGCCACCGGCAACCGCGTTGTTGACCAGCGCGTCGAGGCGGGGCTCCGCGGCCCGCACCTGGTCGGCCATCGCGTGCACATGGTCGAGGTCGGCCAGATCCGCGAGGTAGGTGCGGACCGTGGCGTGCGGTGCGGTGGCGCGGACCTCAGCTGCAACGGCATCGAGGCGGGTGCGGTCGCGGCCGTGGAGCAGGACGGTGTCGCCGCGTGCGGCGAGGTGCAGTGCGATACCACGGCCCAGCCCTTGGGTCGCGCCGGTGATCAAGGTAGTGCGTCGCTTCATGGCCGCGATCCTGGCAGGCGGGGTGCGGTACGAGGCAGTGTGTACTGATCCTGGTGTTGCCACCACCAGCCGGGGATTGCCCAACTCCGTGCGCGACGGGACCTGATCGAACGGCGTCTGTCTGCTGTGTGCGGCCCGGACGGTCCGGTCGTCAGGGTCCGTCACCGTGGACGACCGGTCTGCTGCCGGCGGCGCCGAGACCTTCAAACGCACCCTTCGGCCTGGCATGACCCTTGCGAGAGCTGATGTGGTCGACTGCTACCTTGCGAAACCATGAACGACAGCGTGTACGTGGGCAATGCGGGCGAGGACGCACTTGTGGACCGGGGATGGCTCCTCGGACACTTCAAGGAAGCTTCTGACCCCCGGCACAGTGAGGCCGTTGAGATCAAGTGGGGTGTCCACCCGCAGGGCGATGAGCGGGCGCGGTGGGTGACCGGCGAGGAGCGTACCGCCCTGTTGGTCCTCGTCAGCGGCCGCTTCCGTGTGGAACTTCCCGGCCGCAGTGTGCTCCTGGCCCAGCAGGGCGACTACGTCGTGTGGGGTCGGGGCGTCGATCACTCCTGGTTCGCGGAGGAAGAATCCGTCGTGCTGACGGTTCGCTGGCCGTCCATGCCCGGCTACAAGGTCACCGACGAGGAGCGGAACGCGGCATCGCTCTCCAACCCGGCCCGGCAGACGGCGCCCTGACCCGGCTCCCGGCGAACGGCCGTTGAACCGGGTCCTCCTCGGCGGTCCGACTGCGCGGCACACAGCCGAGGGCGGGGCCGCCGGCCAGAACCTAGGGCTCGGTGATCCAGTCCTCCGTGTCGGAAATGGTCCCGCCGTCATCGACCACTTCGTCGGTGGCCGCGGCAAGACCGAAGCCGGTCGCGGCGAAGAAGAGCCCCGCGCATATGAAGACCGTCACCACTCCGCCGACCAGGTACGGACCGATCCCCAACCCTGATGATGCCGTGGCCGGTACCGCCCGCTCAGGGCGCTGCGGCAGATAGCGCACGGGAACGATGTCCCCCACCACATACGGCACTTCCGAGGTGACCTCGGCCCGCGCATCCCGCCCGTCGGGCGTCCGGAACCCGAGGATCAGACGCCGCTGGCTGTGCCCGTGCCCCTCCGACGAGCGGTTGTGCACCACGAACGTCTCCAGACAGCGGGCCTCCGCAACAAGCCCCTCCCGCAGAGTCCGCCTGTACTCCAGGACCTTGCGCACCGTGAGAACGAGCATCACGATCCCGAGAGCCGCAAACAGCAGCCCGATCGTCCCGATGACCCACTCCGCTTCACCCACAGCAAACACCCTCATCCCCCGCTGATGGCCCGACATCACGCTTCTGCGCGCAGGGCCGACGACACCTGTGAAGATACACAGCCGGGACCAGCGGTTCCCGTTCCGGAGCAGCGGCGAACCGGCCCGTGCCCTGCGCTCAGCCTTGGCGTGACCGGTCGGACGGACCCTGGTCTACGGCTTTCTGCCACGCCGTCGTGCCGAGCAGTCCCGTGTCACCGACGTCGAGGCCACCCTCCGGCTGCACCGTCTGGCGGTCGACCCCGGCGGTCGGGGCGATCTCCACGTACACGCCGCTCCCCCGCTGTGTCTGTACGACGGTCATGGCGCGATCATCACACGCGCCTCGTACGCCCCGGACATGATCCGCCGAACACAGGAGTGCCACCGGGTGCAACGCCAACGCGACTGGGCCTGCGCCCGTTGGCCGGCTCCCCTCTGCCGCGGCAACGATCCGTCCAAGGCGGACCGTTCCCGTTGGCGTCAGATCTGAGCGGGACGACGCGTCACCGGTCTTCCGCCTGCCCGCCCAGCAGGCCGAGCGGAATTGTCAGCTGAGGGGGTCACCGTCGGCCTCGAGCGCGCGCAGAATGTCCTCTGCCGCCGTGGGTGCCGGCTCCTCCGCGTTGCACGTGACCTTGTCACGAGGCGTGTAGTGGGTCTTGAAGTTCTCTCGCTTGACTTCCCGGCCGCCCTGCACGAAGACGCGGTCGACGGCGACATCGAAGCCTTCGAGCGGGGTCTGGACCTCGCACGTCGGGCCACTGCCCGGGCGAATGCCCGGCTCCTTGATGTTGGTGCGCGGCCCCTGGGTCGCACGTATCTCGTCGTACTTCTTCGTGCCGAGGAAGGTGATGGTCACCGAGGTACCGGTGGACTCGGCCTGGATGTAGAGGGCGTTGCCGGAATCGTTGATCCACCGCAGATCGAGGGTGCCCCACGCGACCGTGGCCTCGCGGCCCTCGGGGTAGCGCTCGATGTAGAAGGAGTGGGCGCCGTACTCCACCGGCTTGACGCCTGCGAAGAACATGGCGTTGAACATGGTGGTGGCAACGGCAGAGACCCCGCCGCCGGGAGACTTCACGTACTGACCATTGTTGATCATGATGCCGTCGACGAAGCCGTTCCCCTTGGTGCGCTCGCCGACCGTCCGGTTGAAGCTCCACTCCTGCCCCGGGAGGACCACCGACCCGTTGATGAGCTCCACGGCGCGGCCGATGTTGGTGCTGCGGTAGGGGGCGGGCGGGAAGGAGACGGTGAAGGAGGAGACCTTTTCCTTGATCCCGAGCCGCTGTGCTGATGCGCTGGTGAGCTGCGGCTGAACGGTTTCGGCCGCAAGCTCGCCGGTGCGGGCCGCGCCGGAGCGCGTCAGCAGGGGTACGACGGCCTCTCCGAGCGCTTTCTCCGTGATCTGCCGTCCCTCGCGGCTCCCGTGCGCCACCACGCGGTCACGGTCGTCGAGCCGGAACGTGGCATCCCGGGGTGCCTGCGTGGCTGCCTGCACCGAGCCCGAGACATCGGGGTCGGTGAGCAGGCCCTTGGAGTCGAGGTCCGGCGCGAGGTGGTTCCGGCCGTCCGGCTTCATCGCCAGATGACGACCGAGCGCCTCGGGGCCGATGGATATGCGCTTCTCGGCGAATGTGAGCGTGATCGGGCCGGAAACCGCGGGCTGGGCGAACTCCTTCATGGCCCGCGCGGTCTCCTGCGCGCCGATCCGCGGCTGCGTCTGCTTCACCGGCATCACGACGGGACCGGCGGCCGTACGGGGGTACGCGTCGCGAAGGGTGTCCAGAGCCTGGTCTGCGACCAGGGCGACGCCGGTGGCCGGAGCGACGGCTTTTGCCTTGCCGTTCTCGAACGTTATCGCGCCGTCGCGGACCTGCCGGCCGGCGGTCGCACCGATGCGGTCGACGGCGGCCCGGCTCTTGCGCTCGTCCATGCGTATCACCGGATCGACGTCCCGGTCCTCAGAGGCGAAGAGCCTGCCGATGACGGAGAACGGATCGATTCCTGCGCCGGCGGCGCGGTCGGCGGTGGCGGCGGTGTCGAGGGACAGCCCGAGGGCTCCGGGATCGGCCTTCTCGACGCGGTCACCGATCTTCATCGCAACCGGTGCCGCGGCAGCCTGCCCGAGCTCACGGTCCAGGACCCGCTGCGCCTCCACCCTGCCCATCCCGCCGATGTCGACGCCGCGCACCCGCGTGCCCTCGGCGATGTCGTCACCGGCCACCAGACCGGTGGCGTAGAGGCCTCCGACCCCGAACACGACAGCCACTCCTGCGACGGGCAGAGCGATCCGCCAGTTGCCGGTCCTGCTGGCTGTGCGTTCCATGTTTCTCCCGTGATGATCGGCCGGAATGACACGTCGGGGCAGCAAGAACAGCCCCAGCGCGCCTGGATTCGCACGAAATAATTCACCAAAACCGACTAAATGTGTTGAATGTGTAATTCTTGTCACGCCAGAGGACATCGCTCGAGTGCCCGCAGCACTTGAGGGGTCGCACCCGCTTCGAGCAGGGCAGACGGTGCGCGGCGGCCTAGAGCGCCGCCCGCGGGTGAAGCGCCGCCCGGCCGTCCGAGAGCGGGCTCACACCTTCTCGAAGACCATGCGGACGACCGTGAAGCGCCCCTCACGCAGGAACCTGAGCGCGGTCCTCTGCTCCCTGAGAATGTCCGACACCGCGGCTTCGCCGATGAGCTCCGCGCCGCGCGCACGGTTGGCCTCTGCCCGTTCCAGCCAGGTCCGTACCGTGCGTACGCCGTCAGCGGGGTCGCTTCGCGTCTCAACCACCCGGAACAGGCCGTCGGCGGCTTCCGCCAGCTCGACCCGAGTCGGCAGGAAGCACTCAGGGAACACCTTCCGTGACGCGTGAAGGCCTTCACGTACGTTCTTGACGCCGCCCTGGATCGCTCGGAGGCCGAGGCGTTCCCTGCCGCTTCCCCTCCCGCCGGCCGAAGCCAGCTGCTCGGGAGAGAGCAGGAGGGAGGTCAGCCATCCTCGGTCGTTCCAGGCGTTGGCCTGCAGGGAGAGCCGTCCGGTCGGCCGCAGCCAGGAATGGCAGCGCTCAAAGAACTCCCGGTAGCGGGCGATGCGTTTTGCCCGCCACATGGTGTTGCCGGCGAAGTGCTCGATCGCCTCGATCGCGATGATGGCGTCGTAGGGCCCGTCCGGTTCGTGGTCGAACCAGTTCTCGGTCCGGACCTCGCAGCCCGGCCAGTGCTGGTCGCGCGCCCACGCGGCCTGGCCGGGGCTCATCGTGATCCCTACGGCGTGTTTGACGTGGTGGGTCTCCACCAGCCGGTGCAGGAGGCTGCCCCATCCGCAGCCGACGTCGAGGACCCGCTCAGCGCCCACCGCGCGGGCTGCCTCCGCGTGGTGGTCGAGCTTGCGCAGTTGTGCTGATTCGAGGGTGTCGCCCTCCTCCCACATGCCGTAGGAATAGACGAGCTCCGGTCCCAGGGTGAGCCGGTAGAAGTCGCCCAGGAAGTCGTACTGATGAAGGATCGCCTTCGATGACGTGCCTTTGTAGGAAGAGGCCTTTTTTGCTCGGTGCACGATGGTCACCCACCAGTCCGTTTCGGCGACAAGGGCCCGCGAGGAGCGCCGACCCAGATAAACCGGGTGCCAGGTGAGAACCTCGCCCACACGCCGGAGCTCATTCCTCGGCACGCCCGATCGGCGGAGGTCTGCCCACGAGCGACGAGACTCGCCCGCTCGTGCCGGTCACCTCCACCGGCGAGCAGGCACCGCCGCACATATCAGGCCATATATGAGCTAAAAGACGGTGTGCCCTGATATGACGATCTCACTCGGCTGCAGTCCGGGCAGATCAGGACTCCCGGATCGGGGCCGGTCAGCCCCATGATCGCGCCCCTCCTTGCCCGGGCCGTGGAGCAGGAGGAGGACGGGACGGTAGTGCCCCTTCAGAGGGTCGTGACGAGTCCACCGTCGATGACGAAGTCGGAACCGGTCACATTGCCCGTGCGGTCGCCGGCCAGCATCAGGACCAGGTCGGCAACCTCCTCGGGACGGGTGAATCGGCCGGTCACTGCCCGGCCCGCGACCTCCCGGGCGACGGCCTCCGCGTCAACGCCGCCGGCCGCGGAGACGGTGGCGGCGACCCCCTCGTCGCCGAGCCAGAGGTCCGTCGCCACCGGTCCGGGGCTGACCGTGTTGACGCGTACTCCGTGGGGTCCGACCTCCTTGGACAGAGCCTTGCAGAAGTTGGCCAGTGCCGCCTTTCCCGCGCAGTAGTCGATGACGGCCGGATCGGGCAGGAAGGAGTTGACCGAACCGACCGTCACGACCGCGCCGTTGCCGCTGTCGATCAGGTGAGGCAGCGCCTCTCGCGTGGTGCGGACCGCGGCAAGGAAGTTGATCGTCAGACTCCAGTTCCAGTCCTCGTCGGTGACAGACAGAAAGCCTGCTGGGCGCGGTCGGACGGCACCGACGTTGTTGACGAGAATGTCCAGGCCGCCGAACGACGAGACGGCTTCGGCGACCAGATGGGCGGGGCCTTCGGGCGTGGCGAGGTCCACGAACACGGGCAGGACCTGATCGTCGGCCGCCAGTTCGGACAGGGGTTCCGTGAGCGTACGGGCAGCGGCGGCCACCCGTGCACCTTCGGCGGCCAGCGCCTGCACGACCGCCAGACCGATGCCCTTGCTCGCACCGGTCACCACCGCCACCTTGCCCGACAGGTGCAGATCCATGACGGCTCCTCGCGGCTTGTGGGGGTTCCTCTGCGCACAGCGATGTCGCAGAACGTCCGGTCGGTGCGCGGTGGTTCAGCGGGCGGGGCCCCGACGCCGGCTGGACAGGACCAGACCGGCGCCCGTGAGGACCATTGCCGTGGCGGCCGCACCGAAACCTGCGAGTGCAAGGGTGCTCGGGCCCGTGTCGGCCAGGGCCGGCTTCGCAGGCGGCCGGCCGGCGGCGGCCTGGCGGATGAGATCAGTGACCGCGTCGGGGTGGGAGAGCATCGCGACGTGAGAGGAGTTGACCTCGACGGTGTGCGAACCGGCGCGCTTCGCCCCGAACCGCTCCAGGTCAGGTGGGATGGTCTTGTCCCCAGTGGCGATCATGGACCAGGACGGAATGGTTCTCCAGGCCGCCGCAGGGGCCTTGTCCATGAGCGCGGAGGCGCTGATGGGGCGTTGGGACCGGGCCATGACCGCTGTGGTCGCCGCGGGGAGGTCGGCGGCGAACACCTCGCGGAACTTGGCGAGCTGGATGGAGAGGTCGGTGCCGTTGGAACCGTCGGCGTTCCGGAACGGCGACTGCTTGAGCGCGGTGCCGAGTTCGCTGCCGAGGAACTTGGCTGCCAGCTGCCCCAGGGCTTCGCCCTTGTCCGGCATGAACGCGGCTATGTAGACCAGCGACTTCACCGACGGGTTTCCGGCGGCGGCGCTGCTGATCACCGCGCCGCCGTAGGAATGGCCGACCAGCACGATCGGGCCCTGGATGGCCTTGAGGACGCTCGCGATGTAGGCGGAGTCACCGGCAAGTCCGCGCAGCGGATTGGCCGGGACGACGACGTTGTAGCCCTCTCGCTGCAGGCGCTCGGTGACGCCGTTCCAGCCGGAGGCGTCGGCGAACGCGCCGTGCACCAGCACCACAGTGGGCTTGGACCCGGCACCGTCCCCAGGCCCGGTGGGCGTGGCGTCGGCGGCGGCGGCAGGCCCGACGGCGGCGAACGCCGTGACCGCGAGCACGGCTGTGACCGCACCCCCGCGACGCGAACGGCTGTGACCGAAGACGGAACGTATAGCCATGCTGATACCCATTTCCGAGGGAGGGGTTTCCTGGGCCTCAGCGTTTCCGAGCACCGCCGGGCAGGCGCGGCCCGGCGGGCATGCGGGTGAATTCCACGGGCCGTCCGGGTGAAACCGGCCTCACCCGGCGCTACGACGCGTATCGGCTCGTCATCCCGTCGGCTCCGCGACGACCGCGGCAAGCCGGCAGCGGGAGGTCGGACCGAGCACCGTGGTGGCCTGCTCAGGCGAGGCGGAAGGCGTCGGCAAGGGCGTCGATCTGCGCGGCGAGGAGCGTGTCGCCCGTGTGGCCCATACCGGTGAACAGGCCGGAGACTTCGAGGCTCACGGCACCATGCATGTGCGACCAGGCCAGGACGACTCCGGCGAGAGCCGTGCCGGGCGACGGAGAGTGCTCGGCGGCCCACGCGGCGACGGCGGGATCCTGCCGGGTCCAGGCCGTCATCTGGTCGACGACCGGCTGGACCGAACCGGTCGGCGTGGCGGCGCCGAAGGCGGCCAGGAAAGGCGTCATGGCGGCGGCGCGGGCCCGGTCGATCGTGTCCGGCGGAGCGGTGTAGCCGGGGACGGGTGTGCCCTGGATGAGGAGATAGCGTTGCGGCTGGGCCACGGCCCAGGTGCGGTAGGCGTCCGCGAGCGTGTGCAGACGGGATCGCGGGGTCGCCTGCGCGCTGATGCCTGAGGCGGCATGCCGGACGGCCGCGGCGAGGTCGTCGTAGGCGTCGCGGACCAGCTCGGTCAGCAGCGCGTCCCGGCTGTCGAAGTAGCGGTACAGTGCGGGTCCGGACATACCGACGCTCTTGGCGATACGGATCAGCGCGACTGCCGAGGTGCCGCCTTGGGCAAGCTGCTGGAGTGCGGCGTCCTTGATCTCGGCGCGCGTCTGCTCGCGGAAGCGGGCACGGGGGCTTCGAGGGGTGCCGGTCACGTGCGGTTCCTTCCGGTTCGACGGTGACTCACCCTAACCGTGGCGTGACTCCGTAACGACAGGCGGCGGAGCGCGCACGAGTGCGCCTCGACCGGCCCTCTGCGTCGGCGCACGAGCTGCCGCCCTGACACTCCGATTTCGACCTGGCCGTTCCACCGCCGGGGTCGCGGGTGCGCCGTCGACCGTACGGGCGCACTGAGCGTCGGGCGCCGACAGACCACATCGGTCTGCGGGCTCACAGGCGATCGCGGAAGGCGCCGGTTCCGGACCTGAATTCACCTCTCCCCCAGAGCCCGCCCAAGGGACTCAGGCCGCGCCCTCGGCGGTCCAGCCCGGCACCTGGAAGTGAGGGGTGACATCGGCGGCACGGACCTCTCCCCCGCAGGCCCGGCACATCACCGCAGGGTCGAGTTCGGCTCCACAGGAGTGCTCGAACACGGTGGGCGGCACGTCCGCGAGGTGGCGGTCGCCCCAGGCCATCAGCATGAGCAGCACCGGCCTCAACTCCCGTCCGGCGGCGGTGGCGTGGTACTCGTACCGCGCCGGCCGCTCGTGGTAGAGCCGCCTCTCCAGAACTCCGGCGTCCACGAGTCTGCGCAGCCGGGCGGTGAGGACGTCGCGGGGGCAGCCGACGTTGCGGGCGATCGCATCGAAACGGTGCACGCCGAAGAACACCTCGCGCAGAACAAGAAGCGAGTACTTCTCACCGATGACGCCGAGGGCGTCGGCGATGGAGCAGGGCCGTGCGGTCGTGGATCCGGGCATGTGTCCACGATACCCATTGCGTTTGATTTTCCTACTCACCCGGGTATGGTGAATCCAGTTTTCAAACTAACCTCAGGAGATTGCCATGGGCATTCCAGTCTTGGACGTCGGGAAGACCGTGGACGGTGTCGACCCGTCCTGGTGGTCCTGGGACGGAGCGCACGGCGGGTACTCCGCAGCGCTGGCGCTGACCGCCGCACGGGACCACCTGGTCGCCCTGGGCGAGGAGCCCCGCCCGGTGCGGACGCTGATCACGCACTTCCTGACTCCCGTCGACCAGCGGCCGCTGCACTTCGCGACTCATACCCCTCGGGCAGGGCGCCGGGCCGCTGTGAGTACGTTCACCGGGCGCCAGGGCGGCGAAGCGGCACTGACGGGAACGGCGCTCTTCGGGCAGGGTGGTGCGGGGCCTGCGTACAGTGCGTGGCCGACGCCGCCCGTACCGGGACCGGAGGGCTGCGGGCCGATCGGCCTCCCCCAGGAGTTGGCCCCGTTCGCACGGCATCTGGAGATCCGCCCGGCCACCGGCGCACGCCCGCTCGGCGGCGGGGAGCGGGCCGAACTGGTGGCGTGGATACGGTTCGCCGACGGGCGCCAGCTGGACGCCGAGGCAGTGGTGATCCTCACGGACGCCCTGCCTCCCGCACTCTTCGCCGTATGGACGTCGCCGCGTCCGGTTCCGACGGCCGAGCTGACCGTGCACTTCACCGACGCCCTGGACGCCGGCCCGGTCGACGGGTGGGCGCTGGTGCGCATGCGCACCGAGCACGCGGGCAGCGGCTGGGCGATCGACGACAGCACCGTGTGGTCCGGCGACGGGCGCCTGCTGGCACTGGCCCAGCAGGCCCGCATCATCCAGCCCACCGTCCGGGACGGTGCAGAGGAAGGTCGCCATGCGTGACGCCGTCGTCGTCGAGGCCGTCCGTACCCCGATCGGCAAGGGAAAGCCGGGCGGTGCGCTGTCCGGTGTCCATCCGGTCGACCTGCTCGCGTACACGCTCCGTACGCTTGTCCAGCGCAGCGGGATCGACCCGGCGCTCGTCGACGACGTCGTGGGCGGCACGGTCGATCAGGTCGGTGAGCAGGCCATGAACACCACTCGATACGCCTGGCTGTCGGCCGGTTTCCCCGAGTCCGTGCCCGCCACCACAGTCGACCGGCAGTGCGGATCCTCGCAACAGGCGGTGCACTTCGCCGCCCAGGGGGTCATCTCCGGGGCGTACGACATCGTGGTCGCCGGTGGTGTGGAGTCGATGAGCCGGGTGCCGATGTGGTCCAACGTGCCGCCCGGTAAGGACCCGTTCGGGCCCGGCATCGCCGCTCGCTATCCCGAGGGCCTGGTGCCACAGGGCATCAGCGCCGAGCTGATCGCCGCACAGTGGTCTCTCGGCAGGAACGCGATGGACGAGTTCGCCGCGGCCTCGCACGCCAAGGCGGCCGCCGCCTGGGAGGCCGGGCTCTTCGACATCGAGACGGCCCCGGTCCGCACAGACAGTGGACCGGTCACGCGCGACGAGTCGGTACGCCCCGGAACCACACCCGAGATCCTCGCCGGGCTCCGGCCCGCATTCCAGGACCCCGGCTTCGCCGAGCGGTTCCCGCACATCGACTGGTCGGTCACGGCAGGCAACAGCAGCCCGGTCAACGACGGCGCTTCCGCCGTGCTGATCACCTCCAGCGAGACCGCGGCACGCCTCGGGCTGCGGCCGCTCGCCCGGCTGCACAGCTTCGCCGTCACCGGCTCCGACCCCCTGCTCATGCTCACCGGAGTCATCCCGGCCACCGAGAAGGTGCTCCGCCGCGCCGGTCTCGACCTCGACGACATCGACCTGTTCGAAGTCAACGAGGCGTTCGCCAGTGTCGTCCTGGCCTGGCTCCAGGAGACCGGCGCCGACCCGGCAAAGGTCAACGTCCACGGCGGCGCCATCGCCCTCGGCCACCCCCTCGGGGCCAGCGGCACCCGCCTGATGACCACGCTCGTCCACGCCATGCGCGCTCGCGGCGCCCGCTACGCACTGCAGACCATGTGCGAAGCCGGCGGACTGGCCAACGCCACCATTCTGGAGAACTTGTGACCACCTTCGAGATCGCCGGCTGTACCGCGCTCGTGACCGGGGCCAACCGCGGCCTGGGGCGAGCCATCGCCCTTGCCCTTGTGGCCGCCGGCGCCGCTACCGTCTACGCCGGAGCCCGTGACCCCCGGACCGTGACCGACCCCGGCCTGGTCCCCGTCGGACTGGACATCACCGACCCGGCCGATGTCGCCGCCGCTGCCGAACGCTGCGCGGACACCAACCTGCTCGTCAACAACGCCGGGGTCATGCACCGCAGTTCACTGCTGACCGCGCCCACGTTCGACGACGCCCGCGCGGACCTGGAGACCAACCTGTTCGGCACGCTGTCTATGAGCCGGGCCTTCGCCCCGGTGCTCGGACGCAACGGCGGTGGCGCACTGGTCAACATGCTCTCCGTGCTGTCCTGGCTCCCGCTGCCACAGGTCGGCGGGTACGGAGTCTCCAAGGCGGCCGCCTGGTCGATGACCAACGCCCTGCGTGAAGAGCTGCGCGGCCAGAGCACTCTGGTGGTCGCCGCTCACGCTGCCTTCATCGACACCGACATGGCGGCAGACGTGGACCAGCCCAAGACCAGCCCCGAGGACGTCGCCCGCCATATCCTCGACGTCCTCGGGTCCGGACGGGAGGAAGTCCTCGTCGACGACCTCACACGCCACGTCAAGGCGGGTCTCTCGGCAACCGCCGGTGAGCGCTGAGCGCACAGCCATGCCGGTACTCCCCGCCAGGTGAACAGGTGCGCATCGTCCTCGGCCCGCGCATGCGACCGTCACGGCCTCCCCCCGGGCCGGTCACCAAGGTTGCCGTGTCACGTGCGCAAGAAGTCCGGCCGGATTCGAGGCCGGGCGCCCGTTGCGGGGCATCGTAGAAGGCAAAGGGGATCGGGGGGCAGGGATGACGACGACGCACGCGGCGTCCTTCGGACGCTGGGGCAAGCCGCATCGACGGGGCAAGACCTGGATCGTCACGGCCGAGCGGGACGGCGTGGGCCGGGGCAGGGTGGTTGCCGCAGGCCGGCCGGCCACCGACCTCGGCAGCTCCGGGGCGCACTCAGGCTACTTGGCCGCGAATGCACCGGACATGGGCGCAGGTGACATGGCGTGAAGCGGTTCTTCCGGCGCGTACGCATGATCGAGCCCACCGTCTCCGAGGCCGAACGGGAGTTGTTCGGGGGGCCGCTGCGGTACGACACCGGCTGGTCCGAGCACGAGCGGGCCCAGCTCGACCTGACGATGCTCACGGCGATCCGGGCTCTGCCCCGGCTGGTGCTGGGGACGCTGCGCCGAGCCTGGCGGGCCGACCGCCCGTCCCTGCTAGGCGTGGGGATCAGCGAGGTGGGGCAGGGTGTTGCCGCGGCGGCAAGCCTGCTGGCCGTCAACGCGGTCATGCATGCCCTGCTGGGCGGCGGCACCGCGATCGACCGGCTGCGTACGGCCCTGCCGGCCTTGATCACCGTCGCCGCCGTCGCCGTGGTCAACGCCGCCCTCGCGGGCTGGTCCACGTCGCGGGCCGGGCGTCTGGAGCCGCTGGTGGAGCGGCTGGCCACCACCGAGTACCTGGCGGCGGCCGCCGCCGTGGAACTGGAGGCGATCGAGGACCCGGCGTTCCGGCGTCTGATCGACGTGGCGCAGTACGGGGCCGCCGCCGCCCGGGTCATGATCGGTGCCTGTGTCGCCGCCCTCAACAGCACCATCGCCCTGGTCGCCACGGCCGGCGTCCTCACCATTCTGCACCCGGCGTTGCTGCCGATGCTGCTGCTGATCGCGGCACCGCGCGGCTGGGGGGCGATGAGGGTGGCGCAGGAGAGGTACGTATCGGTGATGTCCTGGGTCGAGCATGTGCGGGCAGGCCGTCTGATCGGCAACCTGCTCACCGAACGCAGCGCCGCTCAGGAGGTACGGATCCATGCGGTCGGCTCGTTCCTGCTGGACCGCTACCGCGACATGTCCGAAAGCGCGGAGGCCGAACAGAAGCGGCTCGCCAACGACAAGGCGGTCACCGAGCTCGTGGCCGCGGCGTTCTCCGGCCTGGCCATGGCCTGCACCTACGGGGTCATGATCTGGCTCATCGTCGCCGGACACATGGAACTCGCGGTCGCCGGCACCGCGGTGATCGCCGTCCGGTCGGGTTCGGCCAGCCTGGGGGCGCTGGTGATGAACGTCAACCAGCTTCACGAGGAGTCCCTTTACGTCCAGGATCACGAGCGATTCCTGACCGAGGCGGGCCGGCGCGCGATCCCTGACACAGGAGCGGGCGTGCCCGCCCGTATGGACAAGATCGCCCTGGACAAGGTCAGTTACCGGTATCCCGACCGGGACGAGCCCGCGCTGGACGAGGTGTCCCTGTCCGTTCCGATGGGGTCGGTGATCGCGGTCGTCGGCGAGAACGGCTCGGGCAAGAGCACGCTGATGAAGATTCTCGCCGGACTGCTGCTGCCCCAGAGCGGCAGCGTGCGATGGGGCGCTGTGGAGCTGACCGATCTGAACCGGTCCCAGGTCTTCGAGAGGGTCTCTCTGCTCACGCAGGACTTCCAGCGCTGGCCGATGACAGCCGCCGTGAACATCGGGATCGGACGTCCCCACCGGGCGGCCTTCGACGAGGAGCTGGAAGCCTCGGTCGACTATGCCGGAGCCGCGCCGGTCATCGACAGACTCCCCCACGGATTACGGACGTTACTGGCCCGAGTGTTCCGGGGCGCTTCGGAGATCAGCGGCGGCGAGTGGCAGAAGATCGGGCTGGCCCGAACCCACTGGCGCACGACGACCTGTCCGGCCGACAGCATTCTCATCGTCGACGAGCCGACCTCGGCGCTGGACCCCGAGGCGGAGATCGAGGCCTTCGACCGCATCCGGCGCCTCGCCGGCCCGCAGCGCGCCGTCGTCCTGGTCACCCACCGTATGTCCGGTGTGCGTCACGCCGACCTCATCCATGTCCTGCACCACGGCCGTCTGGCCGAGCACGGCAGCCACGACGAACTGATGGCGGCGAAGGGGCGCTACGCCGCGATGTTCCGCACGCAGGCCGCTCAGTACGCTCCCAGAGCGCGTCCTGGCCTGCCGCGCCCCAGCGCGCCGGAGTCCGCCGAGCGTTCATGAGCGGATGTGCCTGCGCCCGGCCTCCGGATCCCTGGCCGGACCGGTGTTTCCGGTCCGGCCGGGGATCTCGATGGCCTGCACAAACGGCCTACATCAGCGGTGACGGACCGTCCTGCGGCGGGTGCGCGCCCGAAGAAGCAGGAAACCGGCGGTCAGCAGCACGAGTGCGGCCGCACTCGGCCACAGCACGGCACCCGTATCAGCAAGGCCGCCCTGCGGTTCGCCGGCAACGGGGGACGCCGGGCCGTTCGCACCCGCATCCGGCGCGCCCTGCGCCGTGGGCGCGCTCTGACCTGTCTCAGCCGCAGCATCGGAACTGTCCTCCGGACCAGCAGTGCTCGGCTTCACGTCCTTCACAGCAGGTGCGCCGGCATCCGCCTCAGCCACAGCAGCCGGGGTCTTCGTCGGGACAGGAGCACTCGGCTTCACGTCCTTCACAGCAGGCGCGCCGGCATCCGAGCTCTCCTGCGGAGCAGCAGCGCTCGGCTTCACATCCTTGACAGCAGGCTTGCCCGCCCCTGGCCCCTCCACCGGACCAGGAGAACTCGGCTTGTCATCCTTCACAGCAGGCGACTCGGCAGGCGACTCGGCATCCGACCCATCCCCGGCATCGGGACCCTCCTCGGGGCCGGTCTGAGGGTCACCCGGGTCGTCGGAGCCGCACTGTCGGCCGGTGTTGATGCAGTCGACCAACTCCTTCATGAGGTTGTCGTCGAAGACGTTGATGAAGTCGCCGTGGTCGGTGACCGGCTTGTGCAGCTGCTCGGGGAAGGAGTCGACCGCGAACACCGAGGCGTTCTCGCCGTCGAAGACCGGCGGCGGCACGTCGTAGACGATCCGCTGCACCAGCTGCGGGATGGCCTGGAAGCCGTTCGGGCAGTTGCCGTTCTGGTCGGCGAAGGCCACGTGCGTGCGGTGGTTGGCGCTGTCGATGTTCTGACCGTCCCAGCAGCTCTGGAACTTGAAGGAACGGACCACCTGGCTGCCCTCGGGGCAGATCGGGTACTTGTCCTTCAGCTGGCGGTTCTCGAATCCGGTGCAGCTCCAGGAGGCGTTGGCATTCGCGTTCCCGTTGACGAAGGCCTTGGCGTCACCGGTGATGATCCGCAGGAAGCGGGGCATCGCGGTGACCTTGCCGACCGGGCTTCCCACGAAGTTCAGCGTGACCTGGGAAGGCGTCTGGATCTCGCCGACGTTCTGGTCCTTGCCGCCGCCGTCCGCTTCGGCGTCGTTCTCGTTCTGGCCGTTCTGCAGACGCAGCACGGGCCAGTAGTACGTCGACTTGTCCCCCTGGTTGTTGCAGGTGGTCTGGCCGCCTGCCAGGTCGTCGTCGCTCGCGAACGCGTCATTGGCCTGGTTGCCGACATAGTCGTGCATGTGGTGCGCGCCGTTGCTGACACCCGGGGCGACGATCACATTGTCAGGGTTGAACTTGCCGTTCGCGTTGACACCGCACTTCGTGGAGAAGGTGCCGCGGGAGGCGTTACGAAGCTTGCGGGGGTTCTGGACATTCGGCTGCACCGACTCGATGTCGACGAAGTCGCCGGCCTCGGGGCCGTTGCCCGCCTGGCCCTGACCCTGACCCTGGTCCTGGCCGTCACCCTGGCCCTGGCCCTGGTCCTGGTCCTGGCCCTGATCCTGACCGTCACCCTGATCCTGACCGCCGTTGGCGTTGTCCGCCTCATCCGCCTGCAAGGCGCAAGGAGCCAATGCCTCCAGCCCCTGGGGCCGCTGCCCGGCTGCCCGGCCGATGGCGACGGCTATGCGGTCGATGCTCGCGGCCCGCTTGTCCTGGAGCGGTCCGAGGATCGCGTTCTGGACGAACTGCGGATCCTGCTCTATCTGTTCCTTCTCATCGGCGAACCGCTGATAAGCCTCCGTTATCTGGCTGTCCATCGTGGCCAGTTCGCGGTCGACCTCCGCCCGGGCCGCCTCCGGCACGTCGGGGAGCCCGTTCGCCACTTCAGGGCACTTGATGGTGGACGCCGAAAGACCCGCACTCTGGGTCTGCTGTTGCTCGTCGGCCTTGCCGCCCCAGGAGCCCCAGCCTTCGCCGGCTGAGGCGTAGGAGGTGATCGCGACGAGACCACCCCCGCCCAGGACCAGCGCGACCGAGGCAACGACCAGTCTTCTGCCTCTTCTTGAGCGTCGTCGAACTGTATGTCTCATTGGAACTCCAATGCTTCATAGCCGGTCGGCCGTGAGTGTGCGCCGGCTGTGGGGGAAGCGCTGAGCTCCATACGGAAGTGACGCCTGAAGTGTTCAATGAGGGCGGGAGTTCGTAGCAACCTCCAGCATGGAAGCCGCCGCCCCTCATCACCATGAGCCTGAAGCGTGCCCATGTCGTCACCGCCCGGGCGCCTTGCTGCGGGGGGCCGGCGGGCGCAACCTTGAACCATGGGTGCTCAAGGTGGACCCACCCTCATCACTTCCGTCCAGCGGGCCTTCCGACTCCTGGAAGCCGTGGGGGCACATGACGGCGGCGCCACGGCGAAGCAGCTGGCGCGGGAGGCGGGCCTTGCCCTCGCCACCACGTATCACCTGCTGCGCACGCTCGCTCACGACGGGTACGTGCGCAAACTGGACGACGGCGCGTTCGTCATCGGAGACAAGGTGCAGGCCCTGCACCACGGAAGCCACGGGCAGGCAGTGCTCAGTCGGGTCCGCCCCACGCTCGGTGCCCTGCGCGACGAACTGGCGGCCGCCGCCTACCTGACCTTCTACGAGGACGGGGAGATCCGTGTCGCCGAGATCGTCGACGGCCCCCGGGCACCACGGGTCGACCTGTGGGTGGGTTTCGAGGACGCCGGGCATGCCACGGCGCTGGGCAAGTGCGTGCTGCGTGAGCTGGACGAGGAGGGACGCAACGACTACCTCTCCCGGCACGACCTCGCCGATCTCACGCCCCGCACCATCACCCGCCGCGCAGAGCTCCTCCGCCTGCTGGACCGCGAGCCCGCCGAGCCGGTCGTCATGGACCTGGAGGAGTACAGCCTCGGCACTTTCTGCGTCGCGGTGCCCGTGTACCGCGGGAACACACTCGGCTCGCTCGGGGTCTCCCTGCGGGCGGACCAGCGTCACCGCGTCGACGAGATCCGGGAACTACTGATTCCCACGGCGAGCCGCGTGACACGAGGCATGTCGCTCACTATCTGAAAATCCCGCCCTTGCCGCACTCACAAGATGCGTGTTTTCTGGCCAAAACGGACATTCGAGTGTGCGGAGGGATAGGCCGTTGCCACTGAGGAACACGATCCAGATACGGGACGGGCGTCGCGATCGCCGGCCGACCTGGTTGCGGAGTCTGACACGGCGGGCGGCGAATTCCGGGCGTGTCCGGCCGTATGCCCGTACGACACCCTCCCAGGCCGGGGGGACAGTGGCGCCGGACGGGACGGGCGTCGCCTCACAGCTCGCTGTCTGCGCGCCCGCTCTGATCGTCACTGCCGTCGCGTTCCTCGCACTGGCCACCGGAGCCGGCATGGCCTACTTGCCGCTGCTGGCCGTCGGGCCCGCGTTGGCCGCTGCCACCTGCCGACCGTGCGGAGTGCTCGGCACCGGCATCCTCGCCGTGACGCTGGGTACCGCACTCGGCACCCGTGGCGACGCCCCGGCGGGTGAGCAGGCGATCCTGCTGTCCGCGCTGGTGGCCGTCACTCTGGCAAGCAGCCTGGCCAGCGCGCTGCGAGAGCGCCGCGAACGCATCCTGGCCGCCGTCCGCTCCGTGGCCGAGGCCGCTCAGCACGCGCTCCTCAAGCCGGTGCCCGCCACCGTCGGCCAGTTCCAGGTGGCCGTCCGCTACAGCGCCGCCGCGGCGGAGGCCCGGATCGGCGGGGACCTCTACGCCCTCTTGCCCACTCCGTACGGGGTCAGGATGATCGTCGGCGATGTGCGCGGCAAGGGGCTGCCCGCGGTGAGCACGGCCGCCCTGGTCGTCGGTGTCTTTCGCGAGGCCGCCTACGACGAGCCGGACCTCCTGGACGTCGTCGCCCGGATCGAGCGGAGCCTGTCGCGCAACCTCGGTGCGGACGACTTCGTCACCGCCGTGGTCGTGGGCCACTTCCGGTCGGGGTACATGGAGGTGGTCAACTGCGGGCACGCCCCGCCGCTCCTGGTCCGGGACTCCACCGTCACAGCTGTGGAACCCGCCCGCCCCGCTCCGCCTCTGGGGCTGGGCGCCCTCACCGGCGAGACGCCGAGCCTTCAGGTACTGCCGTTCACCGACGGCGACCAGCTCCTGCTCTACACCGACGGGGTCACCGAGGCGCGCAACGAACGCCGGGAGTTCTTCCCCCTGATCGAGGGGGTGGCGCGGCACGCCTCGGACGAGCCGTCCCGCACGTTGGCCGCTCTGGCCGACGAACTGCTGGCCCATGTGGGCGGCAGCCTCCACGACGATGCAGCCCTGCTGCTGGTGCGCAAGCCGTCCACCACGGACGCGACCCCGGTCCCGGCCATGGACGAGCCCCTCCTGCAATCGGTGGCGGCGCGCTGAACGGTCGGTCCAGGCGTCGGGCAGGTACCAGCCCTCAGCACCGGCAGTCTCGCCGAAGCCTGAGCGAGGTGTCCGGGCCGGGTGGCTCACGGCTGCCCCACACCCCTCCTGCGAGGATGCACCGTCACCGCCCGTTCCCACCTGACCTCGCCGTCCTGCCATCGGTCTGTCGGTGACAGGCCGATGGCGGAGGCGATGGAAGCCGACGCCTGATGGTCCGGATGGATATGGGCGATGAGGGACTGCACAGGTAGCTGCTCGAGCCAGACAACGAGCCTCTGCGCCGCTTCCGTTGCGATACCCCTCCGCTGCCACGGCACTCCGACGACCCAGGCGATCTCGGCTTCCGTGCCCTCCTCCGACGGACCGATCGTCGCCTGGACCGTGCCCACCAGACGTGCCTCGTCACGCAGCCGGAGCACCCAGTTCCACCAGGAGACCGCAGGGTCGGGGGAACCGGTCACCATGCGTTCGTAGCGGACGCGCAGTTCCTGTGCCGTGGCCGGAATGCCGCCGATGAAGGTGTGCAAGGAAGCGTCGGACAGTGCGACGGCCATCTCGTCGGCATGCTCCACGCGGAGTGGCAGCAGCTCCAGCCGCGCCGCGCCAAGAGGAGTGGCCTTGATCCCGGTCCCGGCCCCGCGAAGCTTGCTCTGAGCCCCTGGCCGGCGGACACCGTCGACGGCCAGACAGAGACCGTAGACCCGGTCGTGGCTCGTCCAACCGTTCACGCGTCCGCGGTTGTTGCTGATCTGCACCCGTTTCCTGGGTCTGTCCACTGCCGAAACGAGATGCAGATACACGGTGCCGGCAACGCGGGCGAGAACGATGTCACCGACCTCCAGCTTCGCCGGATCGGCCGGTCCGACTACAACCAGCTGCCGGCTGCGTATCAAGGGAACCATCGAGGAGCCGGTGGGACGGAACTCAACGGTTTGTCCGTCGGCGACTCGGTGCGCAACCCCGTCCAACATGGCCATCCGCTGATTCTGCCTGTTCGTCGCCGGAATGACCGCCTCCTCGCCTGCCACCGCGTGCATGACGGACGGCGGGCAGGCGCCCGGAGCACGGTCAAAGGCCAGTACTGGAATCGGATCAGTACTGGAATCCGTGTCCACCCCCGCACTCGCGGTTGACCTCGCGCAGGCTGCGCTCCATGCGCCCCACGCGTTCGGTGAGCTCGCCAAGCCCCTTGTCGAGCCGCTCGACCTGGAGCTGCAGCCTGCGCACCGCCTGCACGACGCTGCGGACACCCGGGTCCATCTCCGGATCGGCCACGAAGACACCCGGCTCGAGCAGGCCCTCCACCAGCACCCCTTGCTCGATCAGCTGCCGGTACGCGGAGTCGACCGCCTTGGTGAGCTTGCCCAGCTCCCGGGCGAGGCTGTCGGGGGTGGGCAGCTGATCACCCGGCCGGTACACGCCCTCGGCGACATCGCTCCGGATCTTCGCCACGACGTCCTCGGACGTCAGAGTCCTGCGCATCTGCTCCATGCCGAGAAGGTACCCAGCGCAGGTGCCGGCCGGTCCCGGACGGCGGCGATCCGGCCATGGCTCGGTCTTTCGGCCGTCCCAGGTCCGGCAGTTCCATGCCCGCACGCACGTCGCACTCGACGACGGCGACAGCGACAGCCGCTCATTGCCGGTGAGGTGCCGGGCACATCCAAGGCGTACTGCAGCAGCCGCAACCTGGCAGGTAAGGGCCCGCAACACGCTCTAGACTCGGCGAATGGCGAAGTACTTCGACGTGCACCCCGAGAATCCTCAGCGGCGCACCATCAGCAGCGTGGCTGACAGCATCCGATCCGGCGCGCTCGTCGCCTACCCGACGGATTCCTGTTACGCCCTGGGATGCCAGCTGGGCAGTCGTGACGGCATCGGCCGGATCCGATCGATCCGGAACCTCGACGATCGTCACCACTTCACCCTTGTGTGCCAGAACTTTGCGCAGCTGGGCCAGTTCGTGCAGATCGACAACGACGTGTTCCGGGCGATCAAGGCGGCTACGCCTGGCAGTTACACCTTCATTCTGCCCGCGACGAAGGAGGTGCCGCGCCAGTTGCTGCACCCGAAGAAGAAGACGGTCGGAGTCCGGATTCCTGACCATGCCGTTGCTCAGGCGCTCGTCGCGGAACTCGGTGAGCCGCTGCTCTCCAGCACGCTGCTGCTGCCCGACGAGGAAGAGCCGCTGACACAGGGCTGGGAGATCAAGGAACGCCTCGACCATGTGCTGGACGCAGTGGTCGACTCGGGCGACTGCGGCACCGAACCGACCACGGTCATCGACTTCTCCGGCGGTGAAGCCGAGATCGTACGCCGAGGGGCAGGCGACACCGCGCGGTTCGAGTAGCCGATGGGGCGGTACACCTCCAGGGCGAACGGATCGAGCTGACCGGCCGGGGACGTGTTCCCCCCTCGGTGAGGTCCTGGCCTTCGCGGCCACCGGCGTCGGACCCTTCGGCGCCGGATCCGCACACGCCGTCAACTTCCGCGCGGTGTACGAGGAGCCGGATCTCACCGGCCTGCGACCGTCCCCGGGCGCGGGCTGCCGCCTGAATGCATGCACGGATGAGGAGCACGGTCAGTGACCAGCGACAATCGCATAGGACCGCCCAGTTTTGGAAGCGAACGCGACATGCTGCGGGCCTTTCTCGACTATCACCGCGCGACCCTCGCCATGAAGTGCGAAGGGCTTACCGACGAGGAGCTCCGGCAGCCGTCCATGCCGCCGTCCACGCTTTCGTTGCTCGGTCTGGTGCGGCACATGGCGGAGGTGGAGCGTGCCTGGTTCCGTCGAGTGTTCGAGGACAACGATGCACCCATGGTCTGGTCCGACACGATCGACTTCCAGGCGGCGTACGACGCGAGCGCGTCGACCAGGGACGAGGCGTTCGTGGCCTGGGAGGCCGAGGTGGCGAACTCGCGCCGTATCGAGCGGGAGGCCGAGTCCCTGGACCAGGCCGGGTATCAGCCGAGATGGGGCGAGGAGGTATCGATGCGGATGGTGATGGTGCACGTGCTCCTGGAGTACGGCCGCCACAACGGGCACGCGGACTTTCTGCGTGAGGGTGTCGACGGGACAGTGGGGGCCTGAGTCCGCAGGAGCCACCGATGCCCCAGCAGCCCGGGTGCAACAAGCGGTTGCGCAAGGCTGCTGATCTGACCCGGCGCCTCACCCGCACGCCCGCCCGCGATCGTCCGGCCGTACGAGAACAGGTCCGGCGCGCCGCTCAGGGTCGTCCCGAACGGCGCCGGGTCACTCAGCAGCCGGGGCGCCGGCAGACGGACCGTGTCACCGGGCGCGCGACTCGTCGAACTGCTTCAGCTGCGCGTACATGGCCGCGGCCCGCCCGTCCTCACCGAAGTCCCTGAGCGCCCCGGCGAACGTGAATCCGACGTTGCCGCCACACGGGTCGTCGATGCAGCTCCGCACCCACGCCAGGGGGAACTGCACGGGCCCGCCCTCGCGAACGGCGAGCACCGAGCGCAGGTTCATGCCCACGCCGTCGACGACGCACCTGACGTCGCGACAGGTACCGGCGAGGAGTTCGGCGAGGTAGACCGCGTACGCCAGGCACTTGACCGCCCGGAGGGAGGGCTCCTCGCCGTTGTCCTGCGCCATGGACTCGAGCACGCCCTGCACGAACCAGACGCTGTGGTCGGTGCCGTCCAGCTCGGCTCCCTGCTCCCGGGCCCAGTCCAGGAACCGGTGCGCTTCAGCCAGCAGGTGACGACTCATTTGCGCAGGCGATATCGGGAGGCACGACGTTGGATCACGCACGCGATACTCTCCTGGCCACCGGGTGGTACGTACCAGGTGCCGTTCCGGTTGCACACTCCGTGCCATCGGACGACAAGGAGGGCTCTGTGAGACGGATGGTTCTCGCCGCGCTCGCGGCCACCGCGAGCGTGTTCCTGCTTGCCGGTACGACCAACGCGATCCCCGGCAATTCAGGTGCGTACAGAACCACGTTCGCCGACGGCGGGGGTGCTCTGACCGAAGACATCGCCGATGACGGCCGGGCCGGGAAGCAAACATGGACAAAGGCTGACGACAGACTCATATGACGCCTTGCCAGCGATTCCTGCTTCTTCCGGGACACGAACACTCCAGGACGACGGCGCCCACCAGCTCACTGTCGCCCAGCTGCCCGGCCTCACCGACCACTTCTTCCACGGCGGCCCGCGGGTTCGGTATCACCGGCGGACCGTTGTGAACGGCCAGACGACCTCATCCACGGCGCGACGGAGCCGCACCGGCCCGGCCGGCTTCGGCCCGGGTGCGAGCGGAGACTCGGACCCGATCAAGTTTCAGTAACAGCTACAACCATCCGACGCTGCGGTGAGTCGTGTGGCGCGGGTGCGCGGGTGCGCACCCGCTCCACATCAAGGGGATGGAAACCTCCGAATGACTCTCCGGATATCCCGGCCTGCCCGCGTGCTGTCCGCGAGCCTCGCGGCCGGAGTGCTCGCACCGCTCGTGGCCGCCGCCGCACCCGCTGCTGCCGCCACACCGCAGGTGGCCTGCACGTCCGGCAAGGCCGGCCTTGCCGCGAAGCTGCAGCAGGACATCACGACGGCCCTGAAGAACCGCAAGGGCACCATTGCCGTCGGCCTCTACGACCGCACCACGAAGACGACGTGCAGCCTCCGTTCGACCTCGGCCTACGACTCGGCCAGCGTCGTCAAAGTGACCGTCCTCGCGACGCTGCTGTGGGACGCCAAGAAGCAGAACCGCTATCTCACGCAGCGCGAGGCCGACCTCGCCAAGGCCATGATCACCAAGTCGGACAACAGCGCGACGAGCACGCTGTGGAAGCAACTCGGCCTCACCAAGGTCAAGGGCTTCCTCACCGCGGCCGGCATGACGAAGACCGTGCCGGGCTCGGGCGGCTACTGGGGACTCACACAGATCAACGTGAAGGACGAGCAGAAGCTCCTCTCGCTGATCACCGCGAAGAACTCGGTGCTGAGCGACAACTCCCGCGCCTACATCCTCAAGCTCATGAACACGGTCGTCGCCTCACAGCGCTGGGGCACTCCGGCAGGGGCGCCCTCCTCCGTGAAGGTGCACGTCAAGAACGGCTGGCTGTCACGGGCCACGCACGGCTGGCGCGTGCACAGCGTCGGCGCGTTCAAGGGCGGCGGCCACGACTACTACATCTCCGTGCTGACGCAGGACAACAGCACGATGGACTACGGCGTCGCCACCATCCAGAGCGTGGCGAAGGTGATCCACAAGGACCTGGTGCCGACCACCGCGGTCCCCCAGCGGTACACGCCCACGAGCACGCCGCGCGAGGCGTTCCCCGCAGTCCCGGCCGAGTGACCGGCTGACCGGCCCTGCCGGGATGCCATGGACGGCCCCGCCCGCAGGGGCCCTGTATCGGTTGTTTCCGCCCCGCTGGATCTCATCCAGCGGGGCGGAGTGCTGCGAACTCGGCATCCGCGAAGCCCGGCCCGCGCAAGGAGACGAAGCCATCCCCCTGAACACGACGTCGGCCTGCACAACCCCAACGGGGCGTACAGACCGACGTCACGCAGGCCCTCGCGGTGTTACCGACAGCGTCCGACTCGGACGGGAACCGGGATCATGCCGGTTTGCCCCTGCCGCGTCGGCGGTGGGAGAGGGTGATCCCGAGCGCCACGGCAAACAGGAGAGCCAGTGCCGCCGGCACTGCGATGAGGGCCGGGTGCAGAGCGCTCGGCTGCTGATGGCGTGAACGGACTGCCGCGGCGACACCAGGATTGTGCGGAAAGGTGATCCGAGCTTTATAGGTTTCCTTCAGCAGTCCACTCTTCAGACTCAGGGAGACGTCCCACGGGCCGTCCTCCACTTGGTCGGTCACGACGACCCTCACCGGCTGGGACTGGCCCGGTGCCAAGGTCGTTCCGAGCTGAACCTCGTACGGACCCGCGCTGAGGCTTCCGGATACCTGCGACATCTTCATGGAGCCCGCGAGGTCCAGAGCACGACCACCGGTGTTGTGCACCTGGGCCTGCACGACGGCGCGCCCGTCGCGGTCACGCGCGGCCGTCATCGTGTCCACCGTGAATTTCGGCAGTGGTGGATTGTTGCCGCCCACCGAGAGGTAGACCCGGATACCGGTGCGGCTGACCAAGGAGATGCCACCGTCCTTGTGTCGACTGCTGACCTGTGCCCACACCACGCCGTATCTCTCACCGGGGGCCGCATCCCTGGGCACCGCGATGGTCACGGTGTCGCGGGCCACGGAGTGGGCGGGGATGTCCAGGCTGCGTTGACGGAGCTTGATCCAGGTCGTGAGCTCGTTTCCGGTATTGCCCGCCGCACCGACGAAGGAGCCGCGCACGATGTCCGCGGCCCCGGAGTAGAGCGTGACATGCAGTCCGGACTCCGAGGTGTTCGATACCTCGATGCGTCGGCTCACGGTGGTACCGGGCTTCAGGTTGTCGATGACGTACTGCCTCGCCCGGGGATCGCCGATCAGGTCGGCCGGAACATCGACGAGACGTACGCCGACGCTGCCCACATCCGGGGGGCCCGGCCGACGGGCCGCGTCCGAGTCGCGGGATGCGGGCGAGGCAGTGCCGGTGGCCAGGACGAATGACGTGGCCACCAGCACTGCGAGAGAAACGAACCTGCGCACAGTGCCTCTGCTGATTTCCGCCTGAGGCTGTCAGGCGACGGAGTGGGTGATCGTCGAGCTGTACGATCCGGCCAGGGCGTTCGCCGGAAGGGTGAGGGAGATCGTCGGGTTCCAGGTGGCCGAATTGATCCCGGACACGTCGGTGGCCACCTGGACGGGGGCGGGGGGGTACAGCGCGCTCAGGTTGCTGGGGGTGACGGTGGCGGTGCCGGTGACCGAGGCGTTCGGCGTTGTGTAACTGCTGGAGCCGGGAGCGGAGACGGAGATGTTCTGGGGCCCGGTGAAGTCCACGGCGTTCGCCGTGACCGTCCAGCCGGTGTTACCGCCTCGGCCATCCGTCACCGTGATGTTGCCGAGCTCATTGCTGACCGTTTGCGGACTGCTGCTGACGGTGACCGTACCGAGGTTCACGGGCCCCGTCGGGACGGCGATGTCGAGCGTGCCGGAGCTGACCTGGACCGTCACCGGTGTGTCCGCCGCGGAGGCCGGCACCGGGCATGCCAGCACGGTCACTGCCGCACCGGCAATCAGGGGGCTGATGACAGTACTTTTCCTCATCGTCACGACCTCGCTCGGGTTACAAGGGGGGAGTTGGGCAACGGAGCCGACGGCGATTGCTTGATCTCAAGCTATTCAGGCCATGATCGAAAAGCTTGCCGGCTGCTGGTCAACGCCCGAACTTCACCCAGTTGGGCGGGCGCCGCGGTACCGGCTGGGACACCGGCTGCGGCAGACCGAGCGCACGGCCCGCGAGCCTCGAAGGGTTCCCCGACCTGGAGTAGGTGCCCCCCAGTGCCTCAGCGACCGCCCCGCCGATCCCATCGAGGGGTCACTGACCGCCCGGCGTGCGGCGGCATCGTCGCGCCAGTGGCGCCGCCGCTGCGGACGCCCGCGTAGGCGTGGAGGGCAGGCATCTCCCAAGCCGGCCAAGCCTTCGCCTTGCGCCGATCCCGCTACCGCGGCCTCGACAAGACCCGGCTGCAACACCAGGTCACCGGCGCCGCCCTCAGCGGCGCCCGCCTCGCGCCCGGCTCACCGACAGACCACCCGCCAAAACCTGCATCTCACCGTTGGCAGCACTCCGCCCCACTGGATGAGATCCAGCGGGGCGGAATCAACCGACAGGGGTCCCCTGCGGGCGGGGCCATCCGGGGCATCTAACGTGACAGCACCCCGTCGGACACCGCTGCCGGCACAGGCGCGTAACCGGTGGCCCGGGTGGTGAAGGTGCCCCTGCCCTGGGTCCGGCTGCGCAGCCGGGACGCATAGCCGAACAGTTCGGCCAGCGGCACGGTCGCCGTGATCACGGCTGTGCCCGCCCGCGCTGCCTGGCCCGAGACCCGGCCGCGTCGCGCCGCCAGGTCGCCGAGCACACCGCCCACGGCATCGTCGGGCACGGTGGCCGTGACCTCCACCACCGGTTCCAGGAGTGCCATCACACCGGCGCGCAGTGCCTCCCGGAGTGCGAACCGGCCTGCTGTGCGGAACGCCGGCTCCGAGGAGTCCTTGGAGTGAGTGGCTCCGTCGGTCAGTGTGACCCGCAGGCCGGTCACCGGGTGGCCGCCGAGAGGGCCCTCGGCGAGGGCGTCCCGGCAGCCGGCCTCCACCGCGCGGACGAAGTCCTGCGGCACCCGGCCACCTGCCACCGTCGACCGGAACACGAAACCCCCTGCGCTGCCGCAGGCGTTGTCAACGGTGCCGGCCTCGGACTCCAGGGCTTCCACGTCAAGAACGACGTGGGCGAACTGCCCGGCGCCTCCCTCCTGCTTGACATGGCGGTACACCAGGCCGGACACCCCGCGGACGACCGTCTCGCGATAGGCCACCTGCGGCCGTCCGACACCGACGTCCAGCCCCTGGGCACGGCGGATCTTCTCCACAGCCACCTCCAGATGCAGCTCCCCCATTCCTGACAGCACTGTCTGGCCCGTCTCGGGGTCGGTCCGGACCACCAGCGACGGATCCTCCTCGACCAGCCGTGCCAGCGCCGTTGCCAGCCGGTCGGTGTCGAGGCTCCTGCGGGCCTCGACCGCCACGGAGACGACCGGTTCGGCCACGGTGGGCGGTTCGAAGAGCAACGGCGCCGCGGGTGTGCACAGGGTGGCACCGGCGCGGGCGGCCTTCGGGCCGATCACCGCGACGATGTCCCCGGCCTCCGCCCGGTCCACCTCCACGTGCCGGTCGGCCTGCACCCGCAGGATCCGGCCGATGCGCTCGTTGCGCTGCGCGCCTGCGTCGAGCACCGCGTCTCCCTTCTGGATCGTTCCTGAGTACACGCGCAGGTAGGTCAGCCGCCCCTTGGCGGTCGATTGCACCTTGAAGACCAGTGCGGCGAACGGCTCCGCCGGGTCGGCGATCCGCTCCTGCACCGCGCTGCCCAGGGTGCCGCGTACTGCCGGCACGTCGAGAGGCGACGGAAGGTAGGCCACAACGGCCTCCAGCAGCGGCTCGATCCCGCGGTTGCGGTAGGCCGATCCGCACAACACCACGACTCCCTCGCCACTTCGGGTCAGGTCGCGCAGTGCTGCGGCCAGGGTCGGTGCGGAGACCGTCGACTCCGTGCAGAACTCCTCCAGAGCGTTCGGATGGAGTTCCGCCACCGCCTCCTCCAGCATTCGGCGGCGGCGGTGCGCCTCTTCCCGCAGGGCCTCGGGCACCGGGCCCTCCTCGAACGTGTCGCGGCCGGCGCCCCAGACCAGCGAGCGCATGCGCAGCAGATCCACCACCCCGGTGAACCCGTCCTCCTGCCCGATCGGCAGCTGGACCACCAGTGGGACCGGATGCAGCCGCTCCCGGATCGAGTCGACCGCCGTGTCGAGGTCGGCACCGGCACGGTCCAGTTTGTTGACGAAGGCGATCCTCGGCACTCGGTGCCGATCGGCCTGCCGCCACACCGACTCGCTCTGCGGTTCGACTCCGGCGACGGCGTCGAACACCGCGATCGCACCGTCGAGCACCCGCAACGAGCGCTCCACCTCGTCGGAGAAGTCGACGTGGCCGGGAGTGTCGATCAGGTTGATCCGGTGACCGTCCCAGACACAGCTCACCGCCGCGGCGAAGATGGTGATCCCACGGTCGCGCTCCTGCGAGTCGAAATCGGTGACGGTCGTTCCGTCGTGGACCTCGCCCCGCTTGTGGGTGGCGCCGGTGGCATACAGGATCCGCTCGGTGACGGTGGTCTTGCCGGCGTCAACGTGGGCGAGGATGCCCAGATTTCGGACGCTGGTGAGCGGACTGGTGTGATGGCGTTGCTGGTGGGTGCGCACGGCCCAGGGCCTTTCGGAGTGCTCGCGAACATGGGAGCGCGATTCCCGGGACGAAACGGCCTGGCGTCAGGCCTGGCAGATTCCCTGATCCGGCATCATTCCTGATGCAACGCCGTCGGCATCGGGGCGTACCCGGCCACAGGGCTCAACGGACGGACGGGAGTCAGGTGTTCGTCACGGGTGTCCGGCGGCGGCCGCGCGGCCGGCACCGGGAACACATGGACATCAGGATCACGTCGTACCGTGACCGGGGAGCGACGACAGCGGTGCGGTAACGCACGGTCGGGCTCCCCTCACTCGTCGATGCGCGCGCTGTGATGTTGTGTCAGCGGGCGAGGCGAGCCTACCGATCAGGCGGAGCGCGGGCACGGGATTTTCGCTGCACATGGCGACCGCTTCAGGGCAGTGCCGTCCGTACCAGGGCGATGAGGCCGAGGCACAGCGACATCGTCCCGGCGAAAGCCACGCCTGCGCGCGTGATGGCGGCCGGAACGGTCACTCCGTCCCACCTCGCCAGAGCGGCCGCCGCCGTTGCGGCCGCGAGGGAAAGCAGCAGAGCCAGGGTGAGGAGCGTGAGAAGCAGGGTGGAGCGGGTGAGGGTCATGAATGCCGCCTGGAGACGTAGGGCGCCCGGAGACGAGCCGGGGTCAACTTCACGATCTGTCCCTTGAGGTGACCGGTCGAGGGGTTGGATGTTGTTCCGGGGAGAAGGAGAGTTGTCCCCGGAACAAACGGGGACTGTTACGGGGGGAGGGCAGATGACGCGTCCTGGTCGCCCATGGGGAGCGCCGCGTGGCTCGTGTGCCGAGATCAATGAACTGGTCGGCATCCTCAGTGCGTTGTGGCTAACCGGATTTCGTTCGAGGCGTGCGGCGCGGGTGATCATCTGGACAGAGGTACGGGTGCGGTCGCGGGCATGAAAGAACGGGCCCCTTGGTAGTGACGCGGTTACGACACCAGCACGACCAAGGAAGCCCGTTGCCCGATCAGTTGAGCAGTACCACTGTGCCTGCGTCCACCGCGGTCACCCCTGCGTGTGACTGCTACGTGCACCGGTTCGGTTCGATCGCTCCGGGGCTGCGGGCAGGCTGCTATCCCAGTGACATGACGGATGCGGAGTGGGCCGAGGTCCGCTCGGCGATGCCGGTTCCGGCCTGGCTGCTGAAGCGGGGCGGGCGTCCGGAGGCGTACTGCCACCGCGAGATACTCGACGCGGTGCGCTACCTGGTCGACAACGGCGTGAAGTGGACGGCCATGCCGGTCGACTTCCCGTACTGGCGGGCGGTCTACGACTTCTTCCGCCGCTGGCGGTCCTACGGCTACGTGCGTGAACTGCACGAACGCCTGCGACGTTCGGCGAGGGAACGCTCGGGCCGCAACGCCGAGCCCAGTGCGGGAATCATCGACAGTCAGTCGGTGGACGCCTCCGAGACCGTCGGCGAGGACAGCCGCGGATACGACGGCGGCAAGTCACGTGACGGCCGCAAGCGTCACATCCTGACCGACACCGAGGGCCTGCTCCTGGAGGTCACCGTGACCACGGCCGATGTGCACGACTCCAAGGCCGCCCCCGCACTACTGGAGACGTTCATGGACCAGCCCGGCCGGCTGCTGAAACTGGTGTGGGTCGACAGTGCCTACCAGGGTCCGGCGCTGGCCAAGGCGTTCGCCCGCCACGGAGTCCGGACCGAGGTCGTGCGCCGCTCCGACGGACAACGCGGATTCGTCGTCCTGGCCCGCAGGTGGGTCGTGGAGCGCACGCTGAGCTGGCTGGCCCGCTCACGCCGCCTCAACCGCGACCACGAACGCCGCCCCGACCACCACACCCAGATGGTGTGGTGGGCCGCCGTGATCAGGCTGTCCCGGCGCCTGGCCGCAGACGCTCCGCGCTGGCCGGAGAAACGCCCCGCCCGACTGCTGCGGGCACGGGCATGAACCGTCCGTCCTTCGCCCGCACCAGCCAGCCCCGCTTCTCCAGCACGTAGGCACGGTGCCGGATCCTCTCCACCTCGTTCTTGATCTCCGCCTCCCGGCCCACCGCCCGCGTCAGCTCCACCCCGTTCACCGGCCCCGAAGCAGCCACCACCGCGGCGAACACCTCCCGGTACAGGCCGCTGAGCACCTCCTCGCCCATGCCCGACCGCCACACCGGCGGCCGCTCGCCATGCCCCGCGCCGGGGCCGCCCGATCCCACGGCAGCAGCCATCCCACCACCGGACAGCACGGAAACCGGCGTATTCACCGCGCCCTCCCCGGCCAGCACCGACACGAGCTCCTCACGCCCCACCCGGGCCCGCTCGACCCGCTCCCGCGCGGCATCCACCTCCGCCTGAGCCTGCTCCAGGACCTCCGTCCAGGACTCCAGATCCTGCCTCGCCCGCGCCTCACGCTGTTCCATCAACCCCAGCACCGACGGCATCGCACCCTCCTCGATCCACAACAAGCCGTCCGCTGCCTGCCCCTACCCCTCCGCGATCATGCCCCGCACACGACGAAGCCCCTGCTCATCGAACAGGGACTCCCTTTGCCACAACGCACTCAGAAGCTGGCTCGCCTCAGCGGAGATCAACGTGGCTGAACTGCAGGCGAAGTTGACAGTCGATCACTTCACGGATGGACGGGTTCCGGATCTGCGCCGATTACGGACGTGTCTTGCGGGAGACGGCCTGTCGTGGGCCCTGGTCGAAGCGGTCGCGGACGTGTGCTTCCCCGATGAGGCCGGCCACGAGGCCGGGGAGCGACTTGCCCGTCCCAGACAGCTGTGGGAACTGTCTCAGCGGGCACCTACTCCTGTGCCACCGTCCAAGGCGGCGGACGAACTGCTCAAAGTCAGCCGTCAGGCTCTGGAGGCCTTCGAGGAACTGGCGCGGGTCAGACGCAACTTCGAGGCAAGTGAGCACGGCCGTCAGCAGGCGTTGCAGATAGCGACGGTGCTGTTCGGCATGCTGGGCCAGGCGCAGGCCAAGGTCCTGGAGCTGACGCGCCGCCTTGAGACCCTGGAGGCCTCCTCAGCCGCCGTGGCTCCCCGTGAACTCGTCGGCCTTCGTCAGGCGGTGCAGCGGGCCAAGAGCCAGGAGCTCGAGCTCCAAGGGCAACTGGCCCGCGCCGAACGGGACCGGCAGACGGCGCAAGCCGTCGCGGATCACGCGGCTCGCCGTATCGAACAGCTGGAGTCCGAGCTCCGGCACCTGAAGGCCGGCGGCGCTTCCCCGCGCCAGGCACCGGAAGCCGACACCGTGGATCCGCCCGCTCCGGTCCTGGCCGATCCGACGTTGGAGGACGCAGCGCTCGACGCTGTCGACGAGACGTTGGAGAAGGTGCGCTCCGTACTGGACCGCGAGCACGACTCCGTTCAGGAAGCCGCGGAGGAGATGGGACTGACCCTCGCACCGCCAGATGTGGGAGTCGCCCCCGCCGGGGTGAAAGTGGTGCCCGGGCAGGTCGTTCCCCAAGAGGTCGGGCCTCAGGTGGCGCAGCCGGCGGACAGCACTTCCCTGTCCGGGACACAAGGTGCGGAGGAGTTGTTCCGAACAACCGCGAACAACACCGCTGCACAGGAAACGGCACAGGATGACAGCTCCGCGGAGGACCGGCCGTCCGCCACCGGCCCTGCCGGTGGCGCGCATCCTCCACGGCAGACCGGACCGGATCCGGACCGGGAGAAGTTGTTCCGGGGCGGGTCACGTCCCCGAGCGGTCGCGTACCGGCCGTACTTCTATCTGAGCTACGCGCACACGCCGAGCTACGGGCCGAGCGGACCCGATCCGGACATATGGGTGGAGCGGTTGTTCCGTGATCTGTGCGGTCATGTGATGGCCATGACCGATCTGCCGGCCGGTGCCTCTGCGGGGTTCATGGACCGCGAACTGCGTTCAGGGGAAGGCTGGTCCGAACAGCTCAGTGAAGCCCTGGCCACCTCCCAGGTGTTCGTGCCCCTGATCTCCCCTCGCTACTTCGCGAGCGAGATGTGCGGCAAGGAGTGGTATGCCTTCGCCCAGCGCTCCGTCTACCACCACGCAAGGAGCGACCGCCCGGCCGAGGCGGTCGTGCCCGCCATGTGGGTGCCGACCCCGCCGGATCAACTGCCCGAAGTCGCCCGGCACATGGCGTTCGATCACCGCACTGCCCTTGGCGACCGTTCCGCGACCGGGGGCTTCTACGAGCTGATCAAGCTTCGGATATTCGCCGAGGAGTACGAGGCCGCCGTCTATGAACTGGCCAAACGCATCGTCGGTGTCGCCGAGGCCACCCGCATCGGTCCCGGCGAACCGATCGACCACCGCACCGCGCCCAGTTCCTTCCGGCAGCCCGGCCTGCCACCACGTGATGTCCGTCTGACCGTCGCCGCGCCCACCCGCCACCATCTGCCCGACGGCCGCTCCCCCGACTACTACGGCGGGCAGCCGAAGGACTGGAACCCCTTCCACCCCGGCTTCGTCCGGCCGCTCGCCTCCGTGGCACACGATCTCGTGCGCTCGCTCAACTACCGTGCCACCGTGTCATCCTTCGTGCCCGCGACACCGTCCAGCGTGCCTCCACCGCAGCCCGAGATCCTCCTGGTCGATCGCTGGGCGCTGGAGGACGACGACGTACGCCGGCGTCTCGCCGCCTATGACGCGACACCGCGCTCCTGGGTCACCGTCATCGTCCCCTGGAACCGCAACGATCTCCAGAGCCGCACCTCCGAGGCCGAACTGGCCGACCGGTTCGAGCGCACCATGCCGCGCTACATGCGCCAGGGCCGGGCCGTTTGCCGAGCAGCCGCGAGAGGCGTGCCCGGCATGAAGGCCTTCGGACAGATCCTGCCGCAGGTCCTCGAGTCGGCGGTCCATGAGTACGACCGGCACTTCCAGCCTCCGGCGTCCGACTCCGCGTAGCGGGCGCCCCTGTCACCGATCCGGCGCTGAGGGCTGCGGGGAGCATCAGCGCCGTCGCGGCGCCTCGCCCGTCAGGGGCGTCGATCGGATCCGCCGGGGAATCGACGGGTCAACGTCCGTCGACAGCCATCTCGCCCAGCAGTGACCAGTCGTCCTGCGGGACCGTCATGTTCACGATCCGGGGTGTCTCGGCCAGGTGGCGCGGCAGGGTCTGCTGTGCGGCCTTGAAGTGCTCGGACTGTACGTGAGCAGCGCCGGCCTCGTCGTCGCGGAACGCCTCGACCAGGACGTACTGTGCCGGGTCCTCGACGTCCCGGGACCAGTTGAACCACAGGCAGCCGGGTTCAGCGCGTGACGCGGCGGTGAAATCGGCGGCGATCTCCGGCCACCGGTCGGCGAACTCGGGGCGGACCGTGAACCTGGCGGTGATGAAGATCATTCGGGCTCCTCGTGTGCGCTGTGTCAGGCCATTCTGCGCTGCCGGTCCCACTCCACGCGCGCGTACCCCGGCACCCGCGCCGCCACAGGCCAGGGGCCCCCGGAGAGCGCTGTGCGCGTCCCGGGGGCCCCTGGAGTGACGTGCTGGATCAGGCAGGGGTGATGTTCTCCGCCTGGGGGCCCTTCTGGCCCTGGGTGATGTCGAAGGTGACGGCCTGGCCTTCCTGGAGCTCACGGAAGCCCTGCGCGTTGATGTTGGAGTAGTGGGCGAAGACGTCGGGGCCGCCGCCGTCCTGCGCGATGAAGCCGAAGCCCTTTTCGGAGTTGAACCACTTGACGGTACCGCTGGCCATGCTGGTGCCTCTCAGTCGCTGTCGGATCCCGCACCGCGCGGGGTCCGGAGGTGATCGCCCTGGTTCTCAGGCACTGCACAGCAAAGCGCCCGCGCCACAGCGCGGGCCGGGGTACTGCGAACCACGACATCTATGGGCGACGCTACACGCAGGCACGGCCTCGTACCAGAGAGAGACCGGCAGTCGGGGGGTTCCTCACAGCGCCGGGCTGACCAGCAGTTCGATCCGACAGGGAAGATCGCCTGTCTTTACGGCACCAGGAACGTTGAACAATCCTACAGACGGTGAGGTTGATTCCTCCCCTGCTGTTCGCTTGACTGCTTCCGGGAACATCCCGGAAGCAAGGGGCGTGGGCATGGCCACCGAGGTCGATCCGGCCGTTCTGGCGGGTGATCGCGCGCGCCTGGGCCGGTTCAGTACCGCCGACCGGGTCGCGGACATCCTGCGCGAACGCATCAGCGAAGGGTACCTGCCGCCGGGCAGCAAGCTCTCCGAGGACGCCATCGGGACCGCTCTCGGGGTCTCGCGCAACACCCTCCGTGAGGCGTTCCGGCTTCTCACCCACGAGCGGCTGCTGGTGCATGAGCTCAATCGCGGTGTCTTCGTGCGTGTCCTCACCGCCGAGGACGTCACCGACATCTACCGGGTGCGCCACATCATCGAACGCGCTGCCGTCCGCCACCTGGGCATGCCTCCGTACGACCTGGCCAAGGCCGAAGCGGCCGTCACCGAGGGAGAGCGGGCCGCGCAGGACGGGGACGGGCGCGGCCTGGCCACCGCGGACATCCGCTTCCACCACGCGGTGGTGACCCTCGCCAAGAGCACCCGCCTGAACGAGCTGATGCTGGGCATCCTCGCCGAGCTGCGCCTGGTCTTCCACGCGATGGACGACGCGCGGGACTTCCACGAGCCCTACCTGGCGCGCAACCGGGAGATCCTCGCCGCCCTGAAGGCGGCCGACACGGTGAAGGCGGAGCTGCTGCTCGCCGCCTACCTCGACGACGCCGAGAAGCAGCTCGTGGGCCGGTACTCCGAGCACATCGCGACGCACATCGCGACCGGTCAGTGCCGGGGACCGCGCCGGGAGGCCGGGTAGGGACAGCGCGGCCCGCTCCTGGATTCCCGCGGCCTGACTCCCGCGGCACCCTTGTCGAATCGTTCAACAATCCCCTACGTTGATGGCCCCGCCGTGAGCCGTCGGCCATGCACCTACGCCTTGCATCGACAGGCGGCAGGCAATTCGCCCTAGGAGACCGCAGCAGCGATGAACGACATGGTGATCGATCTCAACGCCGATCTCGCAGAGGGCTACGGACGGTGGGCCCTCACCGACGACGAGGCCATGCTGTCGGTGGTCACCAGCGCCAACGTCGCCTGCGGGTTCCACGCGGGCGATCCCAGCATCATGCGCAAGGTCTGCGACATCGCCGCCGAGCGCGGTGTGCGGATCGGAGCACAGGTTTCCTACCGGGACCTGGCGGGTTTCGGGCGGCGTGCCATGGACGTCCCCGCCGACGAGCTGGCCGACGAGATCACCTACCAGATCGGTGCGCTCGAGGTGTTCGCCCGGGCCGCCGGGGTGAAGGTGGCCTACGTCAAGCCGCACGGCGCCCTGTACAACCGCGTGGTCGCCGACCCGGTGCAGGCCGCTGCCGTGGCCGCGGGCACCAGGCTCGCCGATCCCGCACTGCCGGTGCTGTGCCTGCCCGGGTCGGTCATGCACGAGGAGGCCGGCAAGGCGGGCCTCGGAGTGATCGGCGAGGCGTTCGTCGACCGTGCCTACACGGCAGCAGGGACCCTGGTCCCGCGGGGAACGCCGGGCGCGGTGATCACCGACCCCGGTCAGGTCGCCGAACGGGCGCTCACCCTCGCGCGCGACGGCCGCACCACGACCCCGGACGGCGAGGCGGTGCACGTACGGGCGCGATCGCTGTGCCTCCACGGGGACACCCCCGGAGCGGTCGCGCTCGCCCGGCGGGTCCGGGCCGGGCTGGAGGCGGCCGGCATCACGCTGGAGGCATTCGCATGAGGCTTCTGCCGGTGGGCGAGGACTCGCTGCTCCTCGACCTGGACGGCCCGCAGGAGGCTCAGGCCTGGCATGCCGAGATCGTGCGCCGCCGCGGCGAAGGCCCACTGGCGGCCGTCCGCGACATCGTTCCCGGGGCAACAACCGTTCTGCTGTACGGGGTGTCCGACCTGCCGGGCCTGAAGACGACTCTGCAGCGCTGGTCGGTGCCGCCCCTGGCGGCCCACAGCGGCCCGCTCGTGGAGATCCCCGTGCACTACGACGGCGAAGACCTCGCCGTGGTCGCCGAGTTGTGGGGGGTGGGGAAGGACGAGGTGGCGCGCGTACACAGCAGCGTCGAACACCGGGTCGCGTTCTCGGGATTCGCCCCCGGATTCGCCTACATGACAGGGCTCGACGAGAGGTACCACGTGCCGCGTCGCTCTGCGCCGCGCACGTCGGTTCCGGCAGGATCCGTGGCCGTCGCGAGCAACTGCACCGGTATCTACCCCCGTTCCTCGCCGGGTGGCTGGCAGCTGATCGGCACGACGTCCGTGAACGTGTGGGACACGAACCGCCGCCCGGCGGCATTGCTGGCACCCGGCACGCGGGTCCGGTTCGTGCCGGCAGATGCCGAGAGGGGCGCCGCGTGACCGGCATGCTGGAGGTGGTGCGTGCCGGAGCGCTCACCACGATCCAGGACCTGGGCCGGTTCGGCCACGCCCACCTCGGCGTACCCCGCTCCGGCGCCCTCGACCAGAGCGCCCACCGGCTGGCGAACCGCCTCGCCGGCAACACCCCCGACACGGCGACCCTGGAAACCACCCTGACCGGCGTCGCAGTTCGCACCCTGCAGGCCGTGACCGTGGCCGTGACCGGGGCGCCCTCGCCGGTGCAGGTCGACGGCCGGCCTGCCGCCTGGGCGAGCGCCGTCCATGTGCCGGCCGGCGCGGTGCTGGACGTGGGCGCCGCGGTCGGCGGGCTGCGCAGCTACGTCGCCGTCAGCGGCGGGATCGCCGTCGAGCCCGAGCTCGGCAGCCGCTCCACCGATCTCCTCTCCGGCCTCGGACCCGCGCCGCTCAGGGACGGCGACCGCTTGCCGGTGGGCAAGGCTCTCGGCCACCCGGTCCGCACCGACCTCGCACTGTGCGAGGGGCCGCCGAGGGAACTGGTACTCCCCGTACTGCCGGGTCCCCGCAACGACTGGTTCACCGATGCCGCACTGCGCACCCTTGCCACGGCCCGGTTCACCGTCTCTCACCACAGCAACCGCATCGCGCTGCGCATGAACGGCCCCGTCCTGGAGCGCGCCGTACACGGCGAACTGGCCAGCGAGGGCATGGTGATCGGCGCGATCCAGGTACCGCCGGAGGGCAGACCGGTGGTGTTCCTCGCCGACAGCCCCACCACCGGCGGCTATCCCGTGATCGGCGTGGTCCCCGAGAGCCGCCTGGCCGCGGCCGCCCAGGCCACACCGGGACTCCCGGTCCGCTTCACACTTCTCCGGGCACGTGAACGCGGCCTGAAATCAAGCAGGTTGAGGTGAATATTGGTCTAGACCGGAGCCGGTTGTCTGATCCATAGTGGTGGTCCCGCCACCCCCATGGAGAGGATCGACCGTGCTGCGCACGAAGACCGCCCTCGGACTGGCCGCCGTCGCGGCCACGGCCGCCGGGCTGCTCGCCGCCACCCCCGCCTCCGCCGCCCGTCTGCCCTGCCACCTCGCCGGCAGCGGGAACACCGCCTCCGCCACGTGCTACAGCGGCTCCTCCTACACCTGGCGGCTCGTCGTCGACTGCGACGACGTGAGCAACCCCAGGTGGCCCGCCCGTGTGACGAGCCTCCACGGCGCGTGGCGCACCGGGGACGGCAGCGAGACGCTCTCCTGCGGCGGTACGCTGCGCGCCACCGGCCACCTGGAGGCGCGCAGCTGAGGGCCGTGACCGGCCGCGCACGCTGTCGAGGCCGCCCTCGGCGTATCCATCGCGGACCCACCACCCCCGGATGGCGGGAATTCACTCCGTCCGTGTCTTCAGCGAGAGGCTGATACGGCGGCGCTCCAGGTCGATGTCGATGAGGGTGGCAAGGACGTGGTCCCCGACCGCGACCACGTCCTCGGGGCCCTCGACCTGACGATCGGCCAGTTCGGCGAGATGGACCAGGCCTTCCACGCCCTCCGCGAGGCGGACGAAGGCGCCGAACGGCACCAGCTTGGTGACCCTGCCCGGGATCGTCTCGCCGACCTGACGTGCGGCGGCGAACAGCCCCAGGGGATCGGGCAGGAGTGCCTTCAGGGACAGGTTCACCCGCTCCCATGCCCAGTCGATGCCGATGATCCGGGCGCGGATCTCCCGGCCGACCGGGGCGATGTCGTCCACCGAGTCGAAATGGTCCCAGGACATCTCGGGAACGCGCAGGAATCCGAGGCCGCGGCCCAGGTCGTCGTCCAGGTCCACGTGCACCCCGACATCGTCCAGGCCGGTCGCGACGACGCCGGTGACGACGTCATCCACCCGAAGCGAGGCGAGGAGCGTCCTGCGCTCGTCGGCGCGAGTGCGGTTGGTCCGCCACCGTGCCCTCAGGACGCCGTCGGCGTCCGGCAGCACTCCGGCGAGCAGCGGGTGGCGATCGGCCGGCTCCAGTGGGACCAGGGCCGCTCGACGGGCCGGCCCCGCGGCAACCATCAGGGATGACCCATCGGCCCGTGCCATCCACGGCTCGGCGATGCGCACCTGGAGGGACGCTCCGTCGGAGCTCTGCTCGACCAGCAGTGCGAGGCGTTGTCGGCGCAGAATCGCGGCGCGGACCGCCTCGATGTCCTCGCTCAGGTCCGGCCAGACCGACAGGCGCGCCCGTGGGGCCAGACACGCGCGCACCGCAGCTGCCTCGCTCGCGGTGGTCACGCGGTGCCAGCGGTAGGCGTTGGCGATGTGCCGCTCCTCCAGCAGCACGCCGCCGTGCTCAGCGACGATGCCGCGGAGTTCCGCCCAGAAGGCGTCACCGGCGGGCCGCTCGCCGACGGTCTCGTCGAAGGCCGGGTCGTAGGGCGAGAACTGGACCGGTTCGGCGAACAACCCCAGGGCACGGGTGCGGGCCACGGCCTCCTCGTGCGGCCGGTCACTGCCGACGTAGACGTCGTCCTGGCCACCGACATGGAGGAAGAACCCGCTCGCCGCGACCAGCCGGCACCAGGTGCCGTCGCGCAGCACCATGGCACGCAGCAGGCCGAGCCCGGTGGCGAGCGGGACGCCCGCACCGTCGTGGTACCCGGCCAGGCCGTAGGGGAAGAGTCCGGAGAGACCGTGGCCTCCCCGTCTCCCGCGGACCGAGAAGGAGAAGAAGCCCTCCAGCATCGGGTTGTCCACCGTCAGGTGGTCGGCACCGGCGTCGAGTGCGAACCCGGCAGCCGCTGCGACACAGGCAGCGGCGACACCTTCCCTGGAGTCGTGCGGGACGGCCGTCCAGCCGTGGTCCGCCGCCTCCCGCTCGGCGGGGTCGTACGGGGTGATCCGGTACACGTAGGACGCCATGTCAGCGTCCCGTGCGGCTCGAAGTCGCCCTGAGGGCCGGTCGCGGGCGGACAAGGGAAATGATCATTCGCACAGACTAGCGCCCCGGAGCCGGCGCCTGCACGCAATTCAGCTGGTACACCCGCTCCGGCGGGCCATCGCAGGGCGAGGGCTCCAGGTCCGGGTGTGCGGGAGTTCCGTCGGCCGGGGCAGGCTGAGCCTTCCCCGGCCGAAGGACGCCCGCGCTGCCTACGGCGCCATCTCGTACGCGCCTGCCAGTGCCTCGACGCGTTCCCAGACGCGCGCCGAGCGCGCGTCGTCCACGACCGGCCGCCGGACCGCCTCCAGTGCCCAGCGCTGCTGCTGCACGGTGGCGGAGTCCTTGCCGTGCAGTTCGACGGCGTGCGCGGAGAAGTCGCGTACGAGGACGGCGAACAGTTCGTCGAGCACGTCCTCGTCGAGCCCCGTCAGGCGCGCCTGCTCCAGGATCAGCTGGCCGTGCACGACCAGTGCGAACAACTGGCCTACGGCGAGAAGGAGATCGAGGTCGCGGCTCTGCTCCTCGCCGGGGGCGGCCGTGGTGACGAACTCGCACAGGGCGTCCGCCTGTTCGCGGAAGCGCCCGACATTGGGAACGTCGGCATAGGCGTCGTAGGCGGTGCGCCAGTCGTGGAACCGTATGGAGCCGAGGCCCCTGGCCGGCCCCTGCCGGAAGAGGAAGTCGTCGTCGGCCGCGTCGAGGCGGGTCGGCACGGGTGCGTACTCGGCCGGGTCCAGCAGATGGTTGCGCATGAACTTGAGGATCAGCGCGAGGTTGACGTGGACCGTGCCCTCCAGCTTCGGCAGCCCCCGGATCTCGGTGGCGGCCTGCGCGAAGTAGGTGTCCTTCTCGAATCCCCTGGCGGCGATGACGTCCCACATCAGGTCGATCACCTTCTCGCCCTCGGTGGTCACCTTCATCTTGGTCATCGGGTTGAACAGCAGATAGCGGCGGTCGTCGGGACCGGCGGAGCGGAAGTAGTCGACGGCACGGTCGCTGAACAGCTTCATCCCGACCAGCCGGACGTAGGCGTCGGTCAGTTCACGGCGCACGTGCGGGAACGCGGTGACGGGGCGGCCGTAGAGGATGCGGCCCTGCGCGTGGGTGACGGCCTCGTACATCGCGTGCTCGCAGATGCCTATCGAGGCGGTGCACAGGTTGAACTTGCCGACGTTGACGGTGTTGAGGGCGGCGTCGAAGGCGGCACGGCCGGTGTGCAGGATGTCGTCGGGGCCGACGGGGTAGTTGTCGAGGCGGAACTCGCTGACGTACTTGGAGGAGTCGACGACGTTCTGCACGAGGCGGTACGCCGGGTGGCGGCTGTCGGCGGCGAAGAACACGTAGCCGTCGGGCCCTTCGACGTCGGTGCGGCGGCCGAAGACCGACACGAGAGCGGCGGCGTTGCCGTTGCCGATGTAGTACTTGGAGCCGCTTGCGTGGAAGCCGCCGGCACCGTCGGGCTCCAGGAGCATGTCGGTGGAGTAGATGTCGGCGCCGTGGGCCTTCTCGGACAGGCCGAAGGCGAACACCTCGCCCTGGGTGAGGAGTTCCGCCGCGCGGGTGCGGGCGGCGGCGTTGTCGCTCTGCCAGACCGGGCCGAGGCCGAGAATGGTGACCTGCCACGCGTACCAGTAGTCGAGCCCGTAGAAGCCGAAGATCTCGTTGAGGGCGGCGATCCGGGCGGTGTCCCAGCGCGTGTTGTCCTGCTCCCCGGCGACGGAGGCCGGGGTGAGGAAGGTCGCGAACAGCCCTTCCTTGGCGGAGAACGCGAGGAAGTCCGCCAGCCAGGCGCGGGAGCGGTAGTCCTCGATGAGCCTGCGCTTGCCGCGGTCCTCGAACCAGTCGACCGTGGCGCGCAGCAGCCTGCGGGTCTCGGGGTCGAAGTGCGCGGGGTCGTAGGTACGCGGGTTGAACAGCAGCGGGTCGGCCATGGGTGTTCGCCTTTCCGGCTCGGTGGTTGCGGGTTGGTGGGCTGGAGGGCCTTGCGCGGGTGTGGTGCGGAGATGCCCGTCGTCGGGCGGCGGGTCGCTCCCCGCGCCGGGGTCAGCTTCCGGGGCCGAGCCGGCGGAGGGTGGCGAGCACGTCGTCGAGCCAGGCGAGCGTCATCCGCTCGTACGCGATGCCACCGCGCAGCACGACGTGCTGGAGCTCGCGCGCGGCGTCGGCGGCCGGCGGCGCCTCGGGTCCGGTGAAGTCACGCACTTCCCCCGCGAGGTAGTGCGCAAGGCGGTCGGAGTGCGTCTGGTGATGGCGCTCGACCTCGCGGATCAGCGCGGCCGGGTCGTCGAAGGCCGCGCCGCGGATCTTCACCGCGAGGTCGTGCCGGACGCTCTCGGGTTCGATCGGCTCGTGCAGCCAGCGGGACAGGACGGTCCGGCCGAGGGCGGCGACGGAGTACTCCTTCTTGTCCGGCCGGGCCTGCTGCGGCACCTCACGGACGTCGATCCAGCCGTCGCTCTCCATACGTTTGAGGACGCGGTAGATCTGCTGATGGGTGGCGGTCCAGAAGTATCCGATGGACCGCTCGAACCGCCGGGCGAGCTCGTAGCCGGAGCCCGGTTTCTCCAGCAGAGAGACAAGGATCGCGTGTTCCAGCGCCATACCCCGATCCTTCTATGCAACTCGTTGCATAGGCAAGGGGCACCACCCGGGTGAGACGCGGCTCACCCCGGCAGCAGCCTCGGCACCTGAATCAGGGCTTCAGGCCAGGTGCCCGCCACCGGTGCCGGGCTGCCCGGGTGCGCCTGCCGGGACGGTCTCGTCCCGCAGCACGCTGTAGCGCACGACGTCCCGCCACTGCCCGTCCCGGAACACGAGACTGCGCAGCACGCCCTCCCGGGTGAAGCCGGACTTCTCGAGTGCGCGCTGTTCCGCGATGTTCTCCGCCTCGGTGTCCGCCTCGAGCCTGACCACCGGCGTATGTCCGAAGAGATACCGCACCAGCAGCCGCTGGGCCTGCGTGCCGACACCCCTGCCTCGGCCCTCCGGCACCAGCTGCGCTCCGATGTTCCAGCAGTACGAGGCCCGAGAGGTCGCGACCTTCCGCCAGGCCACGAAGCCCAGCCGCTCGGCGCCGGTCACCACCATCAGCTGTCCGCCGTCATCGCCGAGCAGGCCGTCCTGCGTCCAGCGGCGCCGCCAGCGCCCCGGATCCGACCATCCCAGCCATTGGAACGGCCCGGTCGCCTGCGGATCTGTCAGGAACTGCTCGAGCAGCGGAAGATCGTCCTCTGCCACGGGGCGCAGGACCACAGACTCATCACTCATTCCGTTCACCCTGTGTCCGGCACGGATCGCGGCGACCGTGCCGCCATCCGGGTGCACCCTGCCACGACACGTTTCTCCAGCTGGGATCAGTGGCATCGACGCACATACCGTCGGCGGGATCGGGTGCTCGACGCCCACTCGAAGCTGCCGGATCAAAGGGGCGTGAAGCCGCGTGGAGAGCGTGCAGAGGATTCTCCGCCCTCACCGGATCCACGGCACGAACACACCGCGGCACAGCGCCGTACGCCTTCTGCGGTCTCTTGCGGCACTCCCGCTGCTCGCGGTGCTCGCGAGCGCCTGCGACTCCCCCACCGGCACCGGACCGGTCACCTTGAACTGGTACAACTTCCCCGACGACTCCGGGGCCCTTGCGACTGCGGCAGACAACTGCACGAAGGCTTCGGGCGGGCGGTACCGGGTCGCGTACAACAAGCTTCCGCGTACGGCGGACGGCCAGCGCCAGCAACTCGTGCGGCGGCTCGCCGCCCGGGACAGCACCGTCGACATCCTCGGGCTCGATGTCACCTGGCCCGCCGAGTTCGCCGAGGCGAAGTGGATTCTGCCCTGGAGCGGCGCGAACCTCCGGCGTGCCCGCCAGGACACTCTCGAAGTGCCTCTCGAGACGGCGACGTGGAAGGGCAGGCTCTACGCGGTTCCTTACAACACGAACACCCAACTGCTCTGGTACCGCGACGACATCGTCCCCACGCCGCCCACGACCTGGGCCGAGATGCTGGACATGGCACGTGCTCTCGCCGAGCGGGGCAAGCCGCACTACGTGGAGATCCAGGGGGCCCAGTACGAAGGGCTGACGGTCTGGTTCAACTCGCTCGTCGAGAGCGCCGGGGGTTCGATCCTCAATGCCCGCGCGACCGCTCCTTCGCTCGGCCCGCCCGCCGTCCGGGCTGCCACCGTCATGCGCGACCTTGCCACCTCACCGGCTGCCGACCCGTCCCTGTCCAACCAGATGGAGGACCAGAACCGGCTGGCCATGGAGTCGGGAACCGCCGCCTTCGAGGTCAACTACCCGTTCGTCTATCCGTCGATGAAGGCCAACAACCCGAAGCTGTTCAAGAACTTCCGCTGGGCGTCCTACCCCCGCGTGCAGGCGGGGCGACCCGCGAAGCCCACGATCGGCGGCATCGACCTCGCCGTCGGGGCCTACTCACGCCACGCCGGCCTGGCCTTCGAGGCCGCACTGTGCCTGCGCAACCGGCAGAACCAGATGACGGCGGCACTTCAGGGCGGTCTGCCGCCCACGCTGCGTTCGCTGTATTCCGACCCGGCGCTGGTCAAGGACTATCCGTTCGCCGCGCAGGTGCTGGCGGCGCTCGAGAGCGCCAGCATCAGGCCCAAGACCCCCGCCTACCAGAACGTGTCCATCGCGATCTCGCACACGCTCTCGCCGCCGTCCGGCATCGAGCCGCGCAGCGACGTGGAGCGCATCGGCAGCCAGATCCAGGACGCCCTCGAGTCCAAGGGACTGATCCCGTGAACCGACCGGCGCCCGCGCACGCCGCCGGGCCGGCCCCGGCGCCGGGCAAGGCCATGGCGCTGTCCGAGGGCGCGCGGCAGGAACGGCGGCTGGGCCGGCTGCTCTGCGCCCCCGCTGTCATCGTCATGCTGGCGGTCACGGCCTACCCCGTCGGCTACGCCGTCTATCTCTCGTTGCAGCGCTACGACCTGCGCTTCCCGAACCAGGCGCGCTTCGTGGGGCTGAGCAATTACGGTGCGGTGCTCTCCTCCGAGTTCTGGTGGCAGGCGTTCTGGGTGACGCTGGTCATCACGTTCGTCTCCGTGGCGGTGGAGCTCGTCCTCGGCTTCGTGCTCGCCCTCGTCATGCACCGTACGATCTTCGCGCGCGGGACCGTGCGCACAGCGATCCTGATCCCGTACGGCATCGTCACCGTGGTCGCCGCCTTCTCCTGGCAGTACGCCTGGACGCCCGGCACCGGCTACCTCGCCGCACTGCTGCCGGCGGGCGACGCCCCGCTGACCGAGCAGTGGCCCGCGATCGGACTGATCATCCTGGCCGAGGTGTGGAAGACCACCCCGTTCATGGCCCTGCTGCTGCTTGCGGGGCTCGCCCTGGTGCCGGAGGAGACCCTGCGTGCCGCGCAGGTGGACGGCGCCACCGCCTGGCAGCGGTTCACCCTGGTGACGGTTCCGCTGATGAAACCCGCCATCCTCGTGGCGCTACTCTTCCGCACCCTGGACGCCTTCCGGGTCTTCGACAACATCTACATCCTGACCTCGGGGGCGCACGGCACCGGTTCGGTGTCGATCCTCGGCTACGACAATCTCTTCACCGCGCTCAACCTCGGCATCGGCTCGGCAGTCTCCGTGCTCATCTTCCTGTGCGTCGCGCTGATCGCCTTCGTCTTCATCAGGCTGTTCGGGGCCGCGGCCCCCGGCGCGGGGGAGGTGGGACGCTGATGGCCCGTGCGGGCGAGCGGCATGTGACGGGCTGGACGGTCGCCAATGTGGTGGTGATCGCCTATGCACTCTTCCCGGTGCTGTGGATCGCGTCCCTGTCGTTCAAGGATCCGAGCACCCTCACCGACGGCAATTTCATTCCGAGCAAGTGGACATGGGACAACTACCGAGGCATTTTCCAGACCTCGGAATTCACCCGTGCCCTGATCAATTCCGTCGGCATCGCGCTGATCGCGACGGCGATCGCCGTGGTGCTGGGGACCCTTGCGGCCTATGCGGTGGCCAGGCTGCGCTTCCCCGGCAAGGGGCTGCTGATCGGGATGTCCCTGCTGATCGCGATGTTCCCGCCGATCTCGCTGGTCTCCCCGCTGTTCAACCTCGAGCGGATCCTGGGCCTCTTCGACACCTGGCCGGGTCTCATCATCCCGTACATGACCTTCTCCCTCCCGCTCGCGATCTACACGCTCTCGGCGTTCTTCCGGGAGATTCCCTGGGATCTGGAGAAGGCGGCCAAGGTCGACGGCGCTACCCCCGCCCAGGCGTTCCGGCTGGTGATCGCCCCGCTGGCGGCGCCCGGTGTGTTCACCACGGCAATTCTGGTCTTCATCTTCTGCTGGAACGACTTCCTGTTCGCGATCTCGCTGACCTCGACCACCGCGGCCCGCACCGTCCCGGCGGCCATCGCGTTCTTCACCGGCAGCAGCCAGTTCGCCCAGCCCACCGGTTCGATCGCCGCCGCCGCGGTCGTCATCACCGTTCCGATCATCGTCTTCGTGCTGCTGTTCCAGCGGCGCATCGTCGCCGGACTCACCTCCGGGGCCGTCAAGGGCTGACCGGCCTGGCCGGTCCTCAGCACAAGGAGCACTGACCGTGGCCGAGATCGTTCTCGAGGGCGTCACCAAGCGATACCCCGACGGTGCCCTGGCGGTCCGCGACGTCGACCTCACCGTCGGGGACGGGGAGTTCGTCATCCTGGTCGGACCCTCCGGATGCGGCAAGTCCACCACGCTCAACATGATCGCCGGACTCGAGGAAATCACCGAAGGAACCCTGCGCATCGGCGGTCAGGTCGTCAACGACAAGGCGCCCAAGGACCGTGACATCGCCATGGTGTTCCAGAGCTACGCCCTGTACCCGCACATGAGCGTGCGCGACAACATGGGCTTCGCCCTGCGCCTGGCCAAGGTCGACAAGGCCGTCATCCGCACCAAGGTCGACGAAGCCGCGCGGATCCTCGATCTGACCGAGCATCTGGAACGCAAGCCGGCGAACCTGTCCGGCGGACAGCGCCAGCGCGTGGCGATGGGCAGGGCCATCGTCCGCGACCCCAAGGCCTTCCTGATGGACGAGCCGCTGTCCAATCTCGACGCCAAACTCCGGGTGCAGATGCGCACCCAGATCTCCCGTCTCCAGCAGCGCCTCGGCACCACCACCGTCTACGTCACCCACGACCAGACGGAGGCGATGACGCTCGGCGACCGCGTCGTCGTCATGCGAGGCGGCGTCGTCCAGCAGGTCGGCACACCGCAGCATCTCTACGACGAGCCGCGCAATCTGTTCGTCGCAGGTTTCATCGGCTCCCCCGCCATGAACTTCCTGAACGCGACGCTGGAGGAGAACACCGTGCGCACGTCCGTCGGCGAACTCGCGCCGGAGGCACGGACACTGAGGCAGCTCGAGTCGCAGGGCGCCCCCCGGGATCTGATCGTGGGGCTGCGCCCCGAGGCCTTCGAGGATGCCGCACTGGTCGACCCTGGCCGCACGGGCACCGCTTTCACCACCACCGTGGACGTGGTCGAGTCACTCGGATCGGATGTGTACGCCTACTTCACCGAGACCGCCTGGCGGCCCACCACGACCACGGAACTGGAAGAACTCGCCGCAGACTCCGGCGTCTTCGACACCGGGACCACCGAACACCAGATCGTCACCCGCCTCAGCGCCGCCACACGGATCCGTGAAGGGGCACCGGCCGAACTGTGGGTCGACACATCCCGGATGCACCTGTTCGACCCGCGCACCGGCGTGAACCTCACACACCCGCAGAACGCCGGCGGCGGGGGGTAGGGCGGGGCGCCGCGGGGCGCCCCGCCCTGTGAGTGCGTGCGTACGGTCAGCTCTTGTCGGGCCGCTCGGTCACCCGAAGGCTGTTGAGCAGGGGCTTTCCGTACCCGCCGCGGGCTGCGAAGCGTACGTTCAGGGTCCCGTCGGTGACGGTGACCGTGTACGTGCGCGTCAGGGCGGTGTAACTGCCCGCCTCCAGCGCGATGTCGAGGGCGGGCAGCACCTCGGCGCCCTCGGCGAGCACATCGAAGACGCGCTTGTTCGGCCTCGTCGAGGACAGTTCGGCGAAGCCGAGCTCCACCGTGTAGACCCCGTTCGGCACATTGTCGAAGCGGTACTCGTACATGCCCTCGCGGGCGCTGCGGTACAGCTTCTGCTCGTTCGTGCCCGCGATCGTACGGCTGGTGGACCTGGTACCGGAGTTGCCCTGGTAGCCGTACGAACCGGCCGAGTACCTGCGGTCCGGTGACCAGGCGTCGCCCGCGGCGTCCACGCTGCCGGCGCCGGCGCCCGAGTCGAGCGCCATCTGGTAGCGGGGCACGATCATCTTCACCGGTACGGTCAGAACGGGACTGCGCCCGCTCACCGAGGTGATCTTCACATCGGCCGTCAGGACCGTGCCGGGCTCCATGCCGGTGGTGTCGACGGTGAGGGTGACCGGCACCTTCGCCCCGGTCGGAAGGTCACCGCCCGCCGGGGTCGCCGTCAGCCACGGCGCGTCCTCCGTCACCGTGAACGCCGTGCCGAAGCCCGGGTTGGTGAGGTCGAACGTACGCGTCCGCCGCTGCTGTGGTGGCGCCACCACGTCCAGGGACGGGCGGGATGCTGTGACCTTGCCGGTCCTGAGGGACTGCGTGACGCCGCTGACCTCACCCGCCGTGACCTGCACCGTGCTCTGCGCGGACTGGTACGCGGGGGCGGTCAGCGACACCTGCTGCTCGCCGGACGGACTCTGGACGACGTACCCGCCGTCGGCGGCCGTCGTGGCGGTGACCGCCGAACTCCCGGCGCCCACGGTGACCGTTGCCCCTTCGACGCCCTTGCCGTCGTTGGCGTCGAGCACCCGGCCGGCCACCACGCCGCTCTTGGTGGTGCGGAAGGCCACCGACAGCCCGTCGCCCAGCACGGCGCTGTTGAACGAGTAGCGCAAGGCGTCCGTGCCGGTGGCGTTCTCCACGCCGATCGTGGCACTGGACCCGGCTTTCAGGCCGGTTCCGGTGGTGTCCTTGTAGTGGTAGGACACCCGCCCGTCCTCGCCGATCACGGCGGAGAAGGAGAACGTGTCGTTCTGCGCGGACCAGTGGGACACCTGGCGCCACTCGATGACGAAGGAGCGGTGGGGCGCGGAGCCGGTGACAGCGGTGAAGACACCTGAGCCGGTGCCGGGCGCGCCGACCATCAGATCGTCCCAGAACGGGTAGAGCGCTGCGTTGGGCGTGCCGGTGCTCGGGATGTCGCCGTTGACGTCGCCGGTGTGCGCGCCGCCGAAGCTGACGGTGCCGTTGGTGCCGACGTATGCCGTGCCGTACGTCTTGCCGTACAGGGGTACGGAGAACGGCAGATCGACGCGTTCGGTGGTGTTGTCACCGGTCAGCGCGAGCTGCCGGTCGCCGGGCACATAGGTGCGGTCCGCCGCGGCGCACGCGTAGCCGTAGGTGTCGATGCGGTCGGGGAGGGTCACGGCCGCCGTGGTGTCGGCGGTGAGTGTCACACGGGTGCTGCCCGGGGTGACGCAGCGGGACGAGTGGGTGGCCCGTATGTCGTATGTACCGAGCGGCAGGGTGGCTTCGAAGCGGCCCTGTTCGTCGGTGGTGGCGGTCACCGGGGTGTCGGCGACGGTCACGGCCGCGCCGGCGACGGGGCCCGCGGAGGAGGAGACGGTGCCGGTGACCTTCGCGGAAGGCGCCTGCGTCAGTGTGAAGTCGCTGGTGGCGGTGGTTCCTTCGGTGACGGACGCAGTCGCGGACTCCTGTCCGTAGCCGAACTTGCCGGCCGTCAGTGTGTAGTCGCCGACCGACAGTGCCGGGAAGCTGTAGCTGCCGTCGGCAGCCGTCGTGGCGGTGCGGTCGGAGGGGCCGTCGGCGGTGATCCTCGCTCCGGCCACCGGTTCCCCGCCGGAGCGGACGGTGCCGGTCAGCGCGCCGACCGCGCCGCGCGGTGCGGCCTGGACCGCTGCGAGCGCATCGAGCCGGCCCTCGCCGAACACGTTGTTGTCGGCGGCGGTGCCGCCACAGGTGGTGTTGTCGGTGTCGACCGCGGTGCCGTCCAGCAGGGCCTCGGTCTGGGCGATGTCGCCTTCGAGGGCGGGCGCGGCGGACCACATCAGGGCCACGGTGGCGGCGGTGTGCGGTGAGGCCATCGACGTACCGGAGAACGACCCGTATCCGCCGTTGCGCACGGAGGAGCGGACGTTGACGCCAGGGGCGGCGATATTCGGCTTGATCGTGCCGCCGGGCCCCGCACCGCGCGAGGAGAACGACGCGATCGTGTTGTTGATGTCGAAGGCGCCGGAGCTGTACGACGCGGTGTAGTCGCCGGGGGAACCGCTGGTGGCGCAGGAGGGCCCGGAGTTGCCGTTGGAGAAGGCAGGGAAGATACCCGCGGCGCGCCAGGTGTCGACGATCTGCTGGTACCAGTCGTCGTGCACCGAACTGCCCCACGAGTTGTTCACGATGTGCGGCGCGAGATCGGGACGCGGGTTCTGGCGGTTCAGATCGGTGGGCGCGACGATCCACTGTCCGGAGGCGAGCAGGGATGCCTCGGAGCAGGAGCTGGTCTCGCAGCCCTTGGCGGCGATCCACTTGGCGCCGGGTGCGACTCCGATCTTGTTGGCGCCGCCGTCGTCACCGACCATCGTGCCCATGGTGTGGGTGCCGTGGTCGTTGTTGTCGCAGGGCGCGGCCCCGGCGCACACCCCGGCCGGGTCGAACCAGTTGTAGTTGTGGTCGTACGCTCCCCCGGCACCGAGACCGCGGTACTGCCCACGGACGGCCGGATGCTGGTGGTCCACTCCGCTGTCGATGTTCGCGACGACCATGCCCTCGCCGCGGACACCGAACTGGTCCCACACCTGGGGGGCCTTGATGCGGTCGATGTTCCACTCGACGGCGTCCACGGCACCCTCCCGGTCGCCCTTGGCGGGCTTGGGGATGGTCACCTTGTCGTCGGCGTCGATACGGGCGACCTCGGGCCGCTGGGCAAGGGTGCCGGCGAGCTTCTCGGTGCCGACGACGCGCAGCGCGTTGACGATCCAGTACGAGGTGTACTCGGCCTTGACCCCGTCCAGGGCCTTGATCAGTCCTGCCTGGGTACGGGCGGCGTGCTCCGTTTTTGCCCGGAAGACGGCTTCGCCCTTGCCTGCCTTGCTGCTCTGCCGTGCGGCGGCGCTGAGGTCGGCGGCGCTGTCGAGGTAGACCCAGAAGGCGGCCTTGCCCTCGTCGAGCTGGACCCGCAGTGCGGGTTCGATCTTCCGCTCGGCCGGGCTCAGTGTGGGCGGCGGCTCGGGCGCGGCGGCCGCGACACCTGCGCCGAGGGGTAACAGCAGTATGGCGGTGAGGGCAGCGAGCGCCGCTCGTAACGGTCTGCTTCTTCGTGCCACGTAGTCTCTCCTCATGCGTCGTGTGCGCCAGGTGGAGGTGCATGCATACGTGTGCTGTGAGTGCCCTGTGAGCGCCTTGTGAGCGGATCGTGAGGCACGCGCCATGGTGATCCACGGACCATGTGCATTACAAGACCGTCTCCGTCGCCGTTCTCCTCCGCGCCGGCGTCCAGGACTGCCCCGGATTCGATCCGACCGGCGCAGGACGGCCGGGCGTCGGCGTACGGCGCAACCTAGGCTGGGTGACGAGCGCGCCCGACGAACACCGTCGTCGAGCGGGCAGCCGTCCCGGCGCTGGAACGGAAGGCCATGGCAGACACGGAGAGCGTCCTGCGGTGCCTCACCGGCATCCTGCAGGCGGGCCATCTGACAGGCATCGAGCAACTGCCCGGCCTGCTGGCCCGGCAGGCCGAGCTGGTGGGCGCATACGGCGCCCGTGTCTTCGTCACCGATCTGCGCCAGCTGGTGCTACGGGAACTCACCGGCCGCGGCCTCGACGCAGGCGAAGGCGGCGAGGAGTTCGCCGTGGAGTCCACGCTGCCCGGGGTGGCCTTCCGTGAGACGCGCATCCTTTCGTCCCCGGTCGCAGAGTCGGGCCGCACCCGGTACTGGGTTCCGGTGCTGGACGGAACGCAGCGGCTGGGAGTGCTGCGGGCGGATGTCGCCGAGGGCACACCTGAGGAGCAGGCACGTGCCACGCTGATGCATCTGTCGTCGCTCACGGCATTGCTGATGGTCAGCAAACAGCCGTTCAGCGACGCTCACGCCCGCCTGGTGCGTACGGAAACGATGAATGTCGCCGCGGAGATGCAGTGGAAGCTGATGCCGCCGCTGGCGTTCGCCAATGAGCAGATCGCGCTCGGTGCCGCGATGGAGCCGGCCTACAAGGTCGCCGGTGACGCCTTCGACTACGCGACCGACGCGGACACGGTGCACCTGGCCATCTTCGATGCCATGGGACACGACAGAGCAGCCGGGCTCACCGCAAACCTCGCTGTGGCGACCTGCCGCGCCCAACGGCGGGAAGGCCATGACCTCATCAGCACCGCTCGCGCCATCGAGCAGACGCTGCTGAACGAGTTCCATCACGACCGCTACGCCACCGGCATCCTCGCCGACCTCGACAGCCGCACCGGAGAGCTGAGCTGGATCAATTGCGGGCACCTGCCACCGGTCGTGATCCGTGGGGGTCGGTGGGTCACCACACTGCACTGTCCACCCACCCACCCGATGGGAACAGACCTCGGCCTGCCTGCCATCGTCCGCCAGGAGCATCTGGAGCCGGGCGACCGCCTGCTGCTGTACACCGACGGCATCACCGAAGCCCGCGACGCGCTGGGCCGCGAATTCGGACTGGACAGGTTCGTCGACTTCATCGTCCGCCACCAGGCCGACGGACTGCCGGTCCCCGAGACGCTGCGCCGCCTCATGCGCGCGGTGCTGCAGCACCATGAGAACCACTTGTCCGACGACGCCACCGTCGTCTTCCTCGAATGGCACGGCACCGCCCGCAACGCCGCGATGCGACCGACCGCACCCGCCTCGAATGCCGGCTCTCACGACGACACTCTCGCCTTGTGAGACCCGGGGAGGCGGCGCCCCCGGCGGCCGGTTACCGGCCCTCGGTGTCGCCCGTGCGCGTGTTCTCCTGGGCGGTTCCGCCCACGGTGAGACCGCCTGACACGCTCTCGGCGCGGCGGCGCTCCACCACGTCCGGTTCGGCGTCCCTGATCTCACGCGTCACCTCTTCGTGAGCGCTGAGGTGGGGCTTGCCGTGCTGGCGGGGACGCTTCATGAGGGTCTCCTCCTGTCGTGTGTGGGTGTGTGCCGCACGCGTACCCGAGGCTCGCCGTCTCATCCCCTCAGTGTTGCGGGGGATCCTCCGTGGGGTGTGCTCCGGGGGCGACAGCAGGATGTGCGAGCGGAGTGGGCGAGAGGGCTGTGGGCTCCTCACCGGATTCCAGCAGGGTGTTGGCGGCGCCCACGATCAAGGGGTCCGGTTCGCCGACTGCCTCGACGTCCTTGCTGACGTAGTCACAGCGCCGGAGCAGACTGCGCATGGCCTCGAGCCTGCCGCGCTTCTTGTCGTTGCTCTTGACGACCGTCCAGGGAGCTTCGGGGGTGTCGGTGGCGCGGAGCATGTCGACCTTCGCCGCGGTGTAGTCGTCCCAGCGGTCCAGCGAAGCCACGTCCGTCGGCGAGAGTTTCCACTGCCTGACCGGGTCCACCTGACGGATCGCGAAACGGGTGCGCTGCTCCGTCCTGGACACGGAGAACCAGAATTTCACCAGCACAATCCCGTCCTCCACCAGCATGCGCTCGAAGAGCGGGCACTGGTGCAGGAACAGTTGGTACTCGTCCTTGGAGCAGAAGTCCATGACGCGCTCGACGCCGGCCCTGTTGTACCAGGAGCGGTCGAAGAAGACGATCTCCCCGGCTGACGGCAGATGCGCGACATAGCGCTGGAAGTACCACTGCGTCCTCTCACGCTCCGTGGGTTTCTCCAGCGCCACGACGCGGGCTCCACGGGGGTTGAGGCGCTCGGTGAACCGCTGGATGGTGCCGCCCTTCCCCGCGGCGTCACGCCCCTCGAAGATCACGATGAGCCGCTGACCGGTGTCCTTGACCCATCGCTGAAGCTTGAGCAGCTCGATCTGCAGCACCCGCTTGCGCTGCTCGTACTCTTTGCGCCGCAGCTTGGTGTCGTACGGATAGTTCTCGCGCCACGTCCGGATCGCACGGCCCGACTCATCGAGCAGAATCGGCTGCTCCGGTCTGCTCTGGTCGACCGTCAAGCCGTCCAGCAGACTCTCGACGTCCTGGTCTTTGCCCTCGTCACCCTTCACACTCACCCCCTTCCCTCTTTTCCGTGACATGCATCGCTGGCGTCGCGGCGATGCGTCTGCGGCTCGTGCCGGACCGGGCGCGCCTGAGTCACACGCGGGACCCGACAGAGCGCTACCGGCCGCCTTCGCCCTTCCTGCCGTCCGGCAAGGGCCACAGGTGGGCGGTCTCACCCGGCGCGAGCTGGTCGACGACGTCCGCCAGGGCCGAGCACGCCTCCTCGATCCTGCGGCGGATGCCGATCTGCTCGGTGACGATCGCGGCCAGCAGCAGGGCGGTCAGTGCGGCGGCCCCGTTGAGCGCCTGCAGGATGACCATGACCTCCGGCAGAGTGCGACCCTCGAACGGTCCCTTGCCGGACGTCGCCGCCGAGATCGCCAGCACCGAGATCAGGAGCGCGCCCACCGCCGCGCCCGGCAGCTGATAACGCAGCGCGGCCCAGATGAGCATCGGGAACGCCATGAACAGCAGCGGCAGCTCACTGCGAGTGGCATGGAACATGATGCCGAGCGACGCCAGGCAGAGGGCCACACCCTCGGTCCACCAGTACGGCCTCGTGTCCCGCGGCATCCGGGCCCGGCGCAGCACCAGCAGCAGCGGGGTGACGACCAGGACCCCCATCACGTCCCCTGCCCACCACGCCAGCCAGACCGGCCAGAATTCGTCCGCCGTCAGCGAGCCGCTGAGCACCACGGTGCCGGTGCCCATGGTCGCGCTGATGAGCATGCTGCCCGCGCCGACGCACACCAGCGACAGCCCGTCCCGCAGTCTGTCGAGCTCCGTGCGGAAACCGATGCGCCGGAGAACGAGATACGCCGCCACCGGTGCGATCGTGTTTCCGGCAATGACGCCGAGGAACGCCACGCGCACCGTTTCCAGCGAGGCCATCGTCAGGAACGCGCCGAGCGCGATACCGGGCCATACCCGGATCCCCATCCACAGCAGGCAGCTGAGGGCGATACCGGTGGGCGGCCACAGCGGCGTGACGACCGCCCCCTCCACGACGACCTGCTCGAGGAGGCCGATCTGCCCGCTCGCCCAGTAGGCGGCGGCGACGGCGAGGATCCGCAGCAGCGCTGCGGCAGGACGTCGGACTCTCTCGCGGCAGACCACGCCTGACATCACACAACGTCCTCACGCCCGCGTCGCTCTGACACGCGCTAGCGGCGTTCGCGATCTACCGAGGGCCGGCCGGCGGGTCTCCCGCGGCTGCTTCCTGCGGACGGTGGAGCAACACCAGGACGGCGGCGTCGTCGGTGTGGTCGTTGAGCTCCGCCACCCCCATCACGTGGGAGGCCAGTTCCCCCGCCCCCACGCCGGACCGCACGCCGGAGCGGACCAGGCCGGCCACCGCGTCCAGGCCCGCCTCGATGGGGTACGAGGGTCCTTCCACGACGCCGTCCGTGAGCAGGACGTACGCGTCGCCGGGCAGCAGTCGCCGCCGTGCCACGGGGTACTTCTCTCCGGGCAGGATCCCAAGGGGCACGCCACCCTCGTCCTCGGCCACCCCGCCTTCCCCGCTCGCTGTCGCCCACACGGCGGGCACATGTCCTGCGCGCGCGCTCTGCAACTCCGCCGTGACCGGGTCGAAGCGCAGGAAGCTGCAGGTCGCGAAAAGCCCATGGTCCACCGAGAGCAGGAGGTCGTTGGCCCGTCCGAGGATCTCGCCGGGGTCGGTGGTGGCGATGGCGACGGCTCGCAACCCGATGCGGACCTGCCCCATGAACGCCGCGGCCTCGACGCCGTGGCCCTGTACGTCGCCGATCGAGAAGCCGAGAGAGCCGTCGGGCAGGACGAAACCGTCGTACCAGTCCCCGCCTATGTCCAGGCCGTTGCGTGCCGGCGCGTACCGGGCGGCGACACTCAGACAGCCCGGCGACGGAAGACCGGCCGGCAGTGTGGCGCGCTGCAGGGCCTCGGCCAGCTCGACGCGGACCTTCTGCCGCTCCGCGCCCTGCCGGACGCGGTCGGTGAGCTGGCCGAGCGTGCTCAGCAGATCGTCGGCGGTCGCCGACCGTATGGGACGACGCCGGGTCATAGACCTCTCCGAGATACGCCCGAAGGCCACTGGCCCGGCCACTGCTGTAGGGCACTGTGGACGGGTTCAGCTGGGCTCGTACAGTGCGGGTTCATTGTATTTCCGACCGTCCCGGTACCGCACGGTGCGAGCCGGCGGCAGCAGTTCCAGGTGAGTATCCGATGCAGGGCTTCCTGAGTACGCCGGCCGATCCCCTCCCGCCCCGTGCCTGATCGAATGACGGCCATGACTCCCTGCTCACCCCGCAGCCGCCGTATGCGGCACGTGACCGCCACCGGCACGGCCCTCGCGGGCGTTCTCGTGCCCCTGGTGGCCGGTGTCGTCATCGCCAAGGTGATGGGCGCGGACCCCATGGCGCCGGTCAACACGCTGATCGCCCACGGTGGACGGCGCATCGGCATCCCCGCGTCGCATTGGCGCGGATGCCGCGGGTACGCCCTGCTCGGGCTGGAGCGCGGACAGCGGGACCGTTCGAGGTGCTGCCGGTACGGGCGGCTGCGGAGGGGCCACCGGTCCGCCGGGCGCCCCGGCTGTGCGGCCCTGTGAGGAGTGCAGTGACGCAGGGTGCACAGCGTCACCAGGTGTCACCCTGCTCGTCGTCAGGCATGCGGGACGACGGCCACGGGGCAGGGGGCATGGTGGATCACGGCGTGGGTGACCGATCCGATGTGGGAGCCCGACGCGGCCCGGCGACGGCCGACGACCACGAGTCCCGCGTTCGCCGCCGCGTCGACAAGATGGCCGGCCGCCCGGCCAGGTGCGGCCTTCTCGGACACCTCCACGTGCGGGAACTTGTCCCGGTAGGGGCGTACGGCGTCCGACAGCGCCGACTCTCTCTCCGCCCTGGTACCCGAGTCGGCGTCCGCACCGCCGGAAGCCCCCGCATGGTGACGGAAGGCCGGGAAGTGCCAGGAGTTCAGGATGTGCAGCGGCACGCCGTGCCGCGCCGCGAAATCGAAGGCGAAGTCAAGGAGTTCGTCCCTCACGTCATGTACGTCCAGACCGAGGACGACTCCGCGGCGTTCCTCGCCTCCGGCGGCGCCGGCCCCGTGCTCGGAGTAACCCGATCGGACCAGGACCACCGGGTGCTTCGCATCCCCCACGACCTCCTGCCCCACGGACCCGACCAGGAAGCCCACGGCACCGCTGAGTCCGTGTGAACCCATGACCAGCAGGCCCGCGTCGTCGGCGGCGGCGGCCACCAGCACACGGGCGGGGGCATCCTCGACCTCCTCGGTGACCGTGACGACGTTCGGCCGCCGCTTCTGAACGCGCTTCTCCATCGCGTCGAGCAGGCTCTGAGCCTCGTCGTCCCTGGTCTCGCGGATCGGTTTGACGGCCGCGAGCTGGTGCTCCTGCCATCGCGACGCGTACACCAGCCGGAGGGTGGTCCCACGCGCCGCGGCCTCGTCCGCTGCCCAGTCCAGAGCCGTCAGGCTCTCGTCGGAGCCGTCCACTCCCACTGCGACGGGTCGGGACATGTTGCTCTCCTTGCCTCGGGCTGTCACAGGCATCCGTGCACGAGGGCGCCTGATCAAGAAATTACTCACTCAGTGGAAAGGGCGCGATTCAGGGCTTCACGCCCAGTGAACGGGGCCCGGGCCCCAGCCCTCCGAAGACCGGCAGCGGCCGCGGCACCGCCCGGTGTCACACATCCGGCACCACGGCGACGGGGCATTCACTGTGATGGAGCACCGCGTGCGCCACCCTGCCGAGTTGGAGGCCGCCGTGACCGTGTCTGCGGCGCGCTCCGACGACAACCAGGCCCGCAGCAGCGCTGCCCTGCACCAGCACCTTGTGTGCCGGGCCTTCGGCGGTGGTGCGGTGCAGCGCGAGCCCCGGGTGCTCCTGTGCACCGTCGGCGACAGCCGCGTCGATCCTGTCGGCCGCTGCTTCCTGACCGTCCGCACCGGATCCGCCCGGCGCCCGCGGGTGACCAAGGGCCTTGAACAGCGGGGTACGCCATGCCCGCACGGCCTCCAGTCGGCAGCCACGCGCCGCGGCCTCCTGGAACGCGTACCGGATGGCGCTCGATCCCTCGTCAGGGTCGGGGACGCCCAGCAGGACGGGCCGGCCGGTCGTTTCCCACCCGGCTCTGTCTCCTCGCACCACGACCACCGGGCAGTGGGCACGCGCCGCCACACCCAGCGACACCGATCCCAGCAGCCGGTCCTTGAGCCCTCCCCGGCCGCGGGATCCGGTGACCAGCATCGCCGCGTGGTGGCTCTCGTTCACCAGGGTGGTCACGGTGTCCTCCGCGAGAACGTCGGTGACCACCTCGACAGCGGGGTCTGCGCGGCGGGCACGCTCGGCAGCGGCGGCGACCAGCGTGTCGATCAGCACCTGTTCCGAGGGCCGATCGGGGCTGTCCGCGGGCGAGACGCCCTCGTACCGCTCCCACCTGGAGGCGTACACCAGGCGCACAAAGAGGCCGTGGACCGCCGCCTCGCGCACGGCCCAGTCCACCGCTTCGAGGCTGCAGTCGGAACCGTCGATTCCCACGACCAGGGGCAGCATCGTCTCCCACCGCCTTTCTTCGCCCAAGGGAAGGCCTACTCCGTCACCGTCGCACGGTGCGACCGGCATCGCGCGGGACGGATTGCCGAAGTAGTCGCGGTCATGTCCGAACAAGACGGGGGTCGCGCACGTACTGGACGTACAACAAGCCAGATCGGAACCGAATGACGAACAAGGATGGATGCGATGACCGCGATGGGCAGAAGCGGGTGGACTCGACCGGGACGCAGGAGCGTCGCTCTGCTCACCTGCGGTGCGCTGGCCGCCGGGGGGCTCACAGCCGCCGCGATGACTGTGCTGCAGCCTCAGACGGCCGTGGCCTCGAGCCACCGGGAAGCCCCGCTGATATCGGGGCAACCCCAGTACGACAACACGGATGTGTACGCGTTCGTCAGCCCTGATCATCCCGACTCGACGACGCTGGTGGCGAACCTGCTGCCGATGCAGGAGCCGGGCGGCGGGCCGAACTTCTACACGTTCGCCAACGACGCGCGCTACGACCTTCACATCGACAACAACGGTGACGCCAAGGACGATCTGCTGTACCGCTTCACGTTCAAGGACCACCGCAAGAACGACCGCACCTTCCTCTACAACACGGGTGTGGTCGAGAGCCTGGACGACCCGGACCTCAACTTCACGCAGACCTACGACATCGACCTGCTGCGACTCGAGCACGGCAAGGTGATCTCCAGCCACAAGGTGGCGAAGAACCTGCCGGCCGCACCCTCGAACGTCGGCAAGGCGTCGATGCCGCACTACAAGAAGCTGCGTGACCAGGCCGTCCACAAGATCCCTGGCGGGCTGAAGTCCTTCGCCGGCCAGGCCGACGACCCGTTCTTCCTCGATCTGCGGGTCTTCGACCTCCTGTACGGAGGTGACCTGTCCGAGGTCGGGAACGACACGCTCAAGGGCTACAACGTCAACACGATCGCCCTGCAGGTGCCGACCGCCTATCTCCAGCAGTCCGCGCAGCAGCCGGTCATCGGCGTCTACGCGACGACGGAACGGCAGAACGCCGGCGGCGAGTGGACCCGGGTGTCGCGACTCGGCATGCCCCTGGTCAACGAGGTCGTCAACCCGGTCAAGGACAAGGACAAGTTCAACGCCTCCTCGCCCGAGAACGACGGTGACTTCCTGAAAAACGTCACGGAGCCTGAGCTGCCGAAGCTCATTGACGCGATCTACAAGATCAAGGCTCCGGCGGAGCCCCGCGACGACCTCGTCTCGGTGTTCCTGACCGGCGTGAAGGACCTCAACCAGGTGGAGGGGGTCACGGCGTCGGAGATGCTGCGGCTCAACACCTCCATCAAGCCGGTCGCGAAGCCGAAGCGGCTGGGGGTGCTGGACGGCGACACGGCCGGCTTCCCGAACGGGCGGCGGCTCACGGACGACGTGATCGACATCGCCTTGCAGGTCGTCGAGGGTGAACTCGTCGGCTCCAAGAACGACTTGGGTGACGCGGTCAACAAGAACGACAAGAAGTTCGAGCGCTCCTTCCCCTACGTCGCCCTGCCCGCCGCGGGCTCCGACACGCGGGCAGCCGCGAGTTCGACCACGAAGAACGCAACGGGCCTCACAGGCGGAGGGTCCTGGGGCACCGGGTCGTGGGACAACACCACGATGCTGGCCTCTGCGGCATCGGCGGCTGCGGGGGCGCTGGTGGTCGGCCTCGCGATGATCTGGTTGCGTTCGCGCCGCCGCCCCGCCGGACGCCGCTCCTGGATCGACTGACCGGCCAGGGCATCCGGCACTTCTGACCGGCCCGGCGGCGCCATCCGTACCCCCACGGCGGCGCCGCCGGGCCGCCCCCCGACACCCCCAGGTCCCCCGAGACCACCGAGAAAGGCGAGACACATGCCGGTACGGAAGCCGCAGTTCGCGCGAGCGCCCGGGAAAGGGCGCGGGCCGCGAGGGCGCATCGCTGTGGCTGCGGCCCTTGCGGTGGGGCTCACCGTCACATCGGTGGTGATGGGGGCGGACAGCGACTCCGAACCGGAGGGACGGCCCGCGCAGGTGCTCGCGGCAGCCGTGCCCGTCGAGCGGCTGACGGCAGGTGACCTCGCGCAGGGCATCGAGGGCCTGCAGAAGCACCTCCACAGCCAGCCCAAGGACGCCACCGGATGGGCGACGCTGGGCGCGGCGTATGTCGAGCAGGCTCGGACCAGCGGAGATCCGACGCGGTATCCGCAGGCGGAGAAGGCGTTCAAGCGCTCCCTGGAGCTGCGCCCGGCCGACGAGAACGACGCGGCACTCGCAGGCCGGGCGGCGCTGGCCGCCGCCCGGCACGACTTCGACACGGCACTGGGCCAGGCGGACCGGGCGCTGCGCGTCAATCCCTACAACGAGCGGGCGCTGGCGAGCCGGGTCGACGCGCTCGTCGAACTCGGCCGCTACGAACAGGCGCAGGATGCGGTGCGCCTCGCCGACCGGCGACGCCCCGGCATCCCGGTCTTCACGCGGTACGCCTATGTACTGGAGCTGCGCGGCGATGTGACGGGGGCGCGGCGGATTCTGCTGCGTGCGCTGGACTCCGCCGCCAGCGACCCGGATGTGGCCTACGTCGCCACCGCGCTCGGCCGACTGGCCTGGAGCCAGGGCCAGTACGGGCGAGCTCTGGATCACTATGCGACCGCGCTGCGTGCCGAACCGGACCATGTGCCGGCGCTGGAGGGGCGCGGCCTCGCCCATGCCGCGCAGGGCAACACGCAGCGTGCGCTGAGCGACCTCGAAGAGGTCGTACGCCGGTACCCGCTTCCGGGACAGCTCGCCGCTCTCGGCGAACTGCGCGAGGCGGCCGGGCAGCGCAAGCAGGCCAAGGAGCAGTACGAACTCGTCAGCGCGTGGACCCGGCTGGCCCGTGCCAACGGTGTCGCCACCGACCTGGAGTCGGCCCTCATCGAGGCCGACCACGGCGACGCCCGCGAGGCGCTGACATCGGCGCGCGCCGAATGGGCCCGCCGCAAGAGCGTCCACACGGCCGACGCGCTCGCCTGGGCGCTGCATGCCAATGGCAAGGACCGGGAGGCGCTGGTCTTCGCGAAGAAGGCGACGGCGAAGTCGCCCGGCTACCGCAGTGCCTCCTTCCTCTTCCACCGGGGCATGATCGAGCGCGCGCTCGGGGACGACCGGGCCGCCCGCCGCGATCTGCGCGCCGCACTCGAACTGAACCCGGGCTTTTCGCCCACCGGGGCACGCGAAGCCAAGTCCGCGCTGTCCGCGCTGTCCGGGCGCCGGGGGGATTCATGAAGCGACGTACCACCGCTCGCGCGCTCGCCACGCTGGTGGCGGGGGCGGCTCTTGTCCTGCTCCCCGCCCAGGCGGCACAGGCACACCCGCTGGGGAACTTCACCGTCAGTCAGTACGACGGCCTCGTCGTGGCTCCGGGACAACTGCGCGTGGCGCATGTGGAGGACCTGGCGGAGATTCCTGCCGCGCAGGAACGGACCCGTATCGACACCGACGGGGACGACCGGCTGGCGGCGGCCGAACTCTCCGCATGGGCCCGGACCCGGTGCGACGGTGCGGCCGCAGGCGCCCGGCTCACGGTCGGCAGTGAGGCTTCGGCATCGCAGTCGTCGTCAGTCTCCGCCGGGAGCGCAAAGGCGCAAGTACGCCCAGGGCAGGCCGGACTGCAGACCTTGCGTGTGACGTGCGAGCTGACGGCGTCGTTGCCGCGGGGTGAGGGGATCAGGCTCGCGTACCACCCGGCGGACGCCACGACCGGGGCGGGCTGGCGGGAGATCACCGCGCAAGGCGATCTGATGACGCTCGCGGCGTCGGACGTGCCGCAGGACTCCGTCTCCCGGCGGCTGACCGCGTACCCCGACGATCTGCTCGCCTCACCGCCGGACCACCGGTCGGCGGACGTCACGGTCCGTCCCGGCGGACCTGCTCTCGCCGACGCCGGAAAGCAGGACAGCGGCTCCCCGGTGGCGGGCGTGCTGCCGCGAGGAGCGGACCGGTTCGCGCAGGCACTGACGGGGCTGGTGGCCCGGCACGAACTGACCGTCGGCTTCGGGGCGTTCGCTCTCGGTGTGTCCCTGCTGCTGGGTGCCCTGCATGCGCTGGCGCCCGGCCACGGCAAGACCATGATGGCCGCTGCCGCCACGGCAGGCGGCCGGAACTCACTGCGTGACATGCTCGCCCTCGCGGCATCGGTGACCATGACCCACACCCTGGGCGTCTTCGCCCTGGGCGCCCTGATCACCGCGGGGCGGGCGGCGCCCACCGTCGTGTCCTGGCTGTCGGTCGCGAGCGGCAGCCTGGTCGCGGTCGCCGGGGCGCTGCTGCTGCGCAGGGCGTGGCGCCGGCGCCACAGCGTCCACGGGCACGGACATACCCACGGGCACGATCATGGCCATACCCACGGGCACGATCATGGCCATACCCACGGGCACGATCATGACCACGGGCATGGCCATGGGCATTCACACGGGCACGGGCAAACGCCCGGTGGGGGCGGCGAGTCGCCGCAGCGCGAGGAACGGGTACCCGTTCTCACCGCCGCTCGGCCCCTCGAGCACGGCGCCGCACATGCTGCCTCCGCGCGCACTCCCGCGGGTCCCGGACAGGAGCACACCCACCCCCACCCCCACAGCCATGACCACAGCCACACCCCTCCCGCCCCCGGTCTGCGCGGGGTCATCCTCCTCGGCCTGGCCGGCGGGCTGGTCCCCAGCCCGTCCGCGGTGGTCGTCCTGGTCGGCGCCGCCGCGCTCGGCCAGGCGTGGTTCGGGTTCCTTCTGGTCCTCGCGTACGGGGCAGGACTGGCGCTCACACTGGCGGGCGCCGGATTCGCGGTGGTGCGGTTGCGGGACACCACGGTGCGCAGGCTGGCGATGCGGCCTCGGGGCCGGGCCGTTGCGCTGGCCCGGCGGGCGGCGCCGCTCGGCTCGGCCGCTGTGGTGCTCGTGCTCGGGTGCGGGCTGCTGCTCAGGGGCGCAGCAACGGCGCTGGGGTGAGTCGTGCAGCAGACCGCGCCCACCCGCCTGGTCGCGCGGTGCCTCTCAGAGGCTGCCGGTCTTCCCGAATTCCGCGACGGCTTCCCGGTGGGTCTCGCCTCCGGGCTGCCGTCGGATGGCCACAGCCGCGCTGTGCAGGGAGTGGAGCGCCATCAGCAGAAAGCCGATGTCGTCCAGGTACACGGGGTCGGGAACAAGATCCACGGGAGAGAGTGTGTAGATCACCGCGCACCAGAACAGTGCCTTGCTCCGCAGCGGGATCCCGGCGGCGAGCAGCAGTCTGCGTGCCTTGAACACGCGGACCAGCAGTACGCCGGTGGCGACCGCGACGCAGACCAGTGCGATCACGGTCATGGTGAGCCAGACTGTGCCATTCATGTATCTCGTATACCCGCCGGGACCCCTCTGCGTCATCTCGGGCGTCTCCCATGAGGCGAGAACCCCGCCGGCCGGCGAGTGGCCCGCGGGGCGCGCTCACAGCGGCTCGGCGTCGAGCAGCGCGGCCCACGCGCCCTCCGTACCGCCGATGCCGCCCGGCGTGCCGGGCAGCGCCTGCTCCGCCCAGATGACCTTGCCGCCAGGGGTGTAGCGGGTGCCCCACCGCTCGGTCATCTGGGCGACCAGGAACAGGCCCCGGCCTCCCTCGTCGGTCGTGGCCGCGTACCGCAGGTGCGGAGAGGTGCTGCTGCCGTCGGAGACCTCGCAGGTCAGGGCGCGATCACGGATCAGCCGTACCCGGATCGGGGCGGAGGCGTAGCGGATGGCGTTGGTGATCAGTTCGCTGAGCACCAGTTCCGTGCCGAAGGCGAGCTCGGCCAGGTCCCACTCGTCCAGTTTCTCGGCCACGGCTGCCCGCATCCGCGCCACGGCTGCCGGATCGACCGGCACCTCCCACTCGACGACGTGGTCGGCGGGAACCACGCGGGTACGGGAGATGAGCAGGGCGACGTCGTCCTTGGGCCGGCCGGGCAGGAGTGCTTCGAGCACTGCCCGGCAGCTCTCGTCGGGCGGCCGGTCGGGATGTCCGGCCAGGGCCTCGCGCAGCATCTCCATCCCGACGTCCAGGTCGCGGGAGCGGTCCTCGATCAGGCCGTCGGTGTACAGCACCAGCTGGGTGCCCTCGGCCAGCTCCAGCTCGGCGGTCCGGAACGGCATGCCGCCCAGCCCGAGCGGCGGCCCGGCCGGCACGTCGGCGAACTCCGCGAAGCCGTCGGGATGCACCAGCACGGGCAGCGGGTGGCCCGCCCGCGCCATCGCGCAGCGCCGGGAGACGGGGTCGTAGATCGCGTAGAGGCAGGTGGCGCCCAGGACGCCGGCGCCCACCTCCGTGTCCGACTCGTCCTGGTCGATCCGGCCGACCAGATCGTCCAGGTGGCCCAGGAGCTCGTCGGGCGGCAGGTCGAGGGTGGAGAAGTTGTGCACCGCGGTGCGCAGCCGGCCCATGGTGGCGGCGGCATGCAGTCCGTGGCCGACGACATCGCCGACGACCAGCGCCACACGGCCGCACGGCAGCGGGATCACGTCGAACCAGTCGCCGCTCACCCCGGACTGGGCGGGAAGGTAGCGGTGTGCCACGTCGAGGGCGCTCTGCTCGGGCAGGGCCCGTGGCAGCAGGCTGCGCTGCAGAGTGACCGCGAGCGCGTGCTCGCGGGTGTAGCGGCGGGCGTTGTCGATGTTGACGGCGGCCCGGGCGACCAGTTCCTCGGCGAGGGACAGCTCCTCCTCGTCGAACGGCTCCGGCTTCTGCGAGCGCCAGAAGTTGACCACGCCCAGCACCACGCCCCGCGCCTTGAGCGGGGTCGCGATGAGCGAGTGGATGCCGTATTCGATGATCCGGCGGGTGCGCTCGGGGTCCTGGGCGTGCCAGCCGGTCGCCGCCGACAGGTCGGGCACCAATTCGGAACGGCCGCTCCCGAAGCCCCGGGCCTGGGGGGTGGAGGGGAGGAACTCGATCAGCTTGCCCAGCGGATAGAGCGGCGCGTCGTCATGAATACCGTTGACCGCGGTGCGCCGCATCTCGTCGGCACCCGTACCGCTGGGCTCCTCGCCCTGGAGCACGGGGTCGGCCAGGTCGACGGTGACGTAGTCGGCGAACCGGGGAACGGCCACGGTGGCGAGCTCCTCGGCGGTGTGCACCACATCGAGTGTGGTGCCGATACGGGTGCCGGCGTCGTAGAGCAGCTTGAGGCGTTCGCGGGCGACCTCGGCCTTGCCGGACAGCGCCCGGAGCTCGGTGGAGTCGCGGAGGGTGGTGACCGTGCCTCCAGGGCCGCCGTCCCGGCCCGTCCGCCGCTGGTTCACCGCCAGCAGCCGCTCCCCGGCCAGGTGCACCTCGTCGGAGACCACGCGACCGGAGGCGAGCACTTCGACCGTTCCCGGGTCCAGGCCGGGCAGGTCCGTGATGAGACGCCCCTCGGCATTGGGCGGGAGGTCGAGCAGCCGTCTGGCCTCGTCGTTGGCCAGCACCAGCCGGCCGTCGTCGTCGACGATGAGCACCCCTTCGCGCACGGAGTGCAGCACCGTGTCGTGATGCTCGTACATGCGGGTCATCTCGGCCGGACCCAGGCGATGGGTCTGCCGTCGCAGCCGTCTGGTGATCAAGGCGGTGCCGCCTGTGGCCAGCGCGAGCGCGACGGCGCCCGCGCCGACGATGATCGGCAGATTGCGGTCGACCACGCTGGTCACGTTCTCGACCTTGAGGCCGGCGGAAACGAGAGCGATGAGCTTGCCGCGCGGGTCGGAGACCGGGTCGTAGGCGGGCACGATCGCCTGGACCTCGTGACCGAGCGGGCCGTGCACGCTCTCGGTGTACACACGGCCCTGGAGCGACGGTTCGATCGTGCCGACGAACCGCTTGCCGATCCGGTCCGGAATGGGGTGGGTGTACCGGATCCCCTCGGTGTCCATGATCACGATGAAGTCGACCCCCGCCTCCTTGCGGGCCAGCTCGGTGATCGGCTGGAGCACCTTGGAGGGGTCGGGGCTGTCCAGCGCCTTCGCCAGGCCCGGAGAGCGGGCGAACGAGCTGGCGACCGCGATGGAGCGGTTGATGGCCTCCTTCTCGCCGTCGTGCCGGGCCTGCAGCACCAGGGCGACCACCCCGCACGCCACGAGCAGCACCACGACCGCCACCTGCAGGACGAAGACCTGCCCGGCGACGCTCCGTGGGCTCTTTTCGGTCAGTGACCGCACCGACGCGCCCCGAATCGGTCGAAATCATCGACCATATCGCATTTCTAACACTGTTGGCAGGGTGGTGCTATCGGCCGGAGTCGGCCGGGTCCGGGTCCCAGGAGCGGTACGCCCTGGCCACAGCCCGCTATCCCGGGAGCCGGACGCCCTCGACGGCGTTGTCGAAGACCGGGCGGTATGTGTTCCACAGTGCCGCGGGAGCGCTGAGATAGATGACGTGCTGGGTGCCGTCGGGTTCCGCGAAGGCCAGTTCCACGGCGCGGAAGCCCCGCTCGCGTCCCTCGAACGTGAACTCCCAGTATCCGGCCGGCCCACCCCGGAAGGTCGTCCCGTTCATCCGTACGCGCTCGTACCCCGGGTTGTCCCGGCGCGTCTGCTCCTCTTCGACCTCGCGCCAGTGCCGCAACGCATCACCCCCGGCGAAGCGGGTGGCGCTGACGCGCAGTCCCACCAGTCCGGACGGGTCCACGTAGGCGATTTCACCGCCGCCGGTCGTCGTGCGCTTCCAGTCCTTCGGCACCGGAACGGCCACGCCCTTGCCCTCTTTCCGGAGGCGGTAGCCGGCGGGAACGGGCGGGACCGAAGCGTTCAGGCTGCTCGAGGACGAATCCGGCTTGCCGCCGTCCCCGTCATGACCGTTCATGACATATGCCGCACCCGCGATGACGGTGCCCACCGCCAGGACCGCCACGGACGACAGCGCTGCCCGACGGCCCCGGCCCGGCGAGTGGGGCGTACTAGCCACCGACTCGGCCGCCGGCCGGGACAGCTTCGAGGTTTCGACCGGTGACCCGGCCACCTCGGCCGCCTCGGCCAGCAGGCGTTCGGCCCGGTCGGCGTGCATTCGGGCCGCCGGTTCCTTGACCAGCAGACCGGCTATGACAGCGCCCAGGCCCGACGCGCGCAACGGCTCGGGCTCGTCGACCGCGATGGCGTGCGCGGTCGCGATGGCCGAAGCGCGCCGGAACGGGGGCCGCCCCTCCACCGCGTGGTAGAGCGTGGCCCCCAGTGACCAGAGGTCGGAGGCGGGGCCGGCCCCTCCCGCCTCACCCACCAGACGTTCCGGAGCGACGTAGTCGACCGACCCGACCCACTCCCCCGTCGTCGTGAGGGAAGGCGCTCCGGCCGGCAGGGCAATGCCGAAATCGGTGAGTACGATCCGGCCGTCATGGCCGAGCAGCACATTGGCGGGCTTCACGTCCCGGTGGAGCACCCCGGCCTCATGCGCGGCGCGCAGCGCGCCGGCCACGGCGGCCCCGATGCGCGCGGCTTCGCCCGGATGCAGCGGACCCTGTTCCTTGATCGCGGCGGACAGGGTGGTCGAGGGTACGTACTCCATGACGATGCACGGCCGGCCCTCGTCGACGACCACGTCGTGCACCACGACCACATGGGGATGGCTGATGCGCGCCGCACTGGTGGCCTCGCGGCGGGTGCGTTCATGAAGGATCCGGACCTCGCGGTCATCCAGGTGTGCGGGGATGTGCAGCTGCTTGACTGCGACGTCACGGCCCAGGAGTTCGTCCTCGGCCCGCCACACGGTCCCCATGCCACCACGGCCCACGTGCTCGGCAAGCCGGTACCGGCCTGCTACGAGTCGCCCTGGCTCGGACAAGGCCCCGCCCCCCTTCTGCACCCCGGCTCCAGGGGTCGCAGCGGCCACGATAAACCGTTTCCGCGGGATCGCGCGGGTCGCGGCTCTCCCATATGGATGTCAGCCTGGACGCATGAGCTGGGCATCGTGGACGACTCGCGGCGTGTACTCGGGGAGCGGCGGCGTGCGCACCGACGAGGTCGGCGTGCTGTCCGGTGATCTGACCGTGCACACCACCTGGGTCGACGGCACCGCGGAGATCACCGTGCAGTACACGGGCGCGGCCGACTGGTTCACCATGGCGGGGAGCCCCGTGCAGTGCCCGTCCGAGGAGGCCAGCCGCGCTCTGCACGAGCAGGTGGTGCAGGCGGTACGGGACGGCTCCGGGGCGACGGTGCCCCTCCCCCCGCTCCCGGAGCCGGAACCGGAACCGGAACAGTGACCCGGCGCGGCGTCGCCACGCGCCGCCGCGAACGTGACATGTGAGAAGTACCCGGAAGGTCAATGATCACCGTAGTCACGATTTGTCACGGGTCTGCCGGTGTCGCATGGTCAGGAGCCCATGTGACGGATGGGAGGATGCCTTCATGAATCCTGACGTGTATTTCGACATCACCATCGACGGCGAGCCGGCCGGCCGGATCGTCTTCACGCTGTTCGACGACGTGGTCCCGAAGACCGCGAAGAACTTCCGTGAACTGGCCACGGGTGAGCACGGCTTCGGATACGAAGGCTCCGCCTTCCACCGTGTGATTCCTGACTTCATGCTCCAGGGCGGTGACTTCACCGCCGGCAACGGCACCGGGGGCAAGAGCATCTACGGCGCGAAGTTCCCTGATGAGAACTTCCAGCTCAAGCACACCAAGCCGGGCCAGCTGTCCATGGCCAACGCGGGCCCGAACACCAATGGCTCGCAGTTCTTCATCACCACCATCGTCACCGACTGGCTCGACAACAAGCACGTCGTCTTCGGCGAGGTCGTCGAAGGTATGGACGTCGTCAAGAAGATCGAGTCGCTGGGCTCGCGCAGCGGCACGCCCAGCGCCGTCGTCCGGATCGAGAAGTCCGGCGCGGTCGGCGCCTAGGCGCCGCACAACGGTCAACACCGGTCAGGGGAACGGGCTCCGGGCTCGTTCCCCTGACCACCGGCGCATGACGGCAGTACCGGTCCCCGGTGCCGACGGACCGCCGGGCCTCTTGGTCGCCGGCTGCGGCAGGACCATGATGTCGCCATGCACCGGCCGCTCCGATCCTCACTCCACACTCCCGCGGTCCCCCAGTGGTCGGCCGACGTCGCCGTCCTGAACGTGGCGCTCGTCTACCCCATGCAGGGCCCGGCCGGCATCTTCGGCCCCGCATGTGTCTCCTGCGCCCGGCTCGCTGCCGAGGAGCTCAACAAAGCGGGTGGCGTCCTCGGCAGGGAACTGCGGCTGCTGGAGGTCGACGGCGGCGCGGCACCGCGGCAGGTCGCACTGGAAGTGGAGGCCCTGGTGGCGACCGGCGCAGTGCAGGGCGTCACGGGCTGGCACATCTCCTCCGTACGACAGGCCCTTGCGCCGCGTGTCGCGCACCGGGTGCCCTACGTCTACACGGCTCTCTACGAAGGCGGCGAGCGCACCGAGGGTGTGTTCATGACCAGCGAGACACCTGCCTGGCAACTGCTGCCCGCCATGCGGCTGCTCGCCGGGGCGCGGGGGGTACGACGCTGGTACGTCGTCGGCAACGACTACGTGTGGCCGCGCCGCACGGCGAGGGCCGCGCGAGGCTACGCCCGCGCATGCCGGGGCGGCCGCGTCTGCGGCGAGTCGTATCTTCCGCTGGACACCGAGGACTTCCGGACCGTCCTGCAGCGCATCGAGCGGACGGACGCCGACGCCGTGCTGATGCTGCTGGTGGGCAGCGACGCAGTCCGCTTCAACAGGGCGTTCGCCGCCTCGGGGCTCGACCGGCGGTGTCTGCGGCTGAGTACCCTGATGGACGAGAACATGCTGATGGCCAGTGGCCCCGAGTCGACCGGAAACCTGTTCAGCACGGCCGGGTTCTTCGCCTCCCTCGCGAACCAGGACACCATGGACTTCCACGGCAGGTACGCCGGCCGCTTCGGAATCGAGGCCCCGGCACCGGGAAGCCTCGGCGAATCCTGTTACGAGGGAGTGCTGTTGCTGGCGGCACTGGTCGAGCGGGCGCGAACCCTGGATGTGTCCGCGATCGGAGCGACTGCCGACTCGGTCTCGTACGAGGGACCACGCGGCCTGCTCCGACTGCGTGACCGACATGTACGCCAGCGCATCTATCTGGCGCAGGCGGACGGGCTCGACTTCAACGTGCTCGCCCAACTGAGTGGCCCCCACGGCCTGTTGTAGCTCCGCCCTCCAGGGCGTCCGCGAGCCTCGCCAGTAAGGTGCGCAGCTCCTCGTCGTCGCTGCCGCCCAACTCCGGCCAGTCGGCGCGCACCTGACGGTCGAGTCGCTGCCAGCGCTCCATCCCCCGCGGGGTGAGATACGCGAGGACCCGGCGCCGGTCGGCGGGGTCGATCCGGCGGTAGACCAGGTTCTGGTCGACGAGTTGGTCGACCAGCTTGGTGAGAGTCGGCGCGGGCATTGAGGTGCAGTCGGCGATGGCCGACATGTGATGCCCGCCTTCGGAGAGCAGGGCGAGTACCCGCCACGCCTCCACGGAGCAGTCGAACTCGTCCAGGACGGACTGCACTCGGCGCACCGAGAGGCGTTCGGCCCGGGTGAGCAGCTGGAGCAGGTCCTGCGGCCGGCTCGCCATCGTGCTCCTCATCTCACGCCTGTGCGGGGACGCTTGACAGCGTACGCCGCTCGCTGCGTGCCTTGACAGGGTTGACCACAGCCCGATACTTTCCGCAGGAAGTATCTATTGCCGTTACTGAGACGCCGTCAATCAGGCGCCCCGGTGCGGCTTTTTCTATTTCCCCAGCGACCTCTGAGCTTCAAGAGAAACGCGGCTTCAATGGAGCCGAAACGCCGGGGAAACAGCGTCGGCGCAGTCTGTGACCGCACTTCAGTGGACCGCTCCTCACACCACCACCGGACGGCTGGGAATTCGCGCGCCGACCGCTCAGCATCTGAAGCACCGAGTATCTCCCTCACCATCTGTCCCTCCCTCCCCGAATCCCGAATTCTTCCTCTCGTTCCCATGCCCTTCTCGGGCAAGGAGGTATTTCATGTCCGGGCTCAGTATCAGTAGACGTGGCCTGCTGGTGGGCGCATCGGCCATCGGCGCGTCCGCCGCACTCAGCGCCTGCGGCGCCAGGACCGGCAGCGGTACGTCGTCCGACGGCGCCGGGGTCGAGGCGGACACCTCGGGCGGCGCAGTCAGGATCGGCCTGCTGAACTCGCTGTCGGGGACGATGGCGATCAGCGAGGTGACGGTCCACAACTCGCTGCTGCTGGCCGTCAAAGAGATCAACGCCTCCGGCGGTGTGCTCGGCAAGAAGCTCAAGGCCGTGAGCCAGGACGGCGCTTCGGACTGGCCCACCTTCGCGGAGAAGGCGGAGAGCCTGATCAAGGAGGACAAGGTCGCGGCCACCTTCGGCTGCTGGACCTCGGCGAGCCGCAAGGCCGTCAAGCCGGTCTTCGAGAAGTACAGGTCACCACTCTTCTACCCCGTGCAGTACGAGGGTCTCGAGCAGTCGCCGTACATCTTCTACATCGGCGCGACGACCAACCAGCAGATCGTGCCCGCCCTCGACTACCTCAAGAAGCAGGGTCTGACCCGGCTCTGTCTCGTCGGCAGCGACTACGTCTTCCCGCGCACCGCCAACAAGATCATAAAGGCGTACGCAAAGGCCAACGGCATGAAGGTGGTCACAGAGGACTACGCGCCCCTGGGATCCACCGAGTTCAGCACGATCATCAACGAGGTCAAGGGATCGGGAGCCGATGCCGTATTCAACACCCTCAACGGCGACAGCAATGTGGCCTTCTTCAAGGAGTACAAGTCCGCGGGAATGACCGCGAAGAGCATGCCTGTGCTGTCGGTCTCCATTGCGGAAGAGGAGGTCAAGAGCATCGGTACCCAGTATCTGGAGGGCCAGCTGACGGCCTGGAACTACTACCAGACCACTCCCGGCGCGGCGAACACCGCGTTCGTCAAGGCGTATCAGGGCGAATACGGGGCCGGAAAACCGACCAGCGACCCGATGGAGGCCGCCTACATCTCCGTCTACCTCTGGAAGGAAATGGTCGAGAAGGCGAATTCGTTCGACATCGCCAAGGTCAAGGCGGCGTCGGACGGCATCACCTTCGATGCCCCTGAAGGCAGGGTCACCGTCGACGGCGCGAGCCAGCACGTCCACAAGACCGCCCGGATCGGCAAGGTCGGCGCGGACGGGCTCATCACGGAGGTATGGAACTCGGGCGGGCCGATCAAGCCCGATCCGTATCTCAAGGGTTACGACTGGGCTTCCTCTCTCTCCTGAGCCGGTACCCGGTCCCCGGCCCCCCGTGGACGGATCCGGCCTTTCCAGGGCCGGGTCCGCCCCGCGCCCTCGGCAGGCCCACCAGCCCCATGTCCGTCTCCCACCCGGAGCCGCTCCATGACGGTCATCCTCAACCAGTCCTTCACCGGCATCAGCATCGGTGCCGTACTCCTGCTCATCGCGCTCGGCCTGACCCTGACCTTCGGTCAGATGGGTGTGATCAACATGGCGCACGGCGAGTTCATCATGGCCGGCGCCTACACCACGTACGTCCTGCAGAAGTCCGTCAGCGGCGCGGGGGTCTCACTGCTCGTCGCCCTGCCGGTGGCCTTCCTCGCCGCCGGGACGATGGGAGCACTGCTCGAGTGGCTGCTGGTCCGGCGCCTGTACACCAGACCGCTGGACACGCTGCTGGTCACCTGGGGCGTCTCGTTGATGCTCCAGCAGCTGGCGCGTGACCTCTTCGGCGCCCCCAATGTGCAGACCCGCGCCCCGGACGCGCTCACCGGGCACGTCTCGGTGACGGACGGGATCACGCTCGCGAACAGCCGGCTGTTCATCCTCGCCCTGGCGCTCCTCTCCGTTCTCGTGCTCACCCTCGTCCTGCGGTTCACCTCGCTGGGACGCCGGATCAGGGCCGTCGTTCAGAACCGCGATCTCGCCGAGGTGTCGGGCATCGCCACCGGCAGGGTCGACCGGATCACGTTCTTCATCGGCTCCGGACTGGCGGGCGTGGCGGGCGTCGCGCTCACGCTCGTCGGGCCGATCGGGCCGACGACGGGAACCAACTACATCGTCGACGCCTTCCTGGTGGTGGTCGTCGGCGGTATCGGCCGGCTGAAGGGCAGCGTGATCACGGCCTTCGTACTCGGCGTTCTCCAGTCGGTACTGGAGTACTCCACGACCGTCAGCGTCGCGAAGGTGATCGTGCTCGTGGCGATCGTCGCCTTCCTCCAGTGGCGCCCCCAGGGCCTGTACACACTGCGCACCCGGAGCCTGGCATGACGACATCCGTGATTCCCCCGGCCTCGGCCCCCGACTCGGCCGAGGCCGTCCCCGCTTCACCCCTGCGGCGACTGCGGGTCCCCGGCGGATTCGCCCTCGGTGCCGTACTCCTGCTCGGCGTGGCGCCGCTCGCCCTGTCCGACTTCCGGCTCGCACTCCTCGCCAAGTACCTGTGCTGGGCGATGGTCGCCGTCGGCGTCAGTCTGGCCTGGGGCCGTGGCGGCATGCTCGTCCTCGGCCAGGGCGTCTTCTTCGGTCTCGGCGGCTACGCCATGGCCATGCACCTCAAGCTCACCGACGCCGCGGCGGGGCCGGGCGGCGGTCCGGGCGCGCTGCCCGACTTCATGCAGCTGTACGGAACCGGTGAGGCCCTGCCCTGGTGGTGGCGGCCCTTCGCCGACCCGGCCTTCGCGCTCGCCGCGACCGTGCTGCTGCCGATGGCGGTCGCCGCCCTGCTCGGATTCCTCGTCTTCCGCCGCGGGGTGCGCGGTGCGTACTTCGCGATCCTCAGCCAGGCGCTCGCCGCTGCCCTCGCCATCTGGCTGGTCGGACAGCAGGCGACCACCGGCGGCACCAACGGACTCACCGACTTCCAGGGCTTCTTCGGGTACGACCTCGACGACCCCGTCAACCAGCGGATGATCTACTTCATCATCGCCGTCTGCCTGCTGTTGCTGATGGCCGCCGCCCGCGCGCTGTTCGTCAGCCGGTACGGCGAACTCCTCGTCGCCGTACGGGACTCCGAGGAACGGGTCCGCTTCCTCGGTTACAACCCCGCCCATGTCAAGCTCGTGGCGTATGTCGTCGCGGCGGGCATGACCGGCCTCGCCGGTGCGCTGTTCGTGCCGGCCGTCGGCATCATCTCGCCCGCTCTGATCGGCGTCGTACCGTCCATCGGGTTCGTCATCGGCGCGGCCGTCGGCGGCCGGGCGTCGCTGCTGGGCGCGGTGCTCGGCGCGATCGCGGTGGCCTGGGCACAGAGCACACTGTCCGACGCCTTTCCCGGCGCGTGGACGTACCTCCAAGGGCTGCTGTTCGTCGTGGCGCTCGGCTTCCTGCCGGGTGGCCTCGTGTCACTGGGCGCCGTTCTGCGCAGTCGCCGTACCCGTACCCGTACCCGTACCCGTACAGGAGAGTGAGCATGAACAGCGACAAGCCGGGCGACGGGCTGAGCGTCCGCGATCTGCGGGTGTCGTTCGACGGCTTCACGGCGGTCGACGGCGTGAACCTGGATGTACGCCCGGGCGATCTGCGGTTTCTCATCGGCCCGAACGGTGCCGGGAAGACCACGCTGGTCGACGCGGTCTCCGGGCTGGTGAGGGCCACCGGCTCGGTCCGCTTCGGCGGGCAGGAACTCATCGGCAAGGCGGTGCACAGGATTGCCCGCCTCGGGATCGGGCGTACGTTCCAGACGGCCACGGTCTTCGAAGAGCTGACCGTCCTTCAGAACCTGGACATCGCCGCCGGGGCCGGGCGGGGACCGCTGACCATGCTCCGGCGGCGCAGGGGCGTGCCGGAGCCGGTCGCCGAGGTGCTTCAGACCACCGGGCTGACCGGCCTGCGCGACCGGCCTGCGGGTGTGCTGGCGCACGGCCAGAAGCAGTGGCTGGAGATCGGCATGCTGCTGGTGCAGGACGTACGGCTGCTGCTCCTCGACGAGCCGGTGGCGGGAATGAGCCACGAGGAGCGCGAGGCGACGGGTGAACTTCTGCGACGCGTGAACGAGGACAGTACACGCACGGTCGTCGTCATCGAGCACGACATGGACTTCATGCGGTCCTTCGCGAGCAGCGTCAGCGTGCTGCACGCCGGCAAGGTGCTGAGCGAAGGCACCGTCACCGACGTCCAGGCCGACCCCCGGGTGCAGGAGGTCTACCTCGGCCGCGCCTCCGTTGCCGAACCCGTCCCGTCCGCACAGGAGGCATGATGCTGCAGATCCACGACGTCCGGGCCGGCTACGACCGCTCTCCCGTCCTGCACGGCGTGACGCTGTCGGTTCCCGAGAACAAGGTCGCGGTGGTCCTCGGTCACAACGGGGCGGGCAAGAGCACCCTGTTGCGGGCGGCCATGGGACTGCTCAGGCCGAAGAGCGGAACGGTGCTGCTCGACGGCGAGGACATCACCCGTCTCGCCCCGCACCGGCGAGTCGCGCGCGGCATCGCATACGTACCCCAGGGCCAGCAGTCCTTCCCGCACCTCACCACGGCCGAGAACCTCCACCTCGTCGCGGACGGGCGGCCCGACGGAAAGTCGGCGATCGCCGACGCCCTGGATCTCTTCCCCGTACTGCGCGAACTCACCGGCCGGCGGGCCGGACTGCTCTCCGGTGGCCAGCGTCAGCAGCTCGCCATCGCCCGAGCGCTCATCACCCGTCCGAGACTGCTGCTCCTCGACGAGCCGACAGAGGGAATCCAGCCCTCTGTCGTGACCGAGATCGAGGAGACGATCCTCGCCGTGACCCGGCGCGGCGGAATGTCCGTGCTGCTCGTCGAGCAGCACGTCGGCTTCGCCATGCGTGCCGCGGAGCGCTACTACGTCCTGGAGGCGGGGCGCATCACCTCGTCCGGGGAAGGGGGAACCGGCGCGGAGCAGACCGTTCGGACGGCGCTCAGCGTGTGAAGCGCTGCAAGATTTTTCCGAAACTTGCAACAAGCACTTGCAGTTTCGCTAACGTGGACGAGCTGACACGCCACTCGCTGTGAAAGGGGCTTTGAACGTGCGCAGTTCATCCAGAAAGAGGCATGTGCTCGGCCGGCCGGCGTTGCTCTCGCTCCTGCTGGTAGCCGTCGTCCAGACGGGCCCGGCCCATGCCTCGGCAGCCGGGGGCGGCGTTCCGTCGACGTTCCGTGCCGCGACGTCGACCAGCTGGGGCCAGCAGGTGTTCGTCACCGGCGACGCGGAGGCTCTGGGAGCCTGGGATCCGGCGCTGGCCCTGCCCCTCGACGCGGCCGCGTATCCGACGTGGTCGGGCGAGACCGCGCTCCCGGCCGGCACGGCCGTCCAGTACAAGTACTTCATCAGGAACCCGGACGGCTCGGTGATCTGGGAGGAGGGCCTGAACCGCACCCTCACACCCTGGGCGGACTCGCCCGTGACCACTACCGACCGCTTCCGATTCTCGTCGGACACCCCTGCGTCCGGTACGGCGCCGACATGCGTCACCTCCAGCAGCGGCTGGCGGTACACATTCGTCCGCAACGACTGCGGCACACCGTACGAGTTGCAGGTGATCTACCGGGACGGCAGCGAGAGCGGGTGCCGCCACGTGGCTCCGGGGTCCGAGGCGACGTTCCCCGGGTACGGAACCCGCGCGAATCACCCGGTGGCGATCCACCACTGCTGACCTCAACTCGCCGATCTGGCCGAAAAAAGTGCCTCCGTCTGCTCACTCGCGAACATCGCCTGTATCGCCCTGCAGGCTGCTCATAGCATGGTCGCCCGATACAGCCTGACAGCCGAAGATGCGGGTGAGGACTGGATGCGACGCGAGTCGTGGCGCCCGGACGCCATCGACACGAAGGTGCCCAGCGTGGCACGAATGTACGACTACTTGCTGGGAGGCGACGACAACTACCAGTCCGACCGCGAGGCCTGTGAGCAGCTGCTGCAGCAGGTTCCCAGCACCAAGGTGCTGGCGGTCAACAACCGCCGTTTCCTGCAGCGCGTGGTGCGCCTGCTGGCCAGCGAGTACGGCGTGCGCCAGTTCATCGACCACGGCTCCGGTCTCCCGACCCAGGACAACGTCCACCAGGTCGCCCAGGCCGTGGATCCGGCCTCACGCGTGGTGTACGTCGACAACGACCCGATCGTGCTGGCCCATGGCCGGGCTCTGCTGGAGGAGAACGACCGCACCGCCGTCATCCACGCCGACATGCGGGACACCGACGTCATCTTCGGTCACGAGGAGACGACGAAGCTGATCGATTTCAGCCGACCGGTCGCGGCCCTGTTCGTATCGGTGCTGCACTGCATTCCTGACGAATCGGACCCGGCAGGGCTCGTCCGTCAGGTCGCCCAACGCCTCGCGCCGGGAAGCTTCCTCGTGGTCTGCCAGCTCGTCAGCGACCGTCCGGACATCCGGAAGTTCGTCACCGACTTCATGGCAGAGGCCACCGGGGGCCACTGGGGACGGGTACGCGAGGAACACGAGGTGACCGAGTACTTCAACGGGCTCGAGATCCTGGAGCCCGGCCTGGTGGAAGTGTCGACCTGGCGGCCCGACTCCGACCTCGCGCCCACACAGCTGACCGATGAATGGATCGAGTGGGGTGGCGTCGCCAGGATCCCGTGAAAATCGCCGGCGGACACGGCATCACGTCCGCGGACGCATTACAGCGCTCCGGACGGGACCCGCTTCGCGGCAGTCCCGTCCGGAGCGCTGTGGTGTTCAGAGGCCGGCCAGGCGCTCCCGTATCACCGCGATCGACTCCCTCGGCGTGAGCGCGCAGGCGCCGAGCCGGTCCAGCATGTCGCGGTACTGCTCGACGATCTGGGGTTTCTGACTGAACGTACTGTCGGTCAGATGCTCGATGTAGACGGCATCCTTGAGCTCCTCCAGCGCGAAGCGCAGGTAGGTCACACCCGTGCCGACACCGACCGAGGCGGTCACGTCGAGTGGGGCGATCTGCAGGACCACGCGGCGCTCCTCCATCATCGAGGCGAGATACTGGAGTTGCTCGCGCATCACCTCCGCTCCGCCGACCGTGCGCATCAGTACGGACTCGTCGATGAGCGCCCACAGACGCGATGCGTCCGGCTGCGCGAGCTGCCGCTGCCGCTCCTGCCTCAGGTCCACCCGCCGCTCGACGTCATGCGGGTAGAGGTGTGCCGGTCCGGAACGGATGACCGCCCGGGCGTAGGCGGGCGTTTGCAGCAGGCCGGGCACATAGAACGGCTCGTAGGTACGAATGGTCGCTGCCGCGCCCTCCAACGCGACCAGTGGAGCGAAGAAGTCGGACAGCACATCGCTGAACGAGCGCCACCAGTCCGGTCGGCGAGACTGCTCCACAAGCCGCATGAACTCGGCGACACGCTCTTCGTCGCTCACCCCGTACAGGCTCAGCAGAGCCGCGGCGTCCGCCGGCTTGCAGCCGTGCCGTCCCAGCTCGATCCGGCTGGTCTTCGACCGGGAGAAGCCGAGCCTGGTGTCCACGGCGGACGGATCGAGCCCGGCGCCGACCCGCAGCTCTCGCAACTTGCCGCCCAGGATCAGTTTCAGGGCCGTCGGGTTGCTCTCGACCGCCCCCAGTGACTCGACGAACAACGACGGGCTCGGTACCACTGCAGCCATCGCGCGCTCCTGCGGACTATGAGAGGACAACGACAGTATCGAGCACAGACGGGAGCGGCCAGGGGCAACCGGTCGGCCACCCATCGTGTTTCAGCCAATCATCGAGTCGAAATCGCCCTCGCGGGCTCCGGCCACGAAGGCGGCGATCTCGTCCCGGGTATAGACGAGCGCCGGTCCCTGCGGATCCCTGGAGTTGCGCACGGCGACATACCCGCCCGGCAGGCACGCCATCTCCACACAGTTTCCTGTTGCGTTGCTGCGGCTGCTCTTGATCCAGATCACCGAGTTCAGCTCGACCGCCCGCATGCCGTTGGGGAACTCCATGCCCAACCCCTTTCCTTTCGCACATCCGTTCACCCTGGAACCGGCCAGTGCAATCTCGGATGCAATTGCATTCTGAGGGCGCACTCGACAATACTCGTGCCACACCGAGTGCCGCAGCGTCGAACTCCGAATCCTGCAGGGGGACATGACCAGTGACGATTCACATGTCAGCCTCTTCCGCGACGAGGTTCGACCAAGAGGTGCCGCTGCTCGGCCACGCCGATCGCGGGACGGCGGCGCTGTCGCAGGGCCTGCCCGCGGACCCTGTGGCTCCCGGTTTCGAAGAATGCCCGGGCCCAGGCCTGTTCGCCGCCTGCGGACTGGACGGTCAGCTCCAGAACGCCCGGCAGGCACGGCAGTTCGTCGGCTTGACCCTCGACAGATGGGCGCTGCAGCCGCTCGCGCCTGACGCGGAACTCGTCGTCAGCGAGCTCGTGGCCAACGCCGTCCAGCATGCGCTGGCGCCCGCTCCGGCGGACCCCACGGACTACCCCCTCTGGCTGGGCCTCTTCCGCCATCCCGGGCACCTGGTCTGCGCCGTGGCCGACCCCAGCCCGGACCCGCCGCGGCGGCGCAACGCCGGCACCTCGGCACCCGGGGGCCGGGGGCTTGCGCTGATCGACGCACTCAGCGACAGCTGGTCCTGGTCCCGTACGCCGCCGCGCGGAAAGACGGTCTGGGCAACCCTTCCGCTTCCCGGCACCATCCGCGCCCTGCGGCAGCCACCGCATCCGCGCCCCGTGTAGCCGGCGGCCGAAGCCCCCGCGGAAGCTGTCACTGGGCATCGTTCATGGTGATCACGAGTTTGCCGGCGACGTGCCCGTCGCCGAGGCGCCGCATGGCTTCCACGGCGTGGCCGAGCGGATAGGTACGGTCGATGACCGGCCTGATCGCTCCTGACTCGGCGAGCTCCTTGAGCAAGATCAAGTCATCCTTGTCCTGTGTCGCCGCGAACGGGCGCAGCCGCTGGCGTACGAACGGAGCGACGACGAGCGCCGAGGCGAGCCGCCGGGCGGGGCCGAGCCACCTGCCCCCGCCGCCGGAGGACAGTACGAGGGTCCCCGTGGGGGCCAGCGCCCCGCGCAGTGCCGCCAGGGAGTGATTGCCGACAAGGTCGAGGATGACGTCGTAGCGCTGCTCGGCGGTGGTGAAGTCCTGGCCGGTGTAGTCGATGACATCATCGGCGCCGATCGATCTGACCAGATCGACGTTTCTCGTGCCGCAGACCCCGGTGACGCGGGCGCCGAGCCATGCGGCGATCTGAACGGCGAATGTGCCCACGCCACCCGAGGCACCGTTGATCAGGACCCGCTGCCCGGGCCGGACCTGCCCTCGATCGCGAAGTCCCTGCAGTGCGGCGGTGGCGGCCACCGGGATCGTCGCAGCCTGCTCGAACGACAGCGCCGCCGGCTTGGTGGCGACGAACCGTTCGGGGGCGCGGACGTACTCGGCAAGAGTGCCGGCGCATTCCGCGTACACGTGCTCGCCGACTTCCAGGCCCGCCACATTCCTGCCCACCGCCTCGATCTGCCCGGCCACGGCCCTGCCGAGGACATGGTTCGTCCGCGGCCGACGCAGTCCGCCCGCCATGGCCCGGACGGCAAAGGGCTCGCCACGCAGCAGGAAGGCGTCGGCGGCGTTGAGGGCGGCCGCATGCACCCGGATCAGCACCTCCTCGTCGGCGGGGACCGGCTTGTCGATCTCCCTGATGTCGAGTGCGTCGGGTGACCCGTACGCGTGGTGGACGACCGCCTTCATCGCGTCCGGCGACTGCTGCGCAGATACATCGGTGACACGCATCCCGGGCCTCTCTTTCAGCACATCGGTAGGCTTACAACGTAAGCCAGCTTACCGCGTAAGCTAAGGTCGTGATGCAGACCTGTCAAGGAGGAAGGGCGGAGCGACCATGGCACCGCGGAGCGCCGCGGGCGCGGCCCCACGTGAGCCGCTGAGCACGGAGCGCGTGCTGCGCACCGCACTGACACTCGCCGATTCCGGCGGCGCCGAAGCGCTGACCATGCGCAGGCTCGGCCAGGAACTGGGCGTCGAGGCCATGTCCCTGTACAAGCACGTGGCCAACAAGGACGCGATCCTGGACGGCATTGTCGATCTCGTCGTGGGCGAGATCAGTGTCCCGTCCCCGGAGGACGACTGGAAGGCGGCCATGCGCCGACGGGGGATCTCGGCACACGAAGTGCTGCTACGCCATCCATGGGCGTGCAGGCTGCTGATGTCCCGTCCGCACGTCGGGCCCGCGATGCTGCGCTATGTGGACTCGACACTCGGCAGCCTGCGGGAGGCGGGCTTCTCGATCGAGCAGGCCGACCGTGCATGGAGCGCCATGGACAGCCATATCTACGGCTTCACGCTCCAGAGACTCAACTTCCCCTTCGCTGTGGAGCAGTTCCCCGAAGCAGCGGCGACCCACCTGCCTCAACTGCCTCCCGGCCGTTACCCGCACCTGACCGAGATGGCCGTCCACGTCATGGAGGGCACGTACGACGGCGCACCCGACTTCGTCTTCGGCCTCGACCTGATCCTTGACGGCCTGGAACGGATGGCCGCGAGGGCCTGATCCGCCCGCAGGCCCAGGCACGAACTGCCGGGCACCGCGGCACTGGTGCCACGGTGCCCGGCAGCGGTGCACGCCTGCGAGAACACGCTCTGCGGGTCCGGACGGTGCAAGGGCCTACGAGGTGCCCTTCTGCATCAGCTCCCTGAAGTCCACCGTGTCGGAAGCCGCAGGCCTCTCCGCCGAGACCTTGGTGCCGTAGTCGCTGTAGAAAACGGTCGAGTTGAACTCGCCGGTCTTCATCTGGCCCCGTTCCACCTTCTTCACCAGCAGGTCGTTGTCGTCGACCCAGATGTCGACCTTCTCCGTGGTGATCCCGGCGGCGCTGAGCTGCTTCTTGAGCTGCGCGAGCTGGTCGGCGTCCAGGGAGCTGTTCTTCGCGCTGAGTTCGGCCACATCGACGGTGCCCGAGTAGTGCGTCGCCGTGACCCCGCGTACGTCCTCCCGGCCGACCTTCTTCACGTCACCCGAGGCCAGCAGGGACTTCACACCCTGGTCAGGGGTGGTGTTCTGCAGTTGGTCCTTCATCACCTCACCGGCCGCGCCGGCGACCTCGGCCAGATCGTCGTAGTCATAGCTGATCCAGTGCTTCCCACCGGACTGCTGGGCGGTGGCCGCGCCCATGTTCACGACGTAGCCCTCCTTGAAGTACCGGGCCTCGATCGGGCCGTCCACGCCGGCCTGCTTCAGGCTGTCCGCCATGGTGCCGCCGGTGTACGTGATCTCGATCGTGCCGGTGAGGCCGTCGGTCCATGCGATGGCCCCGGACTGCTTCATGGACATGGCGTCGCCCATCACCGTGGTGCCCTCGACACGCGCCGAATCGGCACCCTTGGTCTTCGCCTGCACACTGCGCAGTGCCGCGATCGGGTCCACCTTCACCACACCGGCGCCGCGATCCTGCTTGCTGTCCTGCTCGCCACCGGATCCGTTGCAGGAAGTGATCGACGCAAAGGCCACTGCCACGGCAGCGATTACGTACATGTGCCGCACGGTCTTCGTATTCATGCCTGCTCCACCCCTCGTTGTGTCGCTTCACGCTACCGCCCGGGTACGACATGGCCCCCCGCCCCCGGACATGGTGAAGACGGCCTTCGCCCCTTGAACGGTTGCGGTGGCTCTGCGGACGTGGTCCAAGTCTCACCCCGCCCGACACGGTCGGACTTGCGTTCGACCGTGGTGATCGTGATGGGATGAGCCGATGCGATCCCCCACACGCATGTCCAAGCAACCATTCAATCCGTACGACGAACTGGCTCAACTGGCGGACCCCGAACCGGAGTACGGCGCGGAACCGGTCGGCAGCGGCGAAGGCTTCTCGGGTTTCGACCGGCTCGGGATCCGCTCGGACGACGACGAGGCGGACGACTGGTCGCCTCCCAACCACCGTGGCAAGAGCCGCCTCGCGGCATTGCCTGTCGCGTTGAAACTCACCGTCGCGGCCGTCGTCACTGCGGCGTTGTTCGTGACGGGTGACCGCCTCGCGGTGGCGTACGCGGAGGAGAAGGCCGAGGACAGAATCCAGCAGTCGCTGGACCTCGCCGCCAGGCCACAGGTCGACATCGCGGGCTTCCCCTTCCTGACCCAGGTACTGGACCGCCGTATCGACAAGGCCGATGTCACCGTCCCCGACGTCGCCGCCGACAAGGTCTCCCTGGCCGAAGTGCACGCCACCGCAACCGACATACGGATCGTCGGCGATCTGCCGACCGCGATCCAGGGCGCGGTGATCGACCGCATGGACGGCGACGTGCTGCTCTCCTTCGACGACCTCAACCGCGAACTGGGCGCCTCGCAGGTGGAGTTCACCAACGCCGGACGCGGCACCATCCGGATCACCGGATCACTCCCGATCGCCGGGCGCGACGTGAGCGTATGGGCGAAGGCGCACCTGAAGCGCGACGGCGACCGCACCGTGTCCACCACCGTGGAATCCATGCGCCTGGACGTCCCGGGCATGTTCACCTACCGCCCCGGCAAGGACTCCGCGCACTCCGGACTGCGGCTGCACCCCGAAGCAGTACGCCGGATCACCAAGGAGGCGGCCCGTGCCAAGGCGCTGCTCGACCTGCCCGCCGTGGTCGAGCGTCTCGGCATACCCCGCTCCCACATCGACCGTGCCCTGGGAAGCGAGGCGGAACTCAGCCGGCTCACCGGCTCGCCGCGCTTCATCGAGCAGATGATGAAGGTCAACCTGGTCGACCTCGTCATCGACCACCCGTGGCTGCTGGAGAAGGCGGGCATCGACCCGAGCCTGATCGGTGCCCTGCTCGAGCTGCGGCCGCCGGAGTTGTCCGACCGGCTGTCCCTCTCCTTCTCGCTGCCGAAGACCACCGGCGACGTACGGCTGCGCGACATCGTGGTGGAGCGTTCGGGCGTACGGGCCGACCTCACCGGCACCGGCCTGACCTTCGGCGAGGTGGCCGGCACGGGCGGTGACAGGAGGTAGTCGCCCCCGCAGGGCCCAATCGTTTCAACCGTGCGAACCCGGGCACCTGCATCGCGACCGACGACGAAGGGACTGCCATGAGTGCCGGAGAGAAGGCCAAGGCCAAGGCCGAGCAGGTTGTCGGCAAGGCCATGCGGAAGACCGGCCACGCGATCCACCACCGGGAAGCCGAGGTCAAGGGCGCTGCCCTGGAGACCCGCGGCAAGGCGCGGGCTGCCAAGGAGAAGGCCAAGGACACCTTCAAGGACTGACCCCGCTCCCCCGCGGCAACGGGCCCGGCGGCACCCGCGTGCCGCCGGGCTGCCCCCGCGTGTCACGCGACCGCGGTCAGAACGACTGAGGGTGGCGGAAGAGACGCGCAGGGTCGTACGACCTCTTCACCCGCGCGAGGCGCTCTGCGTTCGCGCCGTAGTACGCCCGGCGCCAGTCCCGCAGTTTCGGATCTGTGTAGTTCTGGTACGCCTGCCCGCTCGCCCAAGGGCGCATCGCCCCGTGCGTGGAGTCGAGCCATGCCTGGTGGCGGGCGACCGTGGTCGCCGAGGCGTGGTCCGGCCACGAGACGATGTACTGCGCCAGGAACAGGGCGTTGCGGTGGACGAATGCCGTGTCGGCCGTCCGGACCCGCCCCACCGCGCCGCCCAAGGCGTCCAGGGCGACGCTCCCCGCGCCGCCTCCGGTGAGCGCTGCCAGGCGTTCCACCCGGGCGAGCAGCGCCTTGATCCCGTCGGACGGGATACGCCGGGTGTAGAAGTCCGAGCGTGCCGCATACGATTCGCGCGCCACCCGGCCCTGCGGGGTACGGCCGGGCAGGCCGCCCTTCTGGTGGGCCTGGGCGATGGTGAAGCCCGAGACGCCGCCCATCACCTTCATCGCGTCCATGAACGGCCTGGTGCGCACGGACACCGACCGGGCGGGCGCGCCGATGGCGTCGGCGAGCCGGTCGAGGCGGTTCTCGAGGTCGCTGCGGCCTGCGAGGGTCAGGCCGCCGACACGGACCGACCCGGGCCGTCCGCCCGCCGGCGCGGACAGGTGCAGATTGGCCCAGATCTCATCGGGTGCCGTGGGAGCCCAGCGCTGCCACTCACGCACGACGGCTGCGGCCCTGGACCATGGCCAGCTCAGGAAGAACGTCGTGCACCGGGGTGCCTCATGGGTACGCATGCGCAGTTCGGTGACGACGCCGAACTGGGCGTTGCCGCCGCCGCGCAGAGCCCAGAACAGGTCGGGGTCGTGCCGGGCGTCCACGTACCGGATCCGTCCGTCGGCGGTGACGATGCGGGCGCCGGTGACGCTGTCGCTCGTCAGGCCGTAGGCGCGGCTGACGACGCCGATGCCGCCGCCGAGAGCCAGTCCCGAGACGCCGACCGTCGGACAGGACCCGGCGGGCACGGTGCGCCCACGGGCCGTCAACCGGTCGTACACGTCGATCAGTTTGGCGCCGGCACCGATCGTCGCGGTGCTGCCCGAGAGGGAGACGGAGGCCATCTTCTGCACATCGACGACCAGGCCGGGCCCGGACGACCAGCCGGCGTACGAGTGGCCGCCGCTGCGCACGGCGACGGGCACCTGGTGGCGGCGGGCGAATTCCAGGCAGCTGCGCACGTCCTCGGGCCGTGCGCAGTACGCGATCCCGGCCGGCCGCATCCCGTCGAAGCGCGGATTGAACAGCTTGCGTGCGGCGTCGTAGTCGCGGGCGCCAGGCCGTACGAGGGTTCCGTCCAGCCCGCGTCCCAGTGCCGCCCAGTCACCTGCGCGAGGGGGACGGGGAGCTCTGCCTGCCGTGGGCGCGGACGACAGGGCGGTGGAGGCGCCCGCCGCCCGGGTCCCCACGGCCGCGGCCACGCCCACGCCGGCCGCGACACCGGCGCCCAGCAGGCGTCGGCGTGTCAGCCAGCCGGCGCCCGTGGCCGCCGCATCCGTGTCCGTGCCGCACTGCTGACGTACCGTCTCGTCCATCGCCCGTCCTCGCCCTCGGTTGGTGTCCGGTGGTGAGGATGGCGAGGGTGCGGTGGCGGGTTCCCTGCGCGTGCCGGCAGCCGGCCCTCCCGTCCGTGATGTCGCTCTCAGGTCTGCCCCGGCCGGCGGAGAAGGTTCCTGGCATCCGCGTCGGCACAGATGCCGTGCCACGTCACGGAGTTCGGGCACGCCCGACGCCCGGCGATGGGTGCGGGGCGGTGGCGGAGGATCGCCGTGTGCATCGTCACTCGGCACACTCCGAGCGGCGGGGCGGCAGCCCGGTGGGGACGACCCACGGCGCGGCGGCGCGCTCGGCTGTGGTCCTGCCGACGGCCCGGGCGTCGGCCTTCCGTAGGTGCATGCAGAAGGCGCAGGTCTCTCCCTCATGCGAACTGGAGGCAAGCCAGTACGCGTCGACAAGCGCGTGGTCTGGCTCAAGAATCGGGTCGTTGCCGAACGTATCCATGCCCAGACAACGGTCGAGTCCGGCCACGGGAACGCGATTCCCCTCACACGCAACCGAACTGTCACCAGTCCGCGAGGCGTTCCGGGGACCGCGCGGCAGAGGCGGGGCCCCGGCAGGCGGGCCGAATCGCAGGCCGGCCTGCGCATTTCCATGATCGCGGCATGTGCGGGCCCGGATCGACCGCCGGCGGGCGGCTGTCCGCGGACCTGGGTGCCGAGCCACGCGCGGTACGGCTCCAAGGCGTCGGCGACCGTGATCCCGAGCGGGCGGGTCGTGGTGCCGAAGATGATTGCCGGCGCGCGAGGTTCAGATCGAGGACGGCGCCTCCGGATACGCCCGGATCGCACGGCGGTACCCATACGAATCACAGGCGCCCCGGCGGCCCGATGCGCCGCACCTGTCAGCACGTGCCCCGTCCCACGGAGCGCCGCCGGGCCGTCCGGCGCTTGAGTGCCCGCCGTTCGTCCTCGTCGAGACCGCCCCAGACACCGGAGTCCTGGCCATGGGCCATGGCCCAGTTCAGGCACTGCTCGCGGACTCGGCACCGGCGACAGACCGCCTTGGCGTCGGCGGCCTGAAGCACGGCCGGTCCGGTGTTGCCGACCGGGAAGAACAGGTCGGGGTCCTCGTCGAGGCATGCCGCGTCATGACGCCAGTTCGCGCTCTCCACAGGAAGTGCCTCCTTCAATCGCAGACGTTGATCGGTTCCCGTTCGGGTCGCCGACAACGGGCTGCTGAAACCTCCGACGCGTATGAGCAGGCGGGATCTGGCCGAAATGCAGTCGACCGGGCCGGGCACGAGGGGCCATGCTGCGGACATGATCGAGCGTGAGTTGGCGGTGGGTCTGGTCAAGACGCAATTGGAGCGCGAGTACCGTACCGAACTGGCCTTGTACGGCACATCGGTTCACACCGTGGTGGCCGGAGTGACGCAGCACGAGCTCGGCTGGATCATCGGCCACCAGTCCGCCGAGTACCTCCGTACGGGGAACGGGAGCCACGCGCTGGCCGGGAACGGCCCCTACCTCGTGGACGGCAACGACGGCAGCCTGCACCGGATCGCCGCCGTGGACCTGGTCACCGGGGCATGGGAGGACGACCACCGCGTCCGTTACAGGGGTGAAGACCTGCCACAGCCGCTGGACGACCTCGTGGCCGAGCTGCTGCAGACGGCCGCCACGCGAGGCAGAGTGCACGCTGTGCGCCTGCTGCGGCAGCGCGTGCCCGCCTTCACCGTCGCCGAGGCCCAGTCCTGCGTGACCGCGCTGGAGGCCCGAGATGCGTTTCCCTCGGAACTGGCCGTCCGTGCCGCGGAGGCGCTTCCGCAACCGCCCCGACGGCCCGTTCCTCTCGGCGTCGAGGCGGTCACAGGGCCCAACCCTCCGACGGGCGAACTCCCGGCCCCGGTCCTGGCCCCTTCGGCCCCGCACCGCCGACGGCAGGGCGCCGAACGCTGCCAGGGCAATCTCCTGGGCGACTTCCGCGAGCTGCGGGGCAGGGGTGAGCAGGCCCCGAGCATCCATGACGCGGCCGGGACCTCACCGCGCCCCGGCGAGAGCGAGCTGGCCGCCTATCTGCGTGCAGGCGCCGTGCTCGCCGCCTCCCCCTCGCTGGTCCATGACGAGCTGCGCGGGGACGGCACAGTCATCTGCGGCCTGTCCGTACAGACCGACGGTACGTGGTTCTGGTACTCCGACCTCGCCTACTACGTCGAGACGTACCACCTGGCACTCGACGACCGCTTCCTGGCGCATGCGGCGAGTCTCGGCTGGCGGCCTTCCCGTCTGAGCGACGAGGAGCTGCTCGCGCTGAAGGGCAGGATGACGCCCTGAGCGCCGGCGGCCCGCCATTCCCGCGGCCCGAGGGAATGGGAATGCGGGGCACGTTGTTGCACCAGCCGACACTGGCATGGACAAATCACATGCCACCCCGATTTCGGGGGCGATGTCAGGTGAAGGGAGAAAATATGCCCCGCAGTGGCGCTCGCCCTGTGGTCACGCTGCGTTCATCGGCCGGCACCGGCCGCACGTACGTGACGCGCAAGAACCGCCTCAACGATTCCGACCGCCTCGCGCTCCGCAAGTTCGACCCCGCCGCCGGGCGGCACGTCCTGTTCCGCGAGGAGCGCTGACGCGCCGCGCGAGACGGTCCGCCACCTTCCAGGAGGGAAGCATCCATGAAGCCCCGCATCCACCCCGCATCCCGCCTCGTGGTCTTCCGCGACCGTGCCGCGGACGTGGCGTTCCTGACCCGTTCGACGGCGGATTCCGCCGAAACGATCACATGGGAGGACGGGAGCACCTACCCACTGATCGACGTCGAGACCTCGTCGGCGAGCCACCCCGTATACACCGGCACCGCCCGCGTGCTGGACACGGCCGGCCGAGTGGAGCGCTTCGAACGCCGCTACGGCACCCGCGCCACTGCGCACGGCCGGACACACGGGACGCATGGCCTGTGACCCGGTAGAACTCCCCGGACAGTTGCACGAGAACGCACGTTCTCCTACCGTTGCCCCGGGCGAGAAAGAACGTTCTCGCCCGGGGCTGCCTTCTGGGGGAGAGTCATGTCCGTACGTCCCCCCGTTCCGCCGTTCACGCGGGAGACCGCGATCGAGAAGGTCCGCCTCGCCGAGGACGGCTGGAATTCGCGCGACCCGGAGAAGGTGGCTCTCGCCTACAGCAAGGACTCGCGCTGGCGCAACCGGGCGGAGTTCATCACCGGACGCCAGGAAATCGTTCGGTTCCTGTGCCGGAAGTGGAAGCGGGAGCTGGACTACCGGCTCATCAAGGAGCTGTGGGCGTTCGGCGGTAGCCGCATCGCCGTGCGATTCGCCTACGAGTGGCACGACGACTCCGGCCAGTGGTACCGCTCGTACGGCAACGAGAACTGGGATTTCGGCGAGGACGGGCTGATGCGGGTACGCCACGCCTGCATCAACGACATGCCGATCGCGGAGTCCGACCGCGCCTTCCACTGGCCGCTCGGCCGGCGCCCCGATGACCACCCAGGTCTGAGCGGCTTCGGGTTCTGAACCCGCGTCAGACACCGTGCAGCAGCACGCACACCGCAATCAGTGGCTCGGCGCAGATGACTCCCCCCTCCGGATAGGACGACTGTGCGACCGGCTCTGTCGTCGGCGGCGGGCTGCCGACGGGCTCCGGCGGCACGGTGTCGGTCGGCGCCGGGTCGGTCGGCGCCGGGTCGGTCGGGGTCGGATCCGTCGGGGTCGGATCCGTCGGCACAGGCGGGGTGGAGGTCGTCCCGGGGTCCGGCCCGTCGCCAACAGGGGGTGACGGGCTCGCGACCGGGGCGGGCGTCGAGGAGCGGCCCGGGAGGGGGGTCACCGGCGCAGGATTCCGGGAGACAGGCTCCGGTGCCACGGGCGTCGGGCTGCCGGCCGCCGCGCTCCCGGACGCCGAGGGCGACGGACGCGCGGCTCCGGCGAGGTCGAGCGGAGGGCTCGCGACAGGGGCGGCACGCCGTGGTGCGTCCGTTTCCACCTGGCCTCCCGGGTCGGGCCGCATCTCGACGCGGTCGGCCCGGTCCTCGTCCGACCGGCCGAGTCCCGGCAGCCAAGGCGCCCGGGAATCGCCGCCGACCAGCACACCTACCGGCATGAGGGCGCAACACGCACTGGCAAGGATCAGAATCCAGCCGAACCGCCGGAACTTCCTGCCCCGACGTCCGCTGGCATCGACGAAGACCGGCCTGCGCTGCTCGTTCCCGCGCCCACGCGCCCTTCCGGCGCGGCTGTGTCGACGACTCATGTCCGGCACCCCCTTCTCGCGGGGCCCGGAGCACATTTCGTACGGCCGCCCCACGTTGCACAGCCCTACCTCAGTACGGGCCGCTGCGATGGGATCACTCAACTGGGGCAGGAATCTAGCCCATAATGGTGCACTTCACCCATCAGGCGCGCTTGTTGCCCATTTCATCGTGAAGCACAAGCGCCCCACCGGAATGAGCTGTTGAGAGCCGACTGGCTTGTCCTGATCGGCGCGATGCACCACAGCTGCTAGAAACGCCTCGTCACGGACCGAACGTGCAGCACACCTGCGAGACCTGCGGTCGTGCTCGGCGAAGGGCGGCAGGCCATGGCTGAATTCGAGATCCGGAACGCGAGTGCCCGCGACATCGCCCTGATGCGCGACTGGGCCGAGGAGGAGGGGTGGAATCCGGGCGACTCGGACCGCCATGCATTCGCTGTCGCCGATCCGGCAGGCTTTCTGATCGGACGCCGCAGCGGTGAGCCACTGGGGTGCATCTCGGCGGTCCGGTACGGAGCCGGTTCCGGTTTCATCGGCTTCTACATCACCAGGCCCTCGGTGCGCGGACAGGGCTACGGGATCCAGCTGTGGCGCGCGGGCATGGCCCGCCTGGACGGCCGGGTCGTGGGACTCGACGGCGTCGTCGACCAGCAGGACAACTACCGCAGGTCGGGGTTCGGCCACGCCTGGAACAACATCCGCTTCGAGGGAGCACCGGGCGATGGCGCCGCACGGCCGGAGGGTTTCACTCTCGTCGATGCCGGCACGATCCCTTTCGGACAACTGACCGCCTACGACAGGCGCTTCTTCCCCGAGACACGTGGCGGCTTCCTCGCCGCATGGACGAGCCTGCCCGGCCGCACGGCCGTCGCCGCCCTGCACGAGGGCGAGTTGCGCGGACTCGGCGTCATCCGCCCTTGCAGCGGGGCCTCCCGCATCGGCCCTCTGTACGCCGACGCATCGGACGTGGCGGCCGCCCTGATCCACTCACTCGCGGCGAGCGCGCCCGGTACGGCCGTGGCCGTCGACGTCCCTGACCACAACAAGGCCGCTACGGACCTCATGCAGGAACTGGGGTTCGTGCCCACCTTCGAGACCGCGCGGATGTACACCGGCCCGGTTCCCGAGATCGACCGGCAGGGCTTGTTCGGCATCACCAGTCTCGAACTCGGCTGACGCCCCGCGCCGGCGTGCCCGGTGCCGATCCTCTCGGCCCCGTCCGTCGGACGTGGACCCGGAGACCATCGGTCCCCGGTGCCACACCCCCGCCACCGCACGCGGGCACTGAACTCGCGAAACGTGTCGTCGGCCGGGGAACGGGTACTCGCGACGTCGCCCGCAACCGCCCGAGCACCCGGCAGCGACCCGAGGAGGAGAGGACAGTGACCGGAGAGTACCGGCCGGAAGGCTTCGAAGAGACCGATGATCCACTGCCCCGGGACATGCCCGACCAGGAGGCCGACGAGCAGGAGGCGGAGGAGGACGCACACCTTCCCGGAGAGGCACCGGAAGACGGTGAGGAGGGGAACGATGTGCCGGATCTCGATGAGGCCGGGGCCGGCCCGCGCGGAGCGATGCCGTCGCAGGACACGCCCTCCGACCAGCCCGTCCCCGACGAGCCCACCGGCTGACTGACTGACGCGTTCCCGGACGCGCGCTGTCGTGGCCGGGTGATCGGTCCCGTAGCTGTCGAAGGAGGTGCCGTTCGCGCGGGCCAGGAGACGGCGCATCAGATCCTGGTGGCCCGGGGGGCCGTCACGGAACGTGTGACGTCCATGTGCGGGCCTCGATCGGCAGGGAGCGCCTCAAGCCCATTTGTACTTGCCTCCGCCCACCCATCGCACCTGTGCCGGATCGTCGAGATCGACATGCTTCAGGCCCGCTTTGTATGCCAGCTCGATCAGGTCCGGAAGGTCGTGAACGGTCCCGGCCACGTTCCCGTTGATCTCGACCAGACGGAACGGTGGTTCGCCAGGTGTGACGGGGAGGACGACGATCTGCGCCACTGCCCCGGCCTGCGGTTGAGCGTCAGCAGTCGACATCGTAGGCCGCTCCTGTCCGTGCTCGGGCGTCATGCGGGCGCCGGCCGCTACGGCAGCATCGGGTGCTGCTTCCACGGTAACGCCGGGTCGGGCGGGGAGCGCGTCGGTCGCCCTGGAGCACGTGATGCGGCCAGGAGCGGGGTGGCACGGGGCGTCCTGGGCCCGTGCCACCGGCGGCGGTCAGGTGCGCGCCCGCAGAGAGGCCACGTGCTCGCGGACTTGCTCAGGGGTCAGATAGAGGTCGGTGAATTCGGCGTCGCGCAGGGTGACGCGCTTCTGCTCCTGCAGGCCCGTACGCACGAAGTCGTCGCCGGCAACGGCGTTGAGCATCCAGTTGGTCAGTACCCGGGTCTTGGCGACGTTGGTCCTCAGCGCCGACCAGTGGTAGGCGCGGGCCACCGCCTGCGCCGGCAGGCCCCGCAGTTCGATGCCGAGCGGCTTGGACACGGCGTCCCGTCCACCGAGGTCGACCACCAGGCCGAGGTCCTTGTGCACATAGGGCTGCAGCGGCTGATGGCGCATCGAGGCGATGATGTTGTCGGCGGCCTTGGGCCCCTGCCGCATGGCATGCTGCGCGGTCGGCGGGCAGAGTGCGTCGCCGCCCTTGGCCAGATCCGGCACTGCCGCGGCGTCCCCGATGGCGAAGACGCCCTCGGCGCCCGGCACGGCCATCTCGGCCCCTACCACGAGCCGGCCATGCACCGTTTCGGCGTCGAGGGTGCCGATCAGCGGGCTCGCGACGACACCCGCCGTCCAGATGAGGGTGCGGCTGGGCAGAACCCGGCCGTCGGTGAGCGTCACCTTGTCGTCATCCGCTTCGGCGACCGATACCCCGAGGGAGACCTCGATCCCGCGCCTGCGCAGGATGTCCACAGCAACGTGTCCGAGCCGGTCGCCCAGTTCGGGCATCAGCTTGGGAGCCAGGTCGATCAGATGCCATGAGATCCGCTCGGGGTTCAGGCGCGGATACCGCTTCCCGGCGTGCTGGGTGAGGCGCTGCAGGCAGGCCGCGGTCTCGGTCCCGGCATACCCGCCACCGACCACCACGAACTGGAGCCTGGCCGTCCGTTCCGCCTCGTCGTGGCTGGCGTCCGCCAGATCGAGCTGAGCGATCACATGGTCACGGATGTAGGCAGCCTCGGCCAGCGTCTTCATCCCGCGCCCGTGCTCGATCAGCCCGGGAATGTCGAAGGTCCGGGTGACGCTGCCAGGGGCGAGGACGAGGTAGTCGTACCTCGCGTCGACCAGTTCACCCGTGATCTTGCGGATCACGCACACCTTCGCCTTGGTGTCCACGCCGATCGCGCCACCCGGAATGATCCGGGTGCGGTGCTTTCGGCTCCGGCGAAGGGACACGGCGACGGACTGCGGCGTGAGCACTCCCGAAGCCACCTGGGGCAGCAGCGGCAGGTAGAGCTGATAGGAGGAGGGCGTGACGAGCACGATCTCCGCATCGGTGGCGGACAGCTTCCTCTCGAGCCGACGTACGCACTCGACCCCGGCAAAGCCGGCTCCCACCACCAGAATCCTCGGTCGCGCCATGATGTCCTTCCCTTCTCCACGACGGCAGTCCGGCATCGGCTGCCCCGCCTCAGGGGATGTGCACACACCGCCGTTGCGCTGGTGCGGCAGAATTCGGTCACTTTTCGCGTGACCCGCGGGTGGGCTCGGTCCTCGTCCCGTTCCCCGTCCAGCGGTGCCACCAGTGATGCCGGCGCGGGTGCACGGCACGGCCGAGCCGGCGGCCCAGCAGGAGGTATCCGAGGAGGGCGCCCGTCGTGTTCAGGATGACATCATCGACATCGAATGCACGACCGGTCACAAGAGCGCCCTGAACCAGCTCGACCAGCGTCATCACCAAAGCCGTCGCCACCACCACCCGCAGCAGGCCCCGTGCCCGCGGTACGAGCACCGGCAGAAGCAGACCGAACGGAACCCCCAGGACCAGATTTCCGCCCAGCTGCTTGACGGTGTCACGCAGCGCGGGCTGTGTGAGGTAGTCACGGATGGAGTCGCCCGGCCGGAGATTACTGTGAGTCAACGGCTCGGAGGCCGCGGAGGGCTCCAGTGTCAGGCGCGCGAGCACCACGCTGAAGGCGGCGGTGGCCGCGAGCGCGAGCAGCATGGCGAGGCCTCTCAGCAACGGTGTCATGGGCCCGTCCCGCGTGCTCGTCCGCGATGTGTCGTGCTGTGCCGCCGTGCCGTGGGCTCCGGTCCCCATGTGTCTCCCCTTCAAGTCCTCTCATGTGCCATGCGGTTACCCGGAGTGCGCGGCCACAAGCCTGCGCCTGGTCCGAGACCCGGGCGGGCCGGCGGTGCGACGGACCGGCACGGGCCGATGACATGATCGCGCCCATGACGTCCGCGTACGCTGCGCCGTACTGGCCCGCCACACTTGCCACGACTCGCCTGGAACTGCGTCCGGTTGTGTCCTCCGACGTGCCGGCGATCGCTCGCCTGTGGACGGATGCGGAGGTGCGCCGGTATCTCGGCGGCCCCGTCGCCGAGGACGTGGTGCGCCTGCGCGGGCAGAGGTGCGTCGGGGCCACCGGCGTCTTCAGCGTGGTACGACGCGAGGACGACTGCCTCCTCGGACTGGTGCTGGTGGAGCCGGACGCACGTGACGGCCGCACCGGAGTGTCGTATCAGTTTCTGCCGGAACACCGGGGCCGCGGCTACGCCCGCGAGGCCGTGGCCGCCGCCGTCAGCTGGGCGTCGGCCGAGGTGAAGTCCAAGGTCCCCGGCGTGGCGGCGGTCACCCAGGAGGCCAACGAGCGCTCCCGGCAGCTCCTCGATGCTCTCGGAGGCGTCCTGGTCGGCAGGTTCGAGGAATGGGGCGCGCCGCAGGTGATGTACCGATTCACGTGACGGCGGGGCGGGGCCGGGCCGAGGACGGCGCCGGGTACGGTCCCCTTCGTGGAGCTCGACCCGTTCACCGATCTGCTCGACTGTCCGATGTACGTCGTGACCGCCGCAGCGGCAGGCGAGCGGGCAGGGTGCCTGGTGGGGTTCGCCTCGCAGTGCTCGATCCACCCGCCCCGCTTCGTCGTGTGGCTGTCCACGGCGAACCGCACGTACCGCGTGGCGCGGAACGCCTCGCATCTGGGCGTGCACCTGCTGCGCCGGCAGGATCGTTCCCTGGCCGAGCTGTTCGGCGGCGAAACCGGTGATCGTACGGACAAGTTCGCACGCGTCCCCTGGCATCCGGAGCACGCCGGCACACCGGTGCTCGACGGCGCCTGCGCCTGGTTCGTCGGGCGGGTGGAGGACCGCCTCGAAGGAGGCGACCACGTGGGATTCCTCCTGGCACCCGTGGCCGAGGCCCGGGCCGTGGCGGGCGAACCCACGCTGCTCAGCCTCGCGGACGTCGTCGATCTCACTCCGGGGCACCCGGCCTGACCCGCCGAGGAGGCCGATCCGGCCGAACGTCTCGGACCGGCTGGTGCCATGAGGGATCGCTCCGGTCACGGCACGACGGGGTGACCGCTCACGACGGAGACCTGCTTCACCCCGCCGACCCTTCGCCGCACTCGCTCACCACCTTCCCTGCCGGGCACGTCCCATTGGCCCGTCCCCGAAAGGCACTTCATGTCATGGCCCGAGCGCATGGTCGTACGCGACGGGGTACAGCTCGCGTGCCGCGCCTGGGGCGGCGCCTGGCAGCCCGTCGGCCTGCTGCACGGTCCGGCCGGCCACGCGGGCGAATGGGACACGGTCGCCCGGGGGTCAGGGACACGACCTGTATCTGGAGCAGCCCGACACTCTGCTCCGGGGTTCTCGAGGACGATGCCGGTTCTTGACCTCAACCAAACTTGAGCTTTTACGGTCCTTTCAGTGCCGCCGGGACCGGCCCGCGGCACCGCTTCAAGGAGGTCCGTCATGGCCGAGATCACCATGGACACCGTGGTCCCCGACCGCTACCGCTACGCGGTGATCCCGCACATCATGGTCGACGACGCAGCAGCGGCGATCGACTTCTACCGGCGGGCGTTCGGCGCACATGAGGAGTTCCGGATCGACGCTCCGGGCGGCGGAATCCTGCACGCCGAGATCAGGATCGGCCTCTCGGCCCTCATGCTGGGCGACGCGAGCGTGGAGGCGACGGAGGCCGCCGCCTTCGCCGCGCCTGCCTCGCTCGGCGGCGGCACCACCGTCACCCTGCATGTCTTCGTGCCGGACGTCGACGCACTGGCCGAGGGCGCGCAGGCCGCGGGCGCCGAGATCCTCCAGCCGCCGACGGACATGTTCCACGGCGACCGGACCGTCATCCTCAAGGATCCTTCGGGCCACATGTGGGTCTTCCTGACCCACCTGGAGGACGTGCCGGAGGAGGAGCTGCGGCGCCGGCTCACGGCCTCCGTGTGAATGCGGGAAGCGACAGCAGGCGGCGGCGAGGGGTGATCCGTTCCTCCACGTGCGGAGCGGCTCCCCCGTCGGGCCTGCCGGGTACCTAGAGTGCCGCCATGGACCTGGACGATGATCTTCATGGGCTGGGCCGGGACGAACTGCTCGCCGAGGTGCGGCGCTTGCGAGCCGGTATCCGCGCGCACCGTGACAGTACGGGACACGACCTGTGCTGGCACCAACCCCAGCTGTGGGGTCTGCTGCCGGAACGCGTGGAACCGGACGTGGCCGTACCCCCGTGGCCGCGGTTCCTGCGCGGCTGCGTCCTCTACCGGGAATCCCTGGAGAGCCAGCTCCCGAACGCACCCGTCCACGACCGGGAGTACGGCGCGTAGGCGTGCACAGTGTTGCCCGCTTCCCGCCACGGACGCCCGGGACCACGCTCGCAGGATGCGTCCGGCGATGCCACGATGGAGCCACGCGCCGGAAAGCGAGCGTCCATGGGAGATACCGCCACCGCAGGGACGAGGTCGCGGCTGTTCTCCGGCCGGGACCGGGCCGTGATTGCCGCGGCCTCCCTGTCCATGCTCCTTGTGCAGATGGACTGGTTCGCCCTGAACCTCATGCTGCCGGTCATCGCCCGCGACTTCGACACCCCCACGACGGATCTGCAATGGCTGGTCAGCGGATACATGCTGACGCTGGGCGCGTTGATGATCACAGGCGGGCGGGCCGCCGACGTGCACGGCAGACGGCGGATCATCGTGATCGGCCTGAGCGGATTCGCCGTCCTCTCGATTGTGTGCAGCGCCGCACAGAACGAGGTGTGGCTCGTCGTCGGGCGCGTGGTCCAAGGCGCGACCGCGGCGCTCATCTTCCCGGTCGCGGTGGCCGTGGTCACCGCGTACTTCCGTGATGACCGGCAGGGCCGGGCGGTCGCCACGGTGCTCGCCTTCAGTGCGATCGGCACCGCTCTGGGTCCCTTCGTCGGAGGCGCGTTCGCGGAGTACGTCAGCTGGCGCGCGGTCTTCCTGCTCAACGTTCCGTTCTGTGCGGTCGCGGCCTGCCTCATGTTGCGGTACGTCGGCGAGACCAGGGACGAGAAGGCCGGCCACAGCCTGGACATCAAGGGAGCGTGCGCCGTGGCCGGCGGACTCGCCGCCCTCATGCTCGCCGTCGACCAGGGCAGCCAGTGGGGATGGGGTGCACCGGCCACCCTCCTATGTCTGATCGGGGGTGCGGTCCTGCTGGTCGTTTTCGTCGTCATGGAGCAGCGGACCGCCGAGCCGCTGCTGGATCTGTCGCTGCTGCGGAACGGCCCCTTCGTCACCGTCACCCTCGCCGGGTCACTGTCCAATGTCGTGTACTGCCTCGTGGCCGTACTGTCCGCGCTCTACCTGCAACAGGCGCGCGGTCTGCCGCCGCTCGAGTCCGGCCTCGTCTTCCTCTCCCTGTCCGCCGGAGCGGGAGCCGCCAGTTACTGGTCGGGGCGGCTGGCGCAGCACTGGCGCCCGGAGTCGCTGATGGCCGCCGGAATGCTGTTGAGCGGTCTCAGCCTGCTCGGCCTCACCTGGGTCACCTCACTGGCCCTCTACGCCGCGGTCTTCGCCCTCGTGGGCGTCGGCCTCGGGCTCGGCTGGGCGCTCACCAATGTCGCCACACAGTCCTACGTACCCGCCTCCCGGCTCGCCGCCGCGTCGGGGCTGGTGCTCACTTCGCTGGTGCTGTTCGGCGCCGTGGCGGTGGCCGTGGCGTCCACCGTCCTGGAGGCGGTCAGCGGATCCGCGTCCCGTGCGGCCTCCGACGGGCCCGCGATCGAGGGTGTGCTGAGGGTCGCTGCCGCGCTCGCTCTCGTGGGCGCGGCGGCCTTGGCGGCGGTAGCCCGTAAGTACGCTCCTGGCAGGGTTGCGCCGTGATGCCACGGTCCCCTCACCCGGAGTGGAGAGCATGCACCTGCTGCTGACCTCGGACACCCACCTGCCCAAGCGGGCACGTGAGCTGCCGGCCGAGCTGCTGGAGGGGATCGAGTCGGCCGATGTGGTGTTCCATGCCGGCGACTGGGTCGATGTCCGCACGCTCCACCTGCTGCAGACGCGCGCGTCCCGGCTGGTCGCGGTGTACGGCAACAACGACGGTCCCGAACTGCGTGCCCGGCTGCCCGAGGTGGCCCGGGCAGAGCTGGGCGGCGTTCGCTTCGGAGCCGTCCACGAGACCGGGCCTGCCCAGGGCCGTGAACGCCGTTGCGCCGAGCGCTTCCCCGACCTGGACGTTCTGGTGTTCGGACACAGTCACATCCCCTGGGACACGACCGCAGCCGGGGGTCTGCGGCTGCTCAATCCCGGCTCACCGACCGACCGCAGGCGGCAGCCGCACTGCACGTACATGACCGCGGAGGTGACCGACGGGCGGCTGGGCGAGGTCCGTCTGCATCGCCTGTGACCCGCACGGGGCGCGTCGTGGGACAGTACCGCCCGTGATCCGCAACCGTGGTGGGAAATGGCGCGTCTTCGACCCTGTTGGCCGCGCGCGCGGCCTGGTGATGCGACCAAATGGGGGGAACCTGCGGTGAACAGATCCAGAGGGTGGACGAGACGCGGAGCATGGCTGATCGCCTCCGCCGTGCTGGCGTCGGCTGCAGTGGGGTGCAAGGACACAGGAGACGCCGGGGAGAGCGCGGGATCGAAGCCACCCGAGCCGGCGGCTTCTGCGAAGACGCCTGACGGTGACAAGGGCAAGGGCGACGGAAAAGAATCGGCCAAGCCGTCGCAGGACGCATCGAAGAAGCCGGGCGGCAGCGGCTCGACCGGTGCACTCACCTGCGATCAGCTACGGAACGCCGAGTTGCAGAACTCCTCGCTGCGGTTGCCCGACGCCCCCGAAGGGACCATCGCCCTCACGGACGGACGGTGGGAAGGCGACGGCGTGGTGATCGAACTGCAGCCGCAGTGCGGCATCGGGGACATGACCGGGGATCCGGCAGCGGACGCCGTGGGGGCCATCAAGGTGACGACAGGGGGAACAGGCAAGTTCTACGGCCTGGTCACCTGGCGCAACGACGCCGGGACGCCGGTTCCGGCGGCCGCGGCCTCACTCGGCGACCGCACTCCGGTTGTTTCGGTCGGCATCTCCTCGGAGCCCCCGAAGCAGGCGACCGTCGTCTACCTCACCCGCGGTGACTCCGATCCCGCGGCCGTGGTGACGCTCAGGCGGACCGCCGTCTACCAAGTGACGGGGCCTGCCATGGTCGAACTCCACCACAGCGATGCCCCGTACACCCCGTGACATCGAGCGCGACCGCTCGCCATGGGTCAGGGCGAACGGGTGACGCGGCGACGAGCCGGAACTTCTTGCCGGGGAACGAGCGTTGCCACGATGACGCGCGGCAACGCGCTGACGACGTCGGAACGAACCGAAGAGAAGCCGAGGTGGCACCGGTGGCGATGTGGGATCGGATCAAGGACCAGGCCAAGATTCTGCAGCAGGCCCAGGGGGTGCGGGGCTCGAGCGGTCACGGATCCGGATCGGGCTCTGGGGGCGGGCCGAAGGCCCTTCTGGTGAAGGCGCTGAAGTCGCAGCTCACTTCAGTGAAGGCCGAGCTGAAGAGCGGCGCCTACCGGGATGCCAGCATGGCGATGTGTGCCCTGGTGGCCGCCGCCGACGGGCATGTCGACCCGGCCGAGAGGCAGCATGTCGAATCGCTGATTCTGGGCAATGACGTCCTGCAGAACTTCCCCCCGGACCAGTTGCGTCAGCGGTTCAACAAGCACGTCGACCTGCTCGCGGGCAACTTCCAGCAGGGGAAGGCCGAGGCGATGCAGGACATCGCGAAGGCGGCGAAGAAGCAGACCGAGGCCAGGGCCGTGATCCAGACCGGCCTTGTCGTCGCCGGGGCGGACGGCTTCGTCGCGCCGGCCGAGGAGCAGGTCATCCGGGAAGCGTGTTCGGCACTGGGTCTGTCTCCTGCGGAGTTCAGCCTCTGAGGGCACGCACCGTCTGTCGTGACCTTCCCGGGCGTCAAGCCGGGAAGGTCACGCCGCGAGGGTGCCGTCCGCGCGCACCGATGCTCCGGCCGGGTGACGTCACCGGCTCGCACCCGCTCCCCGGTGTCCCTCTTTCGCGCGTCGGCATAACGTGAAAAGCCTCCGCGGAGGCAAGCCGTGTCCGCTTCCCATGAGAGGCGTCCGATGAGCGAGAACATCTGGAACTACCCGTCCGCGAGTGGCCACGCCGCCGGCATCGAGCTGGCCGGCTTCAAGGTCGAGGCGCTGGACGGGAGCATCGGCAGGGTCGACAAGCATTCCGATGACGTCGGGTCCGCATACCTTGTCGTCGACATCGGCATCTGGATCTTCGGTAAGCATGTGCTGCTGCCCGCGGGCACCGTCACCCGCATCGACACGGCAGGCGAAACCATCTTCGTCAGCCGCACCAAAGACCAGATCAAGGCGGCGCCGGAGTTCGACAAGGAACAGTACGTCGGAAACCCGGAGTTTCACGAGCAGATCGGCATGTATTACGGCAGCCATCGCGCCTGACGACAGCGGACCGCCGGACTGCGCCCGGCTACGGGCCGCTGTCGCAGGTGCGCAGCCGGACGAGTGGCCGGTGGCGGCGAGAGCGGCCGAGCGCCTCGCAGTGACCCGCAGCACCGCGTTGGCCTGCTGCACGTCGGCCGATATACGGGGAATCGTGCTCGCCACGCCGGGCACCGATACCGAGGAGGCCGGACGCCCCTCGCCCAGCAGGCCCGCGGCCAGTGCGACGGGCACCATGCCGTCGCCGAACACTGCCACCGCCCGGGCCACGAGGAACAGCCGGAAGTTGCCGTTCCACAGCCCCGGCCGCTCCGCCGCCACGCCGTCCAGGCGGGCCGGATCGGTCAACTCAGTGGCAGGGGCAGGGGCAGGGGCAGGGGCGTGCCCGCCCGTCGCACATTCATCCGTCACGTAGGCGAGATCTATCAGCCAAAAGGTCTGGACCACCAGCCGTTTACCGACGCCCGCCGACGCTCCCACGCCTCGTCCCCCCGGAGCCGGAACGAGGCGCAGGCGAATGATGTGCGTCACATCCGTACGCAACCATTCGCCAGCGACAAATCAACCAATAGGCCGGATAAGCCTGTCACCCGTGCCGCGATTGGTCCGCCTTGCTCCATTTTCGATGGAAGGGCCAGGACTCCCGACAAACGGAGGGGATGATTCCAGGGCGCTTTCCGGCACCGGTGGACCTCTGGTAGACGTGGCTGAGCCCTGCCCGCACCAGCCGGAAGTCTCGCCATGGACCAGGACCGCGCAGCCGACCACATAGCCTTCACGATCGACCTCACCTTCGAGGAGGCCCGGCGACGGGCCGAGGTCGTGACCGCGCTCGGACCGGACTGGGACCCGGCTGCCGCCCTCCGCTCCGAGGACGAGGCCTACGCGCTGCTGTACTCGGGCCTCGACGCCGAACAGCAGCGCACGTACGACATGCTCGTGGCCGCCGGTGTCCTGCCGGGAGGGGAGCCGGGCCGTGCGGCTGCCCATTGATCCGCAGGCGGACCACGCCCGCCGCGCCTGGGTCCCCTGCCCCGGCTGCGACGACGCACGTGACTGCGCCCCCTGCGCCGACGGGCGCAACTGCCGTGACCACTGGCGCTTCCTGATCTCCAACAAGGGCACCCGGGTCCATCTCCAGTGCCCCAGCTGCACCCACATGTGGACCCTCGAGACCCGCCGTGGCGGCCGTCCGCCAGGGTGAGGCGGTCGGAACACGTCGTGGAACCGCGGGGCCGCTGTCAGCGTCCGTCCGGGCAAGAGCAAGATCACGGACGCCGAGCTGAACAGGGGATTCCGCACATGCCCGGTGCTGCTGCCCGCTACCTCTATCTCGCACGGCACGGCGAGGCCTCGCCGGACGAGAGCGAGCTGACGGAGAACGGACGCCGCCAGGCCGTGCTGCTGGGCGAGCGGCTTCGGCGCAGCCCGATCACGGCGATACACCACGGTCCCCTCCCGCGGGCGTGGCAGACGGCCCAGCTGATCCGCGCCCAGCTCGGTGATGTGTCCCTGCAGCCGTCGGAGCCGGCCGGGGACTACATCCCCTACCTTCCGCAGCGCGACGAACTGCCGGCGGAATCGGCCGACGCCATGCTCGGCCGTCTGGCCCAGTTCCCGGCCGAGGAGCGTGAGAATGGTCCGCAGTGGGCGCGGGCGGCTCTCGCACGGTTCACCGGACCCGTCGAGGGCGACGAGCCCCTGCATGAGCTGATCGTCACGCACGCCTTCCTCGTCGCCTGGCTGGTGCGGGACGCCCTCGACGCTCCGAAGTGGCGGTGGATGGGCCTGAACTGCGCCAACGCCGCACTGACGGTCATCCGGTACGCGCCGGGCCGGCCCTCGTCGGTGATGTTCTTCAACGATATGAGCCACCTTCCCGAGGATCTTTGCTGGACCGGTTTCCCGCCGGAGCTCCAGATCTGAGGCACCGGCCGTCGAGCGGCACGCGCCGGCTCATTCCTGCGCCGGGGGATCCTCACCCCGCGTCGGGTTCGGCTGCCGGACATACACGACGGTCGTGGCCAGGAGGACAGCGGCGGCCAGGAACAGCAGCGCGGACACCGACCAGCCCAGGTGAATGAGGTACGCACCGATCAGACCCCCGACGAACATCGCGAGGATCGAGGCGGAACGGCGCTTCGCCGCTCCGGCACGGTGGCCGATGGCCGGGTCGTGTCCGAACGGGGAGCTGCTCAGCAGCGCGGTCGTGGTCGAGGTGGTGACCAGCGTCGTGCTCAGGGCGGGGACGTGCGCGCGCGTCGTGGTGACGTTTCGCATGCCCATGGCGACCGCGAGCACCGCAGTCACCAGGACCTGCCGGGCGGACGTGGTGCTCGGCGACAGCACGAGTCCCCATGCCGTGAGACCGGCGGCCGAGATGAGCAGGCCCTCGACCGCGAGGGCGAGGACGAGCCACCGGTGTGTACGGGCCTCGAGCCGCGGCTCCATCCTGGCGCCGATCACGGTGCCGACGGCGAAGGAGCCGAGCGAGACGGCCGGAACCATGGTCGACAGGCCGCCCTCCCCCGCCGCGCCGAAAGCGAGAAACAGGACGTTGCCCGTCTGCATGGCCGTGAAGACGGGCCCCAGTTGCAGGAAACAGGCCGCTTCCACCACTCCGGTGGACAGCGTCAGGACGATCAGCAGCGGTGTGAGGGCCCGGGGGCTCGGATCCACGTCCCCTCCTCACAGCCGGCGCGACTGCCCCCGAGTGTGACCGCACGCCTGCGGCCGACGCGGGATTGGGCCGATCGCGGGCACTGGCACCCCGCCCGACGAGCCGCTTCGCTGGTCCGTTCGCGCGAACGCCCGAACTGTCGCACACGTTCGCGCCGAAGGCTCCGTAACCGTGGGATCTGCACACAGCGGTCACCCACACCTAGGACCCCGTACGTTCCGTCGGCTGGCCGTCGTCCTGTCCGGCCTCCTGGTGGCCGGACTTCTCACCACAAGGTCCGCAGCCGCGGACCGTGCCGATGAGCCCCGTGAGCTCACGTCCAGGGAGCAGGCCGGCCTGGAGTTCGCCGGTGATGTGCTCCGGGGGCTCTTCGGCCGCGGGGCCGCCTTGAGCAACTGGCCGTACTGACAAGGGCGGCGGCCCCTCGGGAACAGGTGTCGCCGGGGTCCGGCCCGCTCGTCAGCGGGCCAGGGCCTCCCCGGCCGCGGCGTGGGCCGCCTCGCGATCGTGCGGGACCAGGCCGATACGGGTGCGGCGGTCGAGGACGTCGGACTCGTCGAGCGCGCCCTCGTGCCGTACCGCCCACACGAGTTCGGCTCCGGTGACCGGATGCCCGGGTACCACGGGGCGGGCCAGGGACGGGTCGGCGAGGCCGAGTGCGTGGACGGCGGGGGCCTCCGTGCCGTAGCGGCGGACCAGCCGCCGGGGCGCGTCGATGCCCGCGAGCGTGGCGGGAGGGGCGGCGCCGATCAGGGGCAGGGAGGCCGTACGGCACGGGCCCGCTGCCAGGCCGACGGCCGCCACCGCCGCGTCGAGCGCGTCCTGGGCCATGCGCCGGTAGGTGGTGAGCTTGCCGCCGACCACCGTGACGACTCCGTCGGGCGCGGTCAGCACCGCGTGCTTGCGGGAGATGTCGGCGGTACGGCCCGAGGCGCCCGCGTCCAGCAGCGGCCGCAGCCCGGCGAAGGCTCCCACGACGTCGTCCCGGGTCACACCGATGTCGAGGGCGGAGCCGAGTACATCGAGCAGGAAACCGATGTCGGTCTCGGGCACTTCGGGTACGTCCGGGATGTCGCCGTCGACGGGTTCGTCGGTGAGCCCCACGTAGACGCGGCCGTCGCCCTGGGGCAGCACGAGCACGAAACGGCTGCTCTCGCCGGGGATCGGGATGTGCATGCCGGCGGTGAGACTGCCGAGGTCCTCTGAACGCAGGACGAGATGCGTGCCGCGCGAGGGGCGCAGCCGGATGTCGTCGACCAGGCCGCCGGCCCAGACACCTGCGGCGTTGATGACCGTACGGGCCCGGATCAGCAGTTCCTCGCCGGTGAGTTCGTCGCGGACGCGGGCACCGGAACCGCTGAGGTAGAGGGCGCGGGTGCGCGTGAGGACACGGGCGCCATGGGCGGCCGCGGTGCGGGCGATCGCGGTCACCAGGCGTGCGTCGTCGGTGAGTTGGCCGTCCCAGGACAGCAGTCCGCCGCGCAGGCCGGTCGGCCGGAGAGCGGGTGCCATGTGGCGGGTCTCCACCGAGGAGAGGGTGCGCGGGGCGGGCAGGGTGGCGCGTGAGGTGCGGGCGGAGACGCGCAGCAGGTCGCCGGCGCGGAATCCGGCCCAGGCCAGTGCGGCCTGGCCGCGGGAGACCAGCGGGGTCAGCGGCAGGACGAACGGCTGGGCGCGCACCAGGTGCGGGGCGGTGCGTTCCATGAGGACACCGCGCTCGACGGCGCTTTCGTGGGCGACGTCGATCTGGCCGGTGGCGAGATAGCGAAGTCCGCCGTGGATGAGCTTGGAGCTCCAGCGGGAGGTGCCGAACGCGAGGTCGTGGGCATCGATCGCGGCGACGCTCAGTCCGCGGGAGGCTGCGTCCAGGGCGGCGCCCGCACCGGTCGCGCCGAGGCCGACGACCAGGACGTCGACCTCGGTGCCGTCGGCGAGTTCGGCGAGTTCGCGGGCGCGGCGTGCCGCGTTCAGCGACGAGGCATGGGCGGGGCTGTTGCTCGGTCGGCTCATGGGGTGAGGGTCCTCTCCAGAAGGGTGCGCAGTTCGCCGAGGAAGGCCGAGTCGGAGAGCTCGGGGTCGGTCCCGTCGGTCATGGTGCGCAGCGAGAGCGTGAAGGACTGCACGACGAGCAGCAGCGATCGCGCCTGGCGGTCGAGGTGGGCCGCGCGTACGGATCCGTCGGCGTGGCCCTCCTTCAGCGCGCCGGCGATGAGCCCGAGCAGCGCGTCCTGGCTGGCGCCGCGGCGGTCGAGCACATAGGGCAGCAGGAGCTCGGGGTCCACGTCGAGGATCTTGTGGAAGAGCGGGTGCGCGCGGAAGGCCGCGACTCCGGCGACCAGTCCGTCGACCAGCCGGACGCGGGTGGGGGCGTCGGGCTCGCTCGCGGGCATGGCCGACACGGCAAGGCCGATCCACTCCCTGGTCATCACGTCGCCGACCAGGGTCCTGACGTCCGGCCAGCGGCGGTAGAGCGTCATGCGCGACACCCCGGCGCGGCGGGCCACGTCGGTCAGGGTCGTGCGGCGTACGCCGACGGCGAGGACGCAGTCGCGTGCCGCGTCGAGGACAGCATCCGTGTCCGAGGTGTTGTGACGAATGGGCGTCATCTGTCACAGTGTAATGCCAGAGCGGGCCGTGTGGCACGGCGCCTTGCGAAATCGACGGTGAGGAACGACCCAAGTGACCCAAGACATGCTGTGGAGCGGCTGGGGTGACCCGGCCAAGGCGGCCCCGCTGCCCGACTCGGTGATCGGTCTGCTGCGCGACCTGCTCGGGGTCACGCCCCTCGAGACGGGACCGGCGGTGCTCGACGGCATCGACGTACCCGAGAGCCCGCTTTCCGCCGGGGCGCGCCAGGCGCTTGCCGACTGCGTCGGCGACGCGCACGTGCACACGGACGCGGAGAGCCGCATCCGGCACACCCGCGGCAAGTCCACCCCGGACCTGCTGCGCATCCGCGCCGGTGAGGTCGACGACATCCCGGCGGCCGTCCTGCTTCCGGGCAGCCATGACGAGGTGCTGGCCGTCCTGCGCGCCTGCGCCGAACATGGCGTGGCGGCGGTCCCCTTCGGCGGCGGCACCTCCGTCGTCGGCGGTCTCGCCCCGGAGGTGAAGCGGTCCTTCGTCGCGCTGGATCTGCGCCGCCTCGACGGGCTGCTCGCACTCGACGAGGTCTCGCGCACCGCCACCCTCCAGCCGGGGCTGCGCGCACCCCAGGCGGAGGCGCTGCTCAACGAGCGCGGCTTCACGCTCGGCCACTTCCCGCAGTCGTACGAGTGGGCCTCGATCGGCGGTTTCGCCGCCGCCCGCTCCAGTGGCCAGGCCTCGGCCGGTTACGGCCGCTTCGACGAGATGGTGCTCGGCCTCACCGTCGCCACCCCCGAGGGCACGTGGGAGGCAGGACGGGCGCCGCGTTCGGCCGCCGGCCCCGACCTGCGCCAGCTCGTCCTCGGCTCCGAAGGCGCACTCGGCGTGATCACCTCGGTGACCGTGCGGATCCGGCCCCTGCCCGCGACCCGTGTCTACGAGGGGTGGCGCTTCGCCTCCTTCGAGGCCGGCGCGGCAGCGCTGCGCACGCTTGCCCAGGACGGGCCGCGGCCGACCGTCCTGCGGCTGTCGGACGAGACGGAGACCTTCATCGGTCTCGCCCAGCCGGACAAGATCGGGAACTCGGACGCTCCGCAGCCGGGCGGATGCATGGCCATCGCCGGCTACGAGGGCACCCCCGAGGACACCGAGGACCGCAGGACCCGTGCCCGCGAGGTGCTCCTGGCCTGCGGGGGCGAGTTCGTGGGTGAGGAGCCCGGCGAGCGCTGGGCCCACGGGCGCTACAACGCGCCCTATCTGCGCGACGCGCTGCTGGACGCCGGCGCGTTCGCCGAGACCTTGGAGACCGCCGGGTTCTGGTCCGCACTGCCGGCGCTGTACGACGAGGTGCGCCAGGCCCTCACGGCCACCCTGACGGAGGCCGGCACGCCGCCGCTGGTGATGTGCCACATCTCGCACGTCTACGAGAACGGCGCGTCGCTCTACTTCACCGTGGTCTCGGCGCAGGGGGACGACCCGGTCGCGCACTGGGCCCCGGTCAAGCGGGCCGCCAACGACGCGATCCTTGCGGCCGGCGGCACCATCAGCCACCATCACGGCGTCGGGACCGACCACCGCGACTGGTTCACCCAGGAGATCGGTCCGCTCGGCATTCGCGTCCTGAAGGCCGTCAAGGCCGAACTCGACCCGGCTGCCGTCCTCAATCCCGGCGTGCTCATCCCCGTCCGCTGACCGAGCCCCCTGCTGTCCGAAAGGCACCTATATGCGACAGTTCACCGCCGTCGTCAATCCGACCGCAGGGGGTTCCAGCGGTACGGCGGCCCTGCTTCCGCTGGCCCGGCTCCTGCGGGAGGCCGGCGCGCAGCTCGACACGCAGTACAGCCGCAGCCTCGAGCATGCGCAGGAGCTGGCCCGGCGGGCCGGCGAGCAGGGGCATGTCGTACTCGCCGTCGGCGGGGACGGGATAGCCGGGTGCGTGGGCGGGGCCCTCAGCGGCACGGACACCGTGTTCGGCCTCGTGCCGGCCGGCCGCGGCAACGACTTCGCCCGCGCGCTGGGGCTGCCCTCCGACCCGGCACCCCTGGCCGAGCTGCTGCTGCACGGCGAACCACGGGCCGTCGACACGATCGAGGTCGAGTCGGCCGTGCACGCCAGGACCACCGTGCTGGGCAGCGTGTACGCGGGCGTCGACGCGGTCGCCAACCGGTACGCCAACACCTCCCGGCTGCTGCGCGGTGCCGCCTCGTACTACGCCGGCGGGCTGCGGGCGGTCGTGTCGTGGCGGCCCGCCGCGTACCGGATCACCATCGACGGCGTGGAGCACGAGCGGCTCGGCTACACGGTCGTCGCGGCCAACTCCGGCTTCTACGGCTTCGGCCGCAAGGTCGCCCCGGAGGCGCGGCTCGACGACGGGCTGCTCGATGTCGTCGTCATCCAGCACGCCCCCAAGCGCCTGTTCTTCACGATGATGAACGAACTGAAGACGGGCGCGCACCTCAAGCGTCCCCAGGTGGAGATCCTGCGGGGCAAGGAGGTCCGTATCGAGGCCGACCGGGAGGTGCCGTACGGCGCCGACGGCGAGGTCGACGCGACGCTTCCCGTGACGGTGCGGGTGCAGCCGGGCGCACTCAACGTACTCGGCTGACGCGAGCGGGACGGCCCCTGGACGGGGCCGTCCCGCTGCTCACTGCTCGCGCATGCCCCAGGGGGAGCCGTACTCCTCGAGGAGATCGAGGAAGGGACGGGCGTCGAAGGCTTCCGGCCCGAGAATGCCCCTCCCCGACCAGGCGTCGGTCGCGACGAGTTCGAGGGCGACCACCGGGTTGACGGCCGTCTGCCACACGACGGCCTGGCTGCCGTACTCCTTCATGGACCACTCGTTGTCGACGACGTGGTACAGGTAGACCTCGCGCGGCCGGCCGTCCTTGGTGCCCTTGACCCAGGTGCCCGCACAGGTCTTGCCGCGCATCCGGTCGCCGAGAGTGGCGGGATCGGGCAGGCAGGCCGCGACCACGTCACGCGGCGAGACCTGGACCGGCCCTTCGGGCCCCTTCACCATGACCGGATCGGTCTTGTCCAGACCCACCTGGTGCAGGACCTGCAGCGTGTTGATGAAGTCCGTGCCGAGGCCGTACTTGAAGGTGACCCGGTTCGCCTCCACCCAGCGCGGGATCAGCAGCACCTCTTCATGCTCGACGTTGACGCACTCGACCGGCCCGATGCCCTCGGGGAAGTCGAACACCTCGGGCTCGCTGAACGGCGGTGTCGTGAACCAGCCGCGGCCGGCCTCGAAGATCACCGGCGGGTTGAGGCACTCCTCGATCGTCGTCCAGATACTGAACGAGGGCGCGAAGTCGTAGCCCTCCACCGTGAGGTTCGCTCCGTCCCGGATCCCGACCTCCTCGATGGAGTCGAACAGTTCGTCGGCGGCGTAGCGGGCGAACACATCCGACAGACCCGGCTCCACTCCCATGCCGACGAGGGCCAGCCGGCCCGACTTCTCCCAGTCGTCCGCCAGCGAGAACTGCTCGTCGCCCAGTTTGACCCCGCACTCCTCGTACGGCCGCTCCGGGTGCGGATGCGACAGGGACATCGCCATGTCGAGGTAGTGTGCGCCTGCCGCGAGCGACGCGCGGAACAGCGGCATGACGAAGCGGGGGTCGGTCGCGTTCAGCAGGGCGTCGCAGCGCTCCCGCCGGAGAAGTTCCGTGACCGCCGCCTCGTCCGATGCGTCGATCCGGGCGGCGGCGAACCGGCCTTCCTCCGGTCCGCCGGAGCCGCTCCCGGCGGACGCGACGGCGGCCACGGCAGCCTCGGCTCGCGCCTGGTCGTAGTCGGCGACGACCATCCGTTCGAAGAATCCACGGCGGGCGGCGATCCGGGTGATGGCCGTACCCACACCACCGGCGCCGATCAGCAAGATGCGCATGACGAGGTCCTTCCCTGTTTCCCGGGGACTGTCCCGGCCCCCCGATCAAACTCATCGGCGGTTGATACGGTCAATGGCGTTGGCATAAGGCGCTCCCCGCGAGGAAAGGCAGGCCGATGGCGAAGAAGGTGGTGCCGGAGTCCGAGCGGCGGCGTCGTCGTCCCACGAAGACGGGCGTGGTCCTTTCGGAGCAGCTGATCGTGACGACGGCGCTGCGGATGCTGCGTGAGCATGGCGCCGCCGGGCTGACCGCCCGCCGTATCGGTGCCGCGCTGGGGGCCGATCCGAGCTCGCTCTACCGGTACTTCCGCGGTATGGACGAGCTGACGCTGGCCGTCGGTGACGAGCTGATCGGCCGCGCACTGCGTGGCTGGTCCGCGTCCGCCGACTGGCGGGCCGACCTGCGCGAGCTGGGTCTGCGCATCCATGCCGCCTATCTGGCCCATCCGCAGGCCGCGGTGCTGACGGCGAGCCGCGTCTCCGGACGTGCCCATGAGATCGCGTCGGACGAGATCATCCTCGGCGTGCTGCACCGGGCGGGTTTCCCCACGCCCGCGGCGGTGCGCGTCTACCACTGCTTCATCGACCAGACGCTGGCCTTCGCCGCGCTCGACGCGGCCACCGCCGCGCTGCCCGAGGCGGCCCGCCGGGCGGACGAAGCCGTCTGGCAGGCCACGTACGCCCGGCTGCCCGCGGACACACACCCCTGTATCGCACCGGCGGCGCCGCATCTCGTCGCGGAGATGAACGTCAGCGCCTATCCGGCGGCGCTGGACATGCTCATCGAGAGCGCTGCGGCCCGGCTCGCCGCAGTGTGACGGCCGCACGGGGCCGGGTCATCCTGGCGCCGGCGCCGACGGGCTCTCGATCCGGGCGAGTTGAGCGGCAAGGCTGCCCAGCCATTGCTCCAGGTCGATGAGCACCGGCAGTGGAGGGCTGACCGGTGGCTCGGTGGACGGGCGGAACACCGAGCGGACAGGAGTCCGCCTCGGCGCTCCCTCGGCACACAGTTCGGCCACCCGGTCGGTGGCGAGCGCGACTTGATCCGCCGCCGTACCGACCCGGGCGACCGCATCCGGGGGGATGGCCACTGTCGGCTGGTCGATGCGGGGCAGCGAGTGGACACCCAGCAGGACGTGGTTGGCGGCGATGAGGACGGCATGCCAGTCCCACATCGCGGCCGGCCGTTCGCCCGGTTCGCTGCGGAACTGCAGATAGGCGGCTTCGGCGAGACGCAGACAGTGCAGGGCGGGAATCGTGGAGGGTGGGGGAACGGATCCGGGCGGTTCGGCCACGAGCCCCCGGACGGTGCCCGGGACCAGCGGGGCACAGGCATGCAGCAGCGCGCCCATCGTTCGTCGGACCTCCCGGCGCGCTCCGGCGGGCCACGCGAGCAGCCCGCACAGCAGGCCGATCGCGCTGCCGGTGACCACGTCCTCGATCCGGATCTCCGCCAACTGCCAGGAAGCGGGAGCGAGCTGGGCGAACGCCGCCGCGACCACCAGCGTGAACAGTGCCTGCGCCCAGGCGATGCCCAGCAGTGGCCCCAGTGCGAAGGCCGCCAGCATGCCGGGTGCGAGCAGTACCGCGTAGGCGTTGGTGTGCTGCCCGGCCACGAACAGCAGCGTGCCTGCCGCCACGGCCCCCAAAAGAGTGCCGATCACCGCCGAACGCACCGCCGACCAGGTCTCCCACACGGTCGTACGACCGAGCGTCAGCACCGCGAGCAGCACCCAGAAGCCGTGTTCCAGATCCAGCGACCCTGCCACCAGCCGGGCCGCGCCCAGTCCTACGGCGATGCGGACCGCGTTCTGGAACTGCACCGAACGCAGGGTCATGTTGCCGGCGAGACGCCGCCACCACAGCGCGGGGGCGCTCGCGTCGGCGTACCAGAACAGCTCCTGGGGCGGGATCGGATCCGTACGTCTGCCGTCGAGCCCGACCGTCACGGAGACATACAGTGTCCGGACGGAAACGGCGGTGCCGAGGACTGCGGCCTGACGGCGCAGCGCCCTGCCGCCGGGTACGCGGTGCGGGGGGCCGCTCGCCTGGGCGAGGCGCTGTGCCTGGAAGTCCCGAATCGCCGTGTCCAGGGCAACGAGGCCGGCGGCGGGGGGCGGCCGTCCGGTGCGCAGGGCGGCCGCGACGGCATCACACAGCGCGGACACGCGGGCGAGGAGGCCGGCCGACGTGGCATCCGCGTCGGCGTCGGCGCTGCTCCCCGGCGGGGCGGTGCCGGCCGGCCGGAGATCCCCCGAGTGGGCCAGTTGGTCCAGCAGTCTGCGGGCCGCCGTACCGGCGTGCGCAAGCGCCCGGTCCGCCCGGCCGGGCCCTGCGGGCCGTTCGGCGGGCGGCAGGCTGGACAGCCGCAGGTTCCGGCCGGTCGCCCGCAGTTGGTCCGCAAAGGCGGCCTGCTCCGGCGGCGGACGGGCCGCCGTATCGTCTCCCGCCGCGGAGGCGGCGGTCGAGATGGCGTCCGCCAGCCGCTCGCGGTAGGGGACGGCCGTCGGCGCGGGGAGCAGGAAGACCTCGCACAGGGCCAGCACCAGCACGCCGAGGGTGATGCCGGTCAGCCGGTCCCCCAGGGCCTGTGGTGCGTAGGGCGGGAAACACGCCAGGATGTAGCAGAGCTGGAGCCCTGGCGCCGCTCCGGCCGCGCGGGGGCCTGCTACCGCGGCGAAGGCGAGCACGAACCCGACGACCAGCATCCCGAGGACCGCCGCCCAGGTGCTCACTGCCAGCACTGTGCCCAGCACGACCAGCAGCAGGCCGACGGGCAGCGCACGCAGCATCACGGCGGCCCGCTGCCGCCCCGATCCCGGGATCTGTGACATCGCGCCGAGCGCCACCGGCCCGAACAGAGCGTAGATCGCCGTCTCCGGCCGGTCCACGACGTACACGAAGGGGTAGAACCCGGCGCTCGCGGCCACGGTGACCCGGACGGCCCTGTGCACGATCGCCGTACGGTCGGGACCGGACGGGACGAAGTGGTGACGCTGCCCGCCCTTGCGGGCGGATTCGGCGCGCGTCACGGCAGTACCTCACGGCTGCCGTCCGCCATGCCGACGGCCGCGGGCGGTGACTGCGACAGCCCCCGGCCGTGAACGGCGAGCCGGTGGCGTACAGCCGTGTCGACGACCGACGCGGCCGGCATCGCGGCCCCGCCGGGCCGTGGGACGGCGTCAGATGCGTACTCGGGCGGCCGTTCGAGCGTCATCGCCGTGCTCGCCGCCGACGCGCCGGCGAGCGCGACCACGGCCGTGATGAAGGCCCCCGTCCGCGCCGTGGTTGACGGCTCTGCGCGCATGGGCACGTTCCTCTCGGGCGATGCCTGGCAGGCGTCGCGAGTGGGCCGGGCGTGGGCCCGCGTCCCATTGTGGGTGTGTACGCGGCGGACCGCAGCCCGGGCCGCGGAGTCCGGGGTGCGGCGGACGGGACGCGGACCAGGCCGCCCGGGCGGCCTGGTCCGGGACGCGGCGGACGTCCCGTTCGGCGAGCCGGATCGCGCGGGACGGGCGGGCCGGGGTGACCATGGCAGAGGGTGCAAGGAGGTCGTATGCCCGCCGAGTCCGCTGCTGCCGAGTTCGCTGCGCCGCGTGCCGTCGTCCCACTGCTCTGGGAGGTGACGGAGCGGTACTTCACCCTGCTGCAGGCCCATGCGTCCGCGGAGCGGATGCGGGAGGAGGTGCTGACCGACGACTTCCGCACCGGGTTCGTCGACGGTCTGGTCCGGGAGGGTGACCAGGGGCTGCGGGAGTTCCTCGCCGCGCGCTCGGACTTCTTCGACGAGTCGCACACCGTCGAGCAGATGTCCACGCCCGAGCAGCTCCCCGACGGCCGCGTGCGGGTCCGCACCCGGCTCCAGTTCTTTCTGCGGCAGCGGATCGGCAAGGCGCCGGCGAGCGACAGCTTCACGGGAAAGGCGTTCCACCTGTGGGAGTTCGCTCCACGGCCGGACGGGTCGTGGCGCGTGGCGGCCCAGCTGGTGGAGGGCTTCGCCGCGCTCGACGCCAACGCCCGGCGGCTGTTCTCGCAGCCCGCCTCCGGGCTGACCCTCGACGACCGCTGACCCGGACCCCGCCACCCGACCGCCCCCCACGGAGGCCGACCACGTGCGCACCTTCCTGCCGGTCCTGTTCGCGCTCTGCGCGGCGCTGAGCAACGCCGTCGCCACCGTTCTCCAGCGCAAGGCCGCCCTGAGCGTGCCGCGGTCGGAAGGTCTGCGTGCGGGGCTGATGGTCGATCTGCTGCGGCGGCCGCTGTGGCTGGCCGGGATCGGGGCCGTGATCGCCGCCGGTGTCTGCCAGGCGCTGGCCCTCGCGACCGGTCCGCTGACCGTCGTGCAGCCGCTGTTCATCCTCGAACTGCCGCTCACGCTCGTCGTCGCCTCGCTGCTGATGCACCGTGGACTGCCGCGGTCCGGTTGGCTGGCGGTGGCTGTGGTGGTGGTCGGGCTCGGCGTCGCGCTGGCCGCGGCGTCCCCCTCGGGCAACCGCACCCATGTAGCGCTGGACCGCTGGATCCCCGCACTCGCGGTGTGCGTCGCAGCGGTCGTCGTTCTCTGTCTGACGGCGATCAAGCATCCCGAGGGCCGGATCCGGGCAGGTTGTCTGGGCGCAGCCACCGCCATCGGATTCGCGGTGACGGCGGCCTTGATGAAGGCGTCCATGCACATCCTCGACGACTACGGAGTCGCCGCGTTCTTCACCTCCTGGCAGACGTACGCCTTCGCGGCGGTCGGCGGGGGCGCGCTGTTCCTGCTGGAGAACGCGATGCAGGCCGGGCCGCTGGTCGCCTCGCAGCCCGCCCTCACCCTCGGCGACGCGACGGTGAGTATGGTGCTCGGAATCATCATCTACGAGGAACACGTCCGCGCCGGCTGGTGGTTGCTGCCTCAGCTGCTCGGTGTCGCCCTGATCGCCGCGGGTGTCCTGGCACTTGCCCGGATCCCGCTCACGCAGTCGCTGGTCGCACCCGACGAACCGCAGAAGGACGCGGACGCCCTGTAGTCGGTTCTGCGTGGTACGGACCCTTGCTTCCCGACCCCTCAGCGTGGTTCAGTGGCTCATCCACTCAGCCACTGAGGAGAATTGTGGAGACACTGCCCCGCGAGACGATCGTCGACGCACTGGAGATGCGCCTGAGGGAGGACATCCTCACCGGCCGCCATCCCACCGGCAGTTATCTGCCTCCCGAGCGCGAACTCGCGGACGGCTACGGCGTCACCCGGACCACCCTCAAGCACGCCTTCGGCCGCCTGGTGCAGGCCGGACTGCTGGAGACCCGGCACGGCGTGGGCACCCGGGTGCGGGACTACGCGCGCCTCGGCGGTGCGGATCTGCTGCCCATGCTGGTGCGGCACAGCCCCGGCTGGCTCGGCGAGATCTTCGAAGTACGGCGCAGCATCGGCGCGTTGATCGCGGGCCGCGCCGCCGAGAAGGGCACGGCGACGCAACGCACCGAGCTGCGGGAGTTGCTGGCCGCTGTAGCGGGCGCCGAGGGCGGGGATGCGGTCCAGCTCGCCGACATCGAGGTGCACCGTGCGCTGGCGCGCGCCACCGGCAACCGGGTCTACACCCTGCTGACCAACACCCTCTTCAACGCCTACGTACCGATGCGGGCCCATCTGGTGGGGCCGTTCCTGGACCCGGAGGCCGCCCATGCGCGACTGGCCCCGGTCGTCGAAGCGGTCTGCGCGGGCGACGGTGCGGCGGCGCGCGCCGCTGCCGATGTGTATCTGAGCGCCACCGAGCGGATCATGCTCGACGGACTGGGGGTCGGGTGATGGCCGGGCGCGGAACGGAGTTCACCGAGACCATGGCCGGTTCGGTGCGGCTGGCCGGCGAGAGCGAGACGCGTCCGATGCGGCTCGATCTGGCCGTACGGGCCGAGGAGTTGATGCTCCCGCACCGGACGACCGACGGCACGCTGAGCGGCCGGGTGCGGATCGCCGGGTGGGCCGACGACCGCGATGTCCGGGGCGAGCTGGAGATATCGCCGATCGCCCGGCGGCGGATCCGCTACCGGCTGGACTTCACCGCCGAGGACGGCCGCCGCTACTCGCTCGACGGGTGGAAGTCCGTCTCGGCGCTGCGGCCGGTGCAGTCGATGACGGTACTCCCGTTCACGCTGCTGGCGGACGGCAAGGAGGCCGGACGAGGCACTCTGCGCTTCCGCGTGGCGACCGCGCTGCTGCCCTTCCTGGGCAGCTTCCGCTTTCCCCGGGCCCGGGGCGCACAGGACACGGCACGGCATCTGGCACCGCGCTGGAACGGCAGCCCCGGCCGCACCGAGGTCTGGTACACCACGCTCACCGACCCCAAGACCCGCACCGGAGTGTGGCTGCACCACGAGCTGACCGCGCCGGCCGACGGCTCCCCCGCACACGCACACGGCTGGGTCGCACTCTTCCCGCCCGAAGGCCCAGTCGAGCACGCCCGGTTCGGCCCCGAACCGTGGCAGCCGGATCCTGCCGGCTTCAGTGTGGAGGGGATCGAGGCCGGACCCGGCCGGCTGCGGGGGTCCGCGGGCGGATTCGGCTGGGATCTCACCGAACGCCCGGATGGCGAGCCCCTGTTCACCTTCCCGCGCTGGTCCTGGCGGCGTCCGCTGCTGCCGGCCGCGCAGATCCTCCCGTCCGCGCACGCCTCCTACACCGGCACGGTCAAGCACCCGGGTGGCGAACTGCACCTCGACGCAGCCCCGGGCGCTTCCGCCCGGATCTACGGACACGGCAACGCCCGCCGCTGGGCGTGGCTGCACGCCGACCTGGGCGGCGGCGACGTCCTCGAGATCGTGGCCGCCGTGTCCATGCGTCCCGGGCTGAACAAGCTGCCGCCGCTCACCTTCCTGCGACTGCGCAGGAACGGCCGCACCTGGCCGCGCCGGGCGGAGCGCAGCGCCGTCGGCTGGGCGGGGCTCGGCCGCTTCCGGACACGTATCGGCCTGCCCGTATGGACGGTGAGCGGCACGGCGGGGCTGCGCCGCATCCGGGTCGAGGTGACCCAGCCCGAGGAACGCACCCTGGCGCTCGACTACACCGATCCCGACGGCGGGGCCGCCGTGTGCCGCAACAGCGAGAGCGCGGACGCCCGGGTCCTGCTGGAGCGGTGGTGGGGCCGGTGGCGTACGGAAGCCGAGTGGTTCCTCGACGGCACGGCGCACGCGGAGGTGGGCGACCGGTGAGCAACAGGCTCGGCGGCCTCGTCGCCGCTCTTCTCGCCGACGACGGCAGCGCGTCCTGGCCCGGTGCGGTGACCGACCGGCTCGGCAGGATGCTCGATGCGATGCCCGCAGCGGCCCGGGCCGGGGTGCACGGTGCGGCCGCGGCCATCGACGCGTACGCCGCGGTACGCACGGGCCGGCGGCTGAGCGGGCTCACGCCGGGCGAGCGGGAGAACGTGCTGGCCTCGCTGACCGCCCGCCCCGCACTGGTGCCCGTGCTGGACGCCGTGAAAGTCCCGGTGATGCTGGCCGCGGGCACGGAACGGATGCTCCACGAGGAGCCGCGCCGCGCGCCCTCCGCGCCGCCGTTCGAGGATCCGCCGCTGGACTGCGTGGCGTCGGCCGAGTGGCCGGACCGTTCGACGGCCGACGCCGTCGTGATCGGCTCCGGCGCGGGCGGTGCGATCGCCGCGCGCACGCTCGCCCGCGCCGGGATGCGTGTCGTGGTCCTGGAGGAGGGACGCCGGCACACCACCGCCGGATTCGGGCGGCGGGCACCGCTTGACCGGTTCGCGGAGCTGTACCGCGACGGAGGCGCGACCGTCGCGCTCGGCAACCCGCCCGTGGTGCTTCCGGTGGGCCGGGCGGTGGGAGGCACCACCGTCGTCAACTCCGGTACGTGCTACCGCACTCCGGACCATGTGCTCGCGCGCTGGCGCGACAGGTTCGGAGTGGACCTGGCCGACGCGGCCTCCTTCGCGGCGCGCCTCGACGAGGTCGAACGCACTCTGCGGGTGGCGACCCAGCCGCTCGACGTCCTGGGCCGCAACGGGCGCACGGCCCTGGTCGGCGCCGAGATCCTCGGCTGGAAGGCCGGACCCCTGCGGCGCAACGCGCCTGGCTGCAAGGGCTCGTGCCAGTGCGTCGTCGGCTGTCCGACCGGCGCCAAGCAGAGCGTTCAGCTGTCCGTGCTGCCTGACGCATGCGCCGCGGGGGCACGGATCGTCACCAGCGCGTACGTGCGCCGCATCCTGACCGATCCGGACCGGCCCGGCGGCCCGCGGGCCTGTGGCGTCAGCGTACGGCGGCCGGACGGAACGGACTTCGAGATCCTCGCACCGCTCGTCGTCGTCGCGGCCGGGGCGCTGCACTCTCCCCCGCTGCTGCGGCGTTCCGGTCTCGGCCGTCACCCCCGGCTCGGGCGCAATCTCGCCGTCCATCCGGCGACCAGCGTCGCCGGGCGCTTCACGGAACGGATCACCGCGTGGCACGGCGTCCTGCAGAGCGTCGGCATCGAGCAGCACCACGACGACGGGATCCTCATCGAGGCCACGGCCGGGCCTCCGGGCATGGGATCGTTCGTGTTGCCCGGCGTGGGACGCGCCCTGCGGACGGAACTGGAGGAGGCGGGCAACCTCGCCACACTCGGCGCGATGATCGCCGACCGGCCCTCGGGCCGGGTCCTGGGAGCTCGGCGCAGTGTGCTGCGCTACGACCTCGATCCTCGCGACGGCCGACGGCTGCTGCGCGCGGTCGAGGCCATGGGAGAGCTGCTGTTCGCGGCAGGCGCCGAGGAGGTCCTGACGGGGATCGCGGCCGCGCCTCGGGCCCGTTCCGTCGCGGAACTGAGGCTGCTCCTAGGGAATGTGACGGCACGACAGCTGCATCTGTCGGCGTTCCACCCGACGGGGACGGTCGCCATCGGGGCCGACACGCAGACCGCGCCCGCCGATCCCCATGGCCGGCTGCGCGGCGTGCACGGCGTCCTGGTCGTGGACGGATCGGCGTTGCCGAGCTGTCCTGAGGTGAACCCTCAGCTGACCATCATGGCAACGGCACTGGCGGTGTGCGAGGCCGCTGCCGCGGGCGGCCCGGCCTGACCCCAGGGGCAGAGCGGCGGTTACGGGGCACCGGCCTGCGGCCGGTGCCCCGTAATGTCAGCTCGGCGGTGTGAGCTGCCCCAGCGTGTGCTCCAGACGGCGCACGGCGGAGCGGGCGCCGTCCGACGGCAGGGCCGAGAGTTCGCCGATCAGTGCGCGCACCCGGGCAGTCGCGTCGTCGGTGCGGTCGAGTTCCCGTTCGGTCCAGGCCGCGCGGACGACGCAGCGGGCTCGCTCGTCCAGTACCTCGGCGCCGAGCGCCTCGAACGCGGCGTCGGCCCTGTCGAGCAGGACGAGCGCCTCACGGCGGACGGCAGCCGCTTCCCCACCGTCCTGGGACCCGCCTTCGTCCTCCCCATCGTCGTCCTCGTCGTATTCGTACAGGTCGTCGAGGAGCAGCTCTGCCGTCTGTGTCCATGTCCTGGCGCGCTCCAGCAGGAGCTCGGGCCCGTCGCCGCCGACAGCCGAAAGCGCCTTCTCCATCAGATCCTTCGCGGCCCGTGAGTCACCCTCCTGGGCCTCGAGCCATGCCAGGGACCGCAGTGCCCGGGCGAGGGCGACCGCTTCGCCCACGGTCTCCCACAGGTCGACCGCGCGGTGGTAGGCGGCTACGGCCTCGTCCTGCATCCCCGCGCCCGCGAGGCATTCGGCGGCGAGCGTGGCCAGCTGGGCGTGCGGCCGCTGGTGTTCCCAGCCCTTGACCACCTCGGCGGCGAGCAGATACTGCTCGGCGGCGGCCCGCTGGTCACCGAGTGCGCGCAGGTTCCGCGCGAGCGTCTCCCGTGCCTGCACGGCGCGCTCGTCGCCGTGCTCCAGCAGGTCCGGCAGCACGGACTCGAGCACTTCGGCCGCCTCGGCGGCGCGTCCGGTCTCGCCGTAGGCCTGGGCGAGGACCAGGCGGGCATACGCTCCCGCGCCGGCCGAGTCCCCGGCTGCATCGAACCAGTGCGTCGCCTCCAGGGCGTAGAGCGCTGCTTCGGACTCCTTGCCGTCATGCTGGTAGAGGATCTCGGCCAGCGTGAGCCGTATCCGCCCCAGCTCGTCCGGCTCGACGAGTTCGGCGCCGTGCGTGAGGGCGGCGCGCGCCACCTGCTCGGCCTCCTGCGGGCGTTGCAGCATCAGCAGCAGCCGGGCGCGGCGGCTCAGGGACTCGGCGGCGTCCCACGGCCGGCCGGCGGTGATGCTGCGCCCGGCCGCGGAGGCGAACAGCTCGTCGGCACGCTCCACGTCGCCCGTGTGCCAGGCCTGTTCGGCCCGCAACTGCTCGGCGTCGGAGAGCAGATCGCCGATCTCGCCGCCCTCCTGAGTGACCGCGCCGGCGAACTCGGCGACGAACGCCGCCAGATCGGAGTCGAAACGCGTGTGGTCGAGGACGAGCTCACCGCCGTCCGTGTCCCGCAGGGCCGGCTCGAGCTTCAGCGCGGACAGTGCGGCCGTCGCGATCCGCCGTGTCCTGGTGGGATCGGACGGGTCCAGCGCCTGCGCCGACGCCGTGGCCGTCGCCAGCAGCTTCCGGATCTCGTCCGGCTCCGCCCCCGTTTGCGCTGCCGCGTACACCACCCTCAGCTCGTTGAGGGCCGCCCGGCCGGGGTCTCCGGCTGCCCGGTAGGCGGCGACGGTCTGCTCGAAGAAGCTGCGGACGGTGTCCCCGCCCGCGTGGCCCGCGCGGACCGCGCGGCGTTCCAGCAGGTCGGCGGCGAGCATCGGGTCGGGCGCCTCGTCCCGCTCGGCGACCAGAGCGTCGACCCTGTCCCATGCGGACGATGCCTTCGGGTGGCCTTGCGTGCGCAGTTGGCGTGCCTCGGCCACCAGCTCGGACAACGGCTGCTGCGACGCCGCCTCCTGCGGTGCCGGTGCGACAGCCGCAGAAGGTACGGCGGCGGTGAGCGACGCGGCCCGGACGCCCAGAGGCAGGCTGTCCACCAGCGGCCGGGCTCCGCGCCGGCCGGCCAGCCGGCGGGAGACCACGTCGCTGCCGTTGCGCAGGTCGAAGCGGGCCGCGATCGACACGGCCTCGGAGTCCAGGATGTCGTACAGCTCTCGCACCGTGCGCTGCTGTCCCGCGTACGCGACCGCGGGCTGCGTCTGAAGGCCGAGGGCCAGCAGGCGCTGGAGCAGTACGAGCGTCCCGGTGAACATCTCCAGTCGCGCCGAGGGGTTGCCCTGTGAGGTGAGGTGCGAGGCGTGCTCGGCGAGCAGTTCGAGGCCCCGGCCCTCGTTCCCGGTCAGTGCGCAGAACTCGATGTGCAGACCGATCGACGGCAGCAGGCTTTCGTTGCCCCGCGCCATGCGGTAGCCGCGCAAATGGTTTCTGCGGGCCTCGTCGGCGCGCCCGGTCCGCAACAGCGGCAGCAGTGACTTGGCGAGGACCCGGTGCGGCTCCTCCATGCAGGTGGAGCGGCCGGCGAGGACCGGCTCCCACACTTGCAGAGCCTTCTCGTCCTGTCCCTGTCGCAGCCAGTACCAGCCCTGGTCGTTGAGCTCGCAGGCGTGGCAGTTGGCCATCTGATCACGGTCAGCCGCGGTCCACGCGGCGAACGCGCGCGCCGCCCGCTCGGTGTCGCCGGTGTCGTCGGCGAGTTCGAACTCGGCCTGCCGAACGGCTCGTTCGCTGTAGCCGCCGACGCGGTACCGGCGCTCCATCTCGGCGAGCCACTTCTCCATGCTCGCGAGCGGCATCTCCGGCAGGGACAGCATGCCGGAGCTGACCCACTTGAACAGCCAGTGGAAGGTGTAGGTGTCACTGGAGTCGAACGCCGAGGGGTCCTGGTCCCACTCCTGAAGGAGCCGGGCGAACGGGACCATCATCTTGCCCCGCTCGGTGCTGTACTCGTACGCCTTGATCAGGCCGAACAGGGCCTGACGGAGCAGGTCGCGGTTACCGGTCGACTCGGCGGCCGCGACCAGTTCCTCGGCGCGCGCGTTGCGCAGGAGGCCGTTGGGCGCGGACGCGTTCTCCCACAGGGCACGGCGGATGTCCCCGGGGGGCGGGCTGGTGGTCACTTGTCGCCCTCCTCGGACGTGACGGCCTGAGCGGTGATCGGATGTGTGGCCCATTCCAGAAGGCCGAGGAAGGCCCGGTTGAGCAGTGACGTGTCGGCGGGGCGCAGCGGGCGCTGGGCCATCAGCAGGGCCTGGCCGTACAGCGACTCGACGGCGGTGCCGGCCAGCTCGGCGTCGGTGATGGCGGCGATGCGGCGGACCAGGGGGTTGTTGTGGTTGAGGACGAGCCGGGCGCGCGGTGCCGAGCCGCGCAGTGCGCCGAGGATGTCGCTCCACAGGTTGTCGGCGCTCTCCTCGGCCGCCGCGCGGTCCCGCTCGTGGCGGGCCTCGCGGTCGTCGAGGAAGAGCGCCGGTACGGTCACCGGCTGGAAGGCCCGTAGCGCCACGTCGCACGCGAGTGGGTCGAGGCGGGTCCGGGCCGTGGCGAGGAAGGCGGCGAGGGCCAGTTCCTGGTGGGGCTCGACCGGGTCGAGATGTGCCGTGACAGCGCCCGCGTCGAGTTCGCTGACGGTGACCTCGTCCCTGATCTGCGGCAGCAGGGCGATGAGATCGGCGTCGTAGGTGTACCCGCCGTTGACGACTCCCAGGCCGTGTGCGGCCGCGATGGGCGAGACCTGACGGAACTCCTCGACGGTGCGCGTGAAGTGGACCTGGGGGTGCGCGCGGACGAACTCGTCGAGCGTGACGCGGCCGTCGCTGGTTTCGAACGGCAGCCACGGCAGCATCAGCGCGAACAGTTCCGCGTCGTGCCGGGCCATGGACTTGACGCCCAGATGGTGCACGGTGAGGAAGGCGGCGAGGCGGTCGGGATCACCGGCGGCGAGCTCGGCGAGCCATTCGCGGATCCGGACGCCCAGCGCTTCGCGTACGGCGGCGAGCGTCTCGTCGTCGTACAGGTTCTCCCGGGACGCGGTGGGGCGAAGGGTGTCGGTGTCGAGGACGACCCGGACGAAGAACGCCCAGTCCGGAAGCAGGTTGTCCGCCCGGTCGGTGAGGAGCATGCCCTTCAGGTAGACGCGGTGGGCCGCCCGGTGGGCAGGGCTGGTCGCGGCGGGGAGGACGTAGCCGACTCCTCGCACCCCGGCGACGGGCAGGTCCAGGTCGATGGAGTCGAGCGGCGTGAACCCGAAGACACGCGAGCAGTGCCCGGCGAGCGCGACACGGCGAGCGGTGGGCGTCGGGTGGGCCCGGTCCCATACGGCGGGCCGCTCGGTCAGGGGACGGTCGATGGCGTCCGGGCCGATGAAGGTGACGTCGTGGGGCAGCAGCGAACCGAAGTCCGCGGCGAGTTCGGCGACGCGCCCGGGGTCGGTCCATTCCTGGGCGCCGGGCCGCGGCTCCAGCCGGACGGTCGTGCCGGGTTCCGGACGGGCCTCGTGGGGCAGGGTCCGCACCGTGTACGAACCGTCGTCGCTCGCCAGCCACTCGACGGGCGGCTCGTCGGGCTTGCGCGCGGACCGCGACACGACGCGGATCTGCCGGGCGACGACGAAGCAGGCGAGCAGTCCGATGCCGAACTGGCCGAGAAACTCCTGCCGCGCGTTCTCCAGACCGTCGCGTTTGGAACTGCGGCCGATGGTGGCGAGCAGCGTGTGCACCTCGTCGGAGGTCAGGCCGATGCCTGTGTCCTCCATGACGACGGCGTCGCCCGTAGCCGTGAGGCGGATGTTCATGGGCGCCGACGGGTCGTGGGCGAGGCGGGCGGTGACGGCGTCCACCGCGTTCTGGAGCAGTTCGCGCACGTAGACGCGGGGGCTCGAGTAGAGGTGGTGGGAGAGCAGGTCGACAAGACCCCGCAGGTCCACCTGGAAGGTGTTGGCCGTCGGCAGGGACGCCTGGTCGCCGTCGGGCGACGCGTCTGCTGCCGGTCGGGAGGATTCGGGCGAGGAGAGGTTCATGGGCGCAGGGGGCGTCCTCGCGACTCCGATGTGGCGGCCGCGGGCGCGGGTCGGGCGATCGCGGGGTCCCCCCCTCACGAATCGCGATATGGCCCGGCCCCCGGCCTCGGCGGCGCAGGCACGCGTACACAGGCGTGCCTGCGCCGCCGAGGAGGGCCCGGAATTGATGACCATGGTAAGGACGGGCACCGACAATGCCCAGAGACTTTCACCGTGCGGCGGTCCTGCCCGCGGTTCAGCGTCCGCGCAGCGACCCGGCCGTGTTGCCCGTCCGCTCGCGCAACAGGATCCGCAGGGTGTTGGCGTGCTCGTAGCCGACCTTGCGGGCGATGGACTCCAGCGACAGGTCCGTCGTGCGCAGCAGGTGCGAGGCCTGCTCGACGCGCAGATCCTGTACGAAGCGCACCGGTGAGGTGCCGAGCACCCGGCGGACCGTCCGCTGGAGGGTGCGTTCGCTCACCCCCAGGGACCGGGCCGCTTCGGCCATCCCGATCGGCCCGTCGAGATGCAGCCGCACCCATCGTTCGAACGCGGCGACGAGCGGATCGTTCTGGGCCAGGGCGCTCGGGATGGTGTACGCCGACTGCGAGGGCCGTTCGTCGACGACGAGGTATCGGGCGATCAGATCCGCAAGGGCGGGGCTGGTCATCCGGACGACGGCGAGTGCGAGATCGACGTGCCCGAAGGCGGCGCCGGCCGTCGTCACCCCGTCCGATGTCGTCACCATCCGCGTCTCGTCGAGCGTGACCGACGGAAAACGTTTGCGGAACAGCGGGGCGAGCCACCAGGTGGTGGTCGCCTCCCGCCCGTCGAGAATCCCGGACTCGGCCAGGACGAAGGTGCCGGTGCAGGCCGAGGCGACGGGTGCTCCGCGTTCGCGGGTGGCGGCCACGAGGTCGCGTACGGGCGCGAGCGCGGGACCGGCGATCTGCTCGAGGAGCGTGTCGGGCCGCCTCTCGGCGAGCGCCGGGACGAGCAGCAGGTCGGCGTGCGCGGCAGCGCTCACCGGTTCGGCCGTCACGAGGTGGCCCGCGCCGGTGCGGACCCGGCGGCGGGCGCCGACCGTCGTCACCTGCCAGGCGGGCGGCGGATGGGGCAGCTCGCCGCGCATCCCGTTGGCCGCGTCCAGCACGTCCAGCAGCGCCGAGAGCCCGGAGTCGAACACACCGTCGTACACCACCAGCGCGACATCCATGGCGGAAATGGTATCCGACACGTCGTTTACGACACTGGGGTGGTACGGATCGGCGGCCTACGTTGATGCTGTCCCCGAATCCGGAGCGCACCGCACAGCCAAGGAGCAACCTCATGAACATCGGACTGCTGGCGCGTATCGAGGCCAAGCCGGAGTACGCCGACCAGGTGCAGGGCCTGCTGCAGAGTGCCTTGCAGCTCGCCCGCGAGGAGGAGCACACCGTGACCTGGTTCGCGTTCCGGGAGAGCGAGACCACGTTCGGTGTCTTCGACACGTTCGAGAGCGAGGAGGGGCGGACGGGCCATCTGCAGGGCCGGATCGCCGCGGCCCTGATGGAGGCGGCGCCGACCATGCTGGCGTCACCGCCGGACATCCGCCCCGTCGACCTCCTCGCGGTCAAGCTGCCCTGACCGCACGGGCCCGCGGAATCCACCCACGACAGCAACCACCAACGACCCCCGCCCCAGACAAGCCACAAGGCCGTAAGGCCGCACACGTGGAACCACCCACCGCCCCCAACCACCAACGACCCCCGTCCCAGACAAGCCACAAGGCCGTAAGGCCGCACACGTGGAACCACCCACCGCCCCCAACCACCAACGACCCCCGTCCCGGACAGGCCACGGGCCCGTGAGCCGTCAGGCGCGCGACCGCTCGGGCCAGGTGAACCCCAGTGCCTGAGCGGCCTCGCGGCTCCCGCCGGCGAGGCTCGCGTACGTCGTCGGGTTCACCTCGGCCAGCCGCCGCAGCGCGGCCTCGGCCCGCTCCTCGGGCGGCGTGCCGCCGTCGGGCAGGGTCCAGACGAACCGGACCCACGCATTCCCGGTGTCCTTCGCCGGGGGGCTGGGGTACGTGAAGGACAGCTCGACCTGCTCGGGCTCGGCGTAGTGGGTGCCGATCCAGCCCGCTGCACAGCGCCACCGGCCGAGCAGACCGGGCTCGGCGCGCAGGCGCTCACCCAGCAGCCGTGCCACGGTGCGGGCCGGCCACTCCCAGGTGTGATCGCTCTCGGCGCGGCTGATCTCCTCGTCGTACTCGGCCGCGTCGAAGCGGAGTTCGCCCGGCAACGGGAGTCCGGCAGCGGACCGCGAAGCGTTCGGACGGCGCCAGTTGCGCCATACGACGGTGTCGCCTTCGCGGCTGATGGTGACGTACAGGGCACCGCAGCATCCCTCGGTGCACCATGCCTCCGCGAGCTGCACGTCGGTGGGCTGCTCGGACGCCCGGAGCTGACCGCGGCCGAGCAGGTACTCGGGAGTCTGCGCCTGCCCGCTGTCGAATGCCTGGGCGATCACAGGCATGCCGTCCACGAGAAGGCGGGTCTCCACCTGTCCCGGGCCCGCCGGATCCGGCACGGTGACCTGCACCGCCAGCCGGTTGAACGCCCGGCGTTCGGCAGGGGCGAAAGAGTACGTCGTGCCGGTCGTACGCCGGATCCACGCGGCCCGCCGTCGCTCGGCGATGTCGGCGGACGGTTCGGCCGCGATGACCTGGGCGGTCCACTCCGGGTGGGACAGCACCGACCTGAGGCCGGCTGCGATCCGTTCCCGCTCGCCCGGTTCCCAGTCCAGCAGGGCGCTCCGGCCGCTGTGGAGGTCGAGGAGGAGGGACAGCAGGAGGGCGTAATGATCGAGCGAGGGCGGCAGTCCACCGATCCGGCGGACGAGGGCCGCATACGCGGGCATCGCGTCCGTGTACTGCCCGATCCCGGACCGGTAGTCGTTCGGGTCGGTCATGATGGCCAGCAGCCGGGCGGCCTGGGCCAGCGTGGCCGTGTCGAGGGGGTGTTGGTCCAGCACGTCGGCGAGTCGGGTGCTTTCGGCGATACTGCGCGCCTGGGATGCGGGGGTGGTGCGGCGGTCGAGCGGTTCGGCCAGGAGCCACCTGCGGGACGCCGGGTCGCCGCGGGTGCAGAGCGCTTCGACCAGTTTGCGCCGTCGTCGTGGGTGGGAGCGCTCCGCGAGCCAGCTGAGGTCGCCCGTGGCGCAGTCGACGGCCACCAGCGCGTCGGCTGCCGGGTCCGTGCAGCAGGCCAGCAGTCCGACGGTCCGGATCAACTCCGCGTCCTGTGGGCGGCCGTGACGGGCCAGCAGCGCGAGCCCGACCCAGACGGTGCGGCGGTCCACTGCGTGGCGTACGAGGTGTCTGCCCAGCGAGCGGCACCACTCGACGTCCGGGAGCGGCACCGCCTCCAGTGACCGTGACACCTCGCATGCGGAGAGGTCCAGAGCCAGGACGCGGGTGTGCAGTTCCTGCGCGGTGCGCTCGGTGTCCCCACCGTCGAGGCAGGTCAGAGCGTCCTGCAACCCGGCCCTGCGTTCGGTGACGGAACCGGATCTGCCGGGCTGGGCCGACCGGTCGGGGAGCGGCCTGCCACCGTCGGGCAGCGGTTTGCCGGGCGCCTGGCGATGCAGGCGCAGTGCGTGGTCGTACAGCGATGTCCGGGTGGCGAGCGCCTTGCGCTCGTCGCTCACGCTCACCGGCGGGTGAAGGTCTCGATTCTCTTCGTCATGCGACGCATCCTGCCATCACCCGCCGGAGCCGGACCACCCGATTTCCACGGGGCCGTGTGTCAGCGGCGTCGCCCGCGCAGGCGGTCGAGGGCCTGACGGGCCTGCGCCCGCCTTCTCGGGTCGGCGGCGGCCCGACGGGCCGAGTCGACCGCCCGCCGGCCCTGCGGCGTGCGGATCACGTGCTTGATGCGTGCGAACAGTCCGGGCACTGTGCCTCCTCGGGTGCGGAAACTCGGACGGTGTACCGTCCCCTTCCCGACTGCGCCTACCCCACAAGTCGGTTGTGATGGGTGCCGGTGAGGGGGGCGGGCCGTGCGCCCGGCCCGCACCCCTCCCGTGCGTCATTGCACGCTCGTGATCCAGCGCTGGACCGTCGCGTTGGTCCTGTCGTCCAGGGCGCACAGGGCCTCGATGGCCGCGAGGTCGCCGGGGCGGGGAGCGATGCCCGCGGTGGTCAGGGCGGCGTGGAGATCCAGCCGCCGCCGGTCCGCGGGTTCCAGCGTCACCTGCACCCGCTGTCCGGGTTCCGGGGCGGGCGGGAAGAAGGCGTCGGCCCCACGGTCCCCGGCTGCTTCGTCGAACGGGTCGCAGGCGTCGGCGCCGGGGAAACGGTACGGGTCGATCGTCGATCCCGTCGTCGGCATCACGTGAGTGGAGAGCTGCCAGGCAGTCACAACGTTCCTCCTCAGTAGTGGTCTCGCTGAGCGATAGGAAGCGTGCGCGGCCTCCTCCAGTTGCACCGCGGGCCGCACACCACCCGAATGCCCCCTATGCCATCTCGTCACATCAGCTGTTCCTGTACGCGCGCCAGCCCCCGTGGTGACTGATGTCCTCGGCGTCCTGGACCGCGCCCGGTTCGCACAGAAAACCCGGCGCCATGGTTCCGTCCGCGAGTTCGACACGGCCGATCGCCATCGGGCGGGGCAGCGCGGCGGTCAGGATTCCGAGGCCCTGGACAGGCAGTTCCCAGACCTCTGCCTCGACGGCGGTTCCGCCCTCACCGGTGTGGACGAGTCCGGGCTTCGGCGGATCGGTGCGCAGGGCGAACAGCCGGTAGACGGGTGCGGTGGAGGTCCGGGACAGCAAGCGTCCCCCGAGGGCGAGGAGTTCGTGGTTGAGGGGCTGGCCGGTCAGGTGGGCTCCGACCACGGCGATCCGGGCGGGCGGGGTGAGGTGGGCGGCGATCCGGGCGAGGCGGTCGTCCGTGCCGGCCGGGCCGGTCAGCATGACCCCGAAGGGGTGGCCGTCCTCGAGGACACCTGCGGGAACGGCGACCGCCGCGAGGTCGAAGAGGTTGGTGGAGTTGGTGAACCTGCCGAGCCGTGCGTTCACCCCGATCGGGTCCGCGGCGACGTCGGCGAGCGTCGGATGACCGGGCGTGGTGGGCAGGAGCAGCGCATCCGCCTCCTCGGCGGCGAAGCCGGCCATGGCGCGGGTGCGCAGCTCCGCGAGGCGGGCCTGGTCGGCGAAGAGCCGGTGCGCGGGGATGTCGCGGGCACCCCGGATGATGGAGGCGACCGTGGGGTCGAGGTCGGGGGTCTCCTTGTCGACGAAGGCACCCACGGCGGTGTAGCGCTCGGCTACGAACGCGCCCTCGTACAGCATCGCCGCGGCCTCGGTGAACGGGGTGAGGTCGACGGGGACGAGCTGGGCTCCGGCTGCGGCGAGTCTCGCCGCCGCGGCCTCGAAGGCCTCCGCCCAGCCGTCGTCCATCTCTCCCAGCTGCGCGTTCGTGGGCACGGCGATACGCCATGGGCCGGGCGAGCGGTGCGGGGCGCGGCGGCCGGGCGGGGACGAGACGAGGGCGAGCGCGTGTTCGGCCTCGGGGAGGGTGCGGGCGAAGACACTGACGCAGTCCAGGCTCGCGCATGCGGGGACGACACCGTCGGTGGGCACGAGCCCGCGGCTGGGCTTGAGTCCCACGATGTTGTTGAACGCGGCGGGTACGCGCCCGGACCCGGCGGTGTCGGTGCCGAGGGCGAGGTCGGCGATGCCCAGGGCCACCGCGACCGCGGATCCCGAGCTCGACCCGCCGGCGACGCGGGCCGGGTCGAGCACACTGGGCACGGCTCCGTAGGGCGAACGGGTGCCGACGAGACCGGTGGCGAACTGGTCCATGTTGGTGCTGCCGAGCACGATGGCACCCGCTGCCTTGAGGCGGGCGACTGCCGTGGCGTCCGCGGCCGGCCGGTATCCGTAGGAGGGGCAGCCGGCCGTGGTCGGGATGCCGGCGATGTCGATGTTGGCCTTCACGGCGAGGGTCCGCCCGGCGAGCGGCAGTTGCTCACCGGCGGCCAGGCGGCGGTCGACGGCCCGGGCGTCCTCCTCGGCTTCGGCGAGGGGACGGAGGGTGATCCACACGTCCGGTCTGCGGATGTACGCGATACGGGCGTAGGCATCACGCACCCGGTCGAGCGCGGTGGCAGGCATGGCAGGAGCTCCTTGAAGGGTCATGCGGGTGTCATACGGGGGACGGTGCGAGGACGAGCAGAGGCGTACCCGCTTCGACCTGGGAGCCGGGGGCGACCAGCAGCCGGCTGATCAGGCCCGCGGAGGGTGCGTGGACCCGGGATTCCATCTTCATGGCCTCCAGGGTGAGCAGGGGCTGGCCCGCCGCCACCTCGGTGCCGGGCTCGACATGCAGCTGCCAGACCGAGGCCGCGAATTCCGCCTCCACCAGCCGGGCGCCGTCGGGCAGTTCAACGGCGGGCTCGGCGGCAGGTGACGGGGCGGGGGCCTCGTCACGGTCGAATTCGCCGGCCGCCTCCCACGCGTCGCGTTCGGCGGAGAAGGCGGCTGCCTGTCGGGCGCGGAATGCCGCGATGGACGGTGCGTTCTCGGCGAGGAAGCGCTGGTGGTCCGCGAGCGAGAAAGTGCCGTCCTCGATGCGCGGCGTGAAGCGTCCCGCCGCCATGTCCGCACGCAGTTCCAGGAGTTCGTCCGCCTCCGCCGGATACCACCTGATCCGGTCGAAGAAGTTCAGCAGCCACGGGCGCTCCTGCCAGCGGGACCACACCTGGGTGGTGCGCCCGACGAACTGGTATCCGCCGGGGCCCTCCATGCCGTAGATGCACAGGTAGGCGCCGCCGATGCCCACGGAGTTCTCCGCGGTCCAGGTCCGGGCCGGGTTGTACTTCGTCGTCACCAGCCGGTGGCGCGGGTCCAGGGGGGTCGCGACGGGTGCGCCCAGGTAGACGTCGCCGAGCCCCAGGACGAGATACTCGGCTTCGAAGACCGTGCGGTACACGTCGTCGGCCGTGTCGAGTCCGTTGACCCTGCGGATGAACTCGATGTTCCACGGGCACCAGGGGGCGTCGTCGCGTACGCCCGCCATGTAGCGGGCGATCGCCTCGCGGGTGGCCGGGTCGTCCCAGGAGAGCGGCAGATGAACGGTCCTGGAGGGGACCACGAGGGCATCGGTGGGGCCGAGTCCGGACTCCAGGCGTATCAGCGTGGGCAGCAGCGCTTCCTGGGACAAGGCGTCCGGATCGATCCTGATCTGGAGCGAGCGGATGCCCGGGGTCAGATCCCGCACGCCTGGCAGGTTCGCTGCCGCCACCGCCTCGGCCAGCGCGTGCACGCGCATCCGCAGGGCGAGATCCAGATTCATCTCCCCGAACTCGACGAGTACGTTGTCGTCGCCGCTGCGTCGGTAGGTGACCGACTCGCCGCGCGCAAGGATCCCGCCGTCGTCGACGGCGGGGCGCGCCCGTCCTGCGGTGGTGACGGGAACGAACCGGACCGTGTCGCCGGGGCGCAGCTGTCCGAGCTTCCAGCGTTCGCCCGTCACGACGGTCGCGGGGCAGACGAAGCCTCCGAGCGAGGGCCCGTCCGGGCCGAGCAGCACCGGCATGTCACCCGTGTAGTCGACGGCGCCCACCGAGTAGGGCGTGTCGTGGATGTTGGACGGGTGCAGCCCGGCCTCGCCGCCGTCGGTCCGTGCCCACCGGGGCTTCGGCCCGACCAGCCGCACGCCCGTACGTGCGGAGTTGAAATGGACCTTCCACTGGGCGCCGTAGAACTCGTGGATGTCCTCCTCGGTGAAGAACTCCGGTGCCGCGTGCGGTCCTTCGGCGGCGCCGATGTGCCATTCCCCGCCGATGTCCGGCCGGTCCGCAGGGGGCACGGCGGTTGCTGCCGCCGAGGCAGTACCGCCGTGCAGCACATCGCCCGTGCGCAGCGGGCGGCCGCCGTGTCCGCCGAATCGGCCCAGGGTGAAGGTGGCGGTACTGCCCAGGAAGTCCGGGACGTCGAGGCCGCCGCCGGCCAGCAGGAGGTAGGTCCGCAGGCCCGGCCCGTCCGGGGCGCCGATCCGCAGGCAGGATCCGGCGGGGACGGTGACCGGCTCCCACTGGGCAGCGGGGGCACCGTCGACGGTCACCGGCGCCGGTGCGCCGGTGACGCACACGGTCGTCGCGTGGGTGAACCGCAGCGACGGGCCCTCGAGTGTGCACTCCAGTCCGGGTGCGCCTGCATCGTTGCCGAGCGCCAGGTTGCCCAGACGGAAGGACAGGTCGTCCATCGGCCCGGACGGCGGCACGCCCACGCTCCAGTAGCCGGTGCGGCCCGGCCAGTCCTGGACGGTGGTCAGCGTGCCGGGCGCCATGACCTCGATACGCGGCGTGGGATCGCTGACCGTGGCGAGGCTCGTGGTCGTGTGGGTCGCGGCCTGGACTGAGGTGTCGGCGAGTGCCGCGCGGACGAGTCCGAGATTGGTCTCGATGCCGTCGACACGGGTGGCGGCCAGTGCCGCGTCCAGGCGCCGCAGCGCGTCGGCGCGATCGGTTCCGTACGCCACGACCTTGGCCAGCAGGGGGTCGTACGCCGTCGTCACCTCCGTGCCCGTCTCGATCCAGGTGTCGACCCGGACGTCCGCGGGGAAGTCCACCCGGGTCAGCAGGCCGGCGCCGGGGCGGTGGTCACGGGACGGGTCCTCGGCGTACACGCGGGCCTCGACGGCGTGACCGCGGGGCGTGCCCGGCTCTTGTACGACGCCGGTGTCGCCCTGCGCGAGGCGGAGCATCCATTCGACGAGGTCGACCCCGTAGATCGCCTCGGTCACCGGGTGTTCCACCTGGAGGCGGGTGTTGACCTCGAGGAAGTACGCCTCGTCACGTGCCGCGTCGTACACGAACTCCACTGTCCCTGCCGACCGGTAGCCGACGCTCCCGCAGAGGCTCCGGGCCGACGTGGCCAGTTGCTCCCGCAGGGCGCGGGGCAGGCCGGGTGCGGGCGCCTCCTCCACCACTTTCTGGTTCCGGCGCTGCAGTGAGCAGTCGCGGTCGCCGAAGGTGACCACCCGCCCTTCGCCGTCGCCGAAGACCTGCACCTCGACATGGCGGGCGCGTTCGACGAGACGCTCCAGGAACACGCCCGCGGACGAGAAGGAGGCGGCTGCGACGCGTTGCACGCGCTCCCAGGCGTCGGCCAGTTCCGCGCGGTCGTGCACCGCGCGCATGCCGATCCCGCCGCCACCGCCGGTGGCCTTCAGCATGACCGGGTAGCCGATCTCGTCGGCCGCCGCGAGTGCGGCGTCGAGGCCGGGCAGCAGGCCGCTGCCGGGGGCGAGGGGGACGCCGGCGGCCTCTGCGGCGGCGCGCGCGGTGTGTTTGGCGCCGAAGAGGTCGAGCTGGGCGGCGCTCGGGCCGACGAAGACGATGCCTGCCGCCTCGCAGCGGCGTGCGAAGTCCGCGTCCTCGGAGAGGAATCCGTAGCCGGGATGGATGGCTCCGGCGCCGGTGTCCTTCGCCGCCTTGAGGACGAGATCGGCGTCGAGGTAGGACTCCCTCGCCGGCGCAGGGCCCAGTCGTAGGGCCTCGTCGGCGAGCCTGACGTGGGGCGCCGAGCGGTCGGGGTCCGAGAAGACCGCGACGGTGCGCAACCCGAGGCGCCGGGCGGTGCGGATGACGCGGACCGCGATCTCGCCGCGGTTGGCGACGAGCAGGGTGTCGAAGGCGGTCATACGGCGGCCCTGCCGATCGTCATCTCGACGGCGGTCGGCTCGAAGCCGTTGCAGGGGTTGTTGATCTGGGGGCAGTTGGAGACGAGGACGAGCACGTCCCGCTCGGCGCGCAGGGTGACGCGCAGGCCGGGCGCGGAGATGCCGTCGACGATGCCGAGGGTGCCGTCCTTCTCGACCGGTACGTTCATGAACCAGTTGACGTTGGAGACGAGATCGCGTTTACCCAGGCCGTGCCGTGCGCCTTCGGCGAGGAAGTTGTCGACGCAGGCATGCTGCGACCAGGTGTGGTGGCCGTAGCGCAGCGTGTTCGACTCCTTGGAGCAGGCGCCGCCGACGGTGTCGTGGCGTCCGCAGGTGTCCTCGGTGACGGTCATCAAGGGCGTGTGCTCGTTGGACATCAGCACACTGCCGGTGGTCAGGAAGATGTTCCCCTGGGCCTGGAGGGTGTCGGGGGCGCTGTAACGCACCGCGGTGTCGTGTGCGTCGTACACCAGGAAGTCGACGGCCTGGTTGCCGTGCAGGTCTGTGATGGTGAGCTGCTCGCCGGTGCGGACGACGGCGCTCCAGGCGGCGCGGGCGGGTACCACGGTCATGACTGTCCCTTCCCGGCGAGGAATTCGCGGGTGTTGAGGTGGGCGCGGCGGCCTTCAGGGGTTGCGTCGTACAGCGGATCGCCGGGGACGGTGGGGGCGGCGCGCCAGGCGAGCACCTCGAGCGGGGTGCTGATGTACTCGGGGCGCGGATCGAGCGGATGCGGGACGTTGGCGATCAGCACGGTGACGTCCTGCTCCGCGCGCAGCGTGATCGAGGCGCCCGGGCCCGCAGGTCCCGTGAAGTGGAGGGTGCCGTCGTCGCGGACCTCCACGCCCTGGAAGAAGGAGACGGACGGCGGCAGGTCGCGCGGCTCCAGGCCGTTCTTCAGGGCCGCGAGGGTCAGCAGCTCCCGGCCGGCCGGGGAGGCGGAGCACGCGGCACCGTCGCCGTAGCGCCGCGTGTTGCGTACGAGGGTGGAGGTGCCGCACAGGGCGTCGTGCCGGCCCGAGGTGTCCGTGACGAGGGTGGCGAGCACCCGGCCCTGGTCCGACAGGAGCTGCTGTCCGGCCCGCAGATACGCGTTCCACTGGACCTTCACGGTGTCGGCGGCGTTGAGACGCTCCCAGGGGCGGCCGTCGGCGTGGAGCAGCACATGGGCGCAGGCGTCGCCCTCGAGGTCGGTGAGCCGCAGCTCGGTGCCCCGGGCAAGGACGCGGTGGGTGTAGCCGCCGCCCGCCACGGTCTCCGCCCACACCAGGTGCCCGGCTTCGCAGGGCGGCGCGGGCCAGTCGGTGGCGGGGACCACCGGCATGGCCTCGGCCTTCGTGCCGTCCTGGGCCCGGGCGTGGTCGCGGGCCCCGTCTGTTGTCGCGGTCGCCATGGCGGCAGACCTCCTCCGGCTCGGCATTCGGCATTTCTGTCGCACGACAGAAATTAGGAGGAGCCCGCGTCCGCCGGATTGCCCTCCGATTGCCGCTCCGTTACGTGGTGCTCACGGGCCGCCGCGTCCCGGAGCGCAGCCGCACGCCCCTGGCCCTCCCGTCCGCGCGACGGGAGGGCCAGGGGCGTGTCGTTGCTCCTGGCGCTCGGCAGCCCTCAGGCTCCCCGGCGGCTCCGCAAGGCGCGTACGAGCGCGCCGAGTGCGAGTGCGCCCGCGAGGAACAGAACGGTGAACCACTGGAAGTACCAGTGAGCCCGGATGGGGTGCGACCTGCGGCGATGCCCTCGCACCCCATCTGAGCTGCGAAAACTACTGCCAGTGTTTGTCATCATTTCGCAGCGTTATTCGCCCTCTGGTGCCCTCGCCGCGTGCCGGCCTATCCAAGATCCGTCCGCGTTCCCTGCCCTCATGGTCCCCGCTAGCCTGCTCATCCTCGGCGCCCTCGGCTGCTGCGCAGTGTCATGTGCCGTCCGGCCGTTCCGCACCGACGGCTGCGCCTCGGCCGCCGGCTGCTCAACGCCTGGCGTCAAACCCGAGACGCTGGCATTCGGTAAGGAGAACTACGCCCGGAGCGACCGGGCTTCCGGCTGTTCGGAGAGCCTGCGTTGTTCTGACTCGGCGAAGGCATCTACGGCCCGGGCGAAGGCTTCACTGCACCGTTGTGCGTAAGCATGCGGCGCTCGGCCTGCCGGTGCTCGTTGTCGGTCTGCTCGGTGTGGCGGCCAGCACAATGCTCGGCTAGCGCACACCAGCGCCCCTCCCCGCGGGCATCGGTGAGGGGCACTGTCGTGCGTTCAGCGGCTCCGTGCGACAGACCAGCGCTTCCACGCACCGAGCCCGAGCAGCCCGGTGATCACGACATCTCCGACCAAGGTCGGGGTGTCCGCAGCTTTGGCGATGCTACCGACCCCGCCGAGGGCAAGCGACCCGAGGATGAAGGCAAGGAAAATCAGGAACGCTTTCATGGCAGCCCCCCAAGGCGCGCGAGTGAGGGCGCCAACGTAGCGCCCGTAGTCACACGATTAGGGAGCATTCGCCATGTCCGGAACGCGCCCTTGTTCAACCTTCGGCCTGCTGCTGCAATTTCGAGAAATGTCTGCGAGAGGGGAAGCGTCATGAAGTTACGCTTTATCGGCACCACCTCGGGTGGCGGAAACTGTCCCACGCTGTACGAGACCGACCGCGGCACCATCGTTGTCCAGGGCTACGTCGTCACCGACGAGGAAGCCCTTGGCCAGCTGCGGGACGTCCTCGACGGCGAGTCGTTCGTCGAGGTGCCCCGCGAGCTCCTCACCCGTTTCGCGCCCAAGGAGTGACGTGCCCGACCTGATCACGGGCGAGGTTTTCGGACGCCTCTTCGAGGACTTCGAGCACACCGCCTGGCGCCTGGAGACCCGCACGGTCTACACCGTCGACGAGGAACGGGAGCCCTTCGCCCGTCACCGGCGCGGCGAGGACCCCGGCACCGACTGGTTCCAGCCGTGGCTGGACACCATGCGCCGCGGCATCGAGCAGGGCAAGCGGATCGCGCGCGTTCGGGTCGTCCCCGACGTTCTCACCGACTACCTCGAGTTCGAGCTGTGGCTGTGCCAGTTCAACGTCCAGGTCGGCGAGGACATCCGCTACCTGTCGCAGGCACAGGCGGACAAGCTGGGCCTGCCCGACTACGACTACTGGCTCTTCGACTCCTGCCGTCTCGGGCGCATGCACTTCACAGACGAAGGCGTCCCCCTCGGCACCGAGATGATCGAGGACCCAAAGCAAGTCGTCCAGCACAGCTACCTGCGTGACACGGCCTGGCACCATGCCATCCCGTATGCCGACTACGTCGCCGGGCGGGCCACCAGCCGGTGACGAAGATCCACGAAGCGCGTGAAGCGCTCGGCCAGCGCCTCCGCGAGCTCCGCCGTGAAGCTGCTCTCAACGGCAAGGGGCTCGCAGAGGCATTGGGCTGGCAGGCCAGCAAGGTCAGCAAGATCGAGCTCGGTCGGCAGAGTCCGTCCGAGGCGGACATAGCCGCGTGGGCGGCCGCCTGCGATGCGGTCGAAGAGACGCCCGCACTCGTTGCGGCGTTGCGGAACCTCGAGACGCAGTACGCAGACTGGCGTCGGCAGCTGCGCGACGGAACCAAGCTTCGCCAGCAGGCACTCGCCGAGGTCGACGCCGCTACGAACGTCATCCGCGCCTTCGAGAGCACCTGGGTGCCCGGCCTGCTGCAGACCCCGGAGTACGCACGGTGTCGCCTCGCCGAGGTCGTGGACCTGTACGGCATCACGAACGACATTGACGCAGGCGTGCAGGCCCGCATGGAACGGCAGAACGTCCTCTACCAGCCGGGGCGCCGCTTCCACTTCGTCATCACCGAAGCGGTGCTGCAATACGGCACCGCACCTCGTGACGTCATGGCCGGTCAGATCGACCGACTCGTGAGCGCGTCCTCGCTCGCGTCCGTGCGACTGGGCATCGTTCCGTTCGGGATTCGCCTGCCGGTCAGCCCTCTGCATGGCTTCTGGATGTTCGACGACCGGATCATCATGGTCGAGACGTTCGCCGCCGAGATGCGCCTGACGCAGCCCGAGGAACTGCGGCTGTACCGGGGTGTGTTCGACCGGCTGGCGACCATGGCCCGATACGGCGCCGACGCGCGCCGTCTGCTCCATGGCGCCCTCGACACCCTGGGGGAGCAATCCTCGGGCGGATGCGAGAAATAGCGAGCAATCCGCTCGAGCTTTCTGAGCAACGTTCCTACGGTCGGTGACAGGACAGTCACTGCGACTCGGGGGCGCCCTGATGCTCTGCACCTATTGCGACTTGCCGGGAGCCAACCTCGTTGTGGCCGTCGCAATCTCGAACAGCGGCCCCGGCTGGGCACAGCACGCCCATGCGTCCTGTGCCGCTGCCCGAGGCGTCAAGGCACTGGACGAGCGCCTACCGGTCGAGCGAGACGCGGACGCGGCGGGGCGGCCGGCATGACGACTGAGGGCGGCACTCGTATCTGCGTCGTCTGCGACAAGCCCGTCACGGGCCCGGCCGTGCGCGTCCCGCAGTTCTCCGCGTCCGGCGCACGGCCCGACAACTGGCGCCATCCGCTCTGTATCAGGCGCCCCAAGTGACCCCGCCCTGGCCGATGCTCCAGCCCGGAAACCGGCCAGGGCGGTGAGGGCTCCACGCCAGGAGCCCAGCGCACCACGGCGCGCGGATAGGCCACGTGCCGAGCACACCAAGGAGCATGACATGACAGCTCTTGCACCGGAACGGATCTCCGCCCGCCAACTCGTCGACGACGAGCTGTTCGGACGGCTCCTCACGTTCCTCGAGCTCGAAGAGAACATGACCCGCCAGCACGCCGAGCGCGTGATGGAGCAGGCCCTGGCGTTCATCGACATGGCCGGCCACCGGACCGACGTACCACTGTCTCCGTCGAGCATGGTCGACCCGGGGTGGCACGCGTTCATGCTGCACACCCGCGAGTACGCGGCGTTCTGCGAGCAGCGGTTCGGCGGCTTCCTGCACCACGCCCCGGTGAAGGGGCAGCGTCTGCGTGACGGCGTCGCCATCAAGCGGACCGTGGCTGCCATCGAGGAGATGGGCTACGTCATCGACCACGACCTGTGGGGCACGGCGGCCGAGTGCAACCCGCCAGCCTGCTGCGGCGACGGCGGAGGCTGCGGCGGCGGAGGTAGCTGACCCACCTGCGCGGCCGTCCCTTGTGGCGGCCGCGCTCCCTTCTCTCGGACGGAGCCTGTCGTGCCCACCCTCGAAGCGGTAACCGCCTGCAGCCGGATCACGCTGTTCCCTCTGGGCGGCCTGATGGTCGGGTACACCACGCAGTCCAGCGACGCCCGCGGCCTGGGCGACATTGCCATCGTCGGCGTCGTTGAGCCGGACACCGCCACGGGGGAGCATCTGTGGCGGATGGCAGCAACGATGTTCACCAACCCGCCCAGCACCCAGGCCGCTGCCCGCTGGATCCTGACCCAGTGCACCCGGGCCCGCATCTGCCACGCCCCCTCGTACCGCGACCTGCCCGGTGCCAAGTGGGTCGGCGAGTTCGAGCGGACCGTGCGCCTGGACAGTCTCTTCGCCAACCATGACAGCGTGCGCACCGGCAGGATCACCCTCGGGTGATCGGCCCCATTGCCGCCCCGGTCGGTCTGCGTCCCCCGTCGCAGGCTGGCCGGGGCTTTCTCCCGCCCAGCGTGGTCCGCCCGCGTAGCCTGACAGACATGGCCCAAGAGTGGATTGATCCGCGGTACGCCGAGCTCGTCGCCGCGTGGAAGCGCAGCCAACTCCCGGTGTCGCGTGACCCGGAGGAGCCGAGGCCGCGACGGATGTTCCAGGTCCCGTCCGAGGGCTGACGCTCAGCACCCGTCCCGGTCGGTCTGCGTCCCCGTCGCGGGCTGGGGCTTTCGTTGCCTGATCTGGGCCGTCTCCCAGGCGGCCCATGCGCTCCTCTACGCCCACGCGCATGGGTGGCATCGACTGGGGGGACGGCCCAACCTGGGTAGCTGGCGCATTCGCTGCAGCCGCAGCCTTCTACGCACGCGGAACCCTGCGAAGCCAACAAGATCAGATCAGGGAGCAGCGCGAGTCATTGAGGAGCAGGCGGCGAATCTTCGACTCGAACGCGAGGCGCTGCTATCCGAACTTGCCGATCGCCGCTCGGCCCAAGCCAGGCAGATACTCCTGGAACTGCGCGCGGTGGGGGAGCCGAACGACGAGACTGGACAGCCAGAGAACGCGGACCGCTGGGTGGTTGTCGTTCGCAACACGAGTGGCGCTCCACTCCATGAGGTCTCCGCCCTCTTCGCAGGTGCTCCAGCCGCTCGAGGCTGGTCCGAGGACTATCTCGGTCCTGGTCGAATACGGGTGCTCGGCCGCTCGCAGGAATGCTCATTCAAATCGCAGCGCATAGAGCCCTTTGACCTGATGGGCGCCCGACCAATTGTGCAATTCAAGGATGACTCTGGCGTCCGCTGGTTGCTCGACTCAGACTCTCGACTCAAGGAGATACCGGCGACTTCACTCGAAGGCGAGTGAGAACGTCCGCGATCACTGCTGGTGACCAAACCCTAGAGGTGTCTTACTGATCGTTTCAGAATGCCGTCCTGCGGAGACGCTGGCGGCCCATGGAACAATCCCTTCAGTCACGGGCTCAGGGGGGATGACGCCGTATGGAACAGGTTGGGGCTGCGCGAGACCTCGTGCTCGGTTACGTCCGCGCTCTGAACGCGATTGATGAGGCCATGAGGGCGGCGAACCCCTCGCTCGAGCGACTGGCGGACGTCGTCGGCCTGGCCCGTTCACGCCGGATCAGCCGGAGTGATCACATCGGCACCTACTCCTACAAGGTTCACGGAGCAGGGTGCCGCTTCGTGAGCGACAACGGCGCTGACGTCGATGTGGACTTCGCAGCCGACGGGAGCGAAGTCTTCGACTTCTGGCGGCTGCGCTGGTATGGGCTGAGCCTGCCGGAGCCTCTTGACGTCACGGATCAGGACCTGCGGTCCGCAGTGCAATCGCTGCAACCGCTTCTGAATGAGGTGCGGCCGGGGTGGTTCAGCGTAGCCAACTGATCGCTTCAGGATGAGGTTCGTAGGCGGCGGAGGCATATGAGGCTGCAGGCCAGTTCGAGCAGGCCCTGGTGGAGATCGGCGCGTCGTTCGTAGCGGGTGCGGAGCCGTTTGAACTGGTGCAGCCAGGCGAGGGCGCGCTCAACCACCCAGCGCACCTTGCCCAGTCCGGAGCCGTGGGCGACGCCGCGTCGGGCGATCAGGGGTTTGATGCCGCGCTTCCACAGCAGGCGGCGGTACTTGTCGAAGTCGTAGCCCCGGTCGGCGTACAGGCGCCGGGGCCTGCAGCGGGGCGTCCCCGAAGTCCCCGAATCGGTGGGATGGCGTCCAGCCGCGGCAGGAGCTGGGTGACGTCGTGCCGGTTGCCGCCGGTGAGGGTGACGGCGAGCGGGGTCCCGTGGCGGTCGACGATCAGGTGGTGCTTCGAGCCGGGGCGGGCGCGGTCGACCGGTGAGGGGCCGACGTGATCCCCCTTTGAGAGCCCGGACGTGCGCCCCGTCCATGGAGCAGTCGTCCAGGTCCAGCAGGCCGGCACGGCGAAGCTCGGTCAGCAGGGCAGCGTGCAGGCGCGGCCACACGCCGGCCTCGGTCCAATCCCGCAGCCGGCGCCAGGCCGTCACCCCGGAGCAGCCCACCGTCTCCGCGGGGACATCACGCCATGCGACACCGTCCGCAGCACATACATCACACCGGCGAGTGCCACTCGGTCAGGAACGCGCAGCCGCCCGGGGTGGCGATGGCGCCGTTCGCGAGCAGGCGGCAGCAGCGGGGCCACCCGCTCCCACAGGTCGTCAGGAACAAGATCAGCACGCACCCCGGACACCCTGCCGACCAAGATTGTCGAGCACACGACCCGCAGCTCAACTCATTCTGAAACGATCAGTTTGCCACCCGTTGCCCAAGCCCGTACCGCCGCCGACCGGCCACAGGCCCCTACGGGCCCGGCCTCGCGGACAAAACGGGGCTTCGCAATGCCCCCAACGGCGCTCGTCTTGGGCGCGGGTCTGGAAGCGCATGCGGGAGGACGCCAATACAGCGCTGGCGGAGGCCGGGGCAGACGTGAGTGTCCCGGAGAAGGTGACGTTGCACTCTCTCCGGGACTTCTACGCAACGACGTTGATCACCAAGCGGGAGAACGTGAAGACGGTTCAGGTCCGGCTCGGGCACTCCAAGCCGTCAATCACTCTGGACAAGTACGTCGGCTTCTGGCCGACCGACGAGGACACCACAGCGGCCGCTATTGAGTCGGTTCCCGGAGGGCCGGAACAGGGGGCCGATCTGAAGCCGAGTGCCCTCGTTGTGCCCTCACAGTCCGCACTAGGAAGCCGAGCCCCATCATGACCAGCAAGAACAGAACGGTGAACCACTGGAAGTACCAGTGACCGCCCGACGGGTCGTACACCGCCTGCCGGGGCCAGGCCAGGTTGACTGTCATGAGCAGGCCGTACGCGAGCGCCACGGCGTTGACCGGCAGGCCCCACCGCCCCAGCGAGAACAGCGGCCGGCCCGTCTCGTCCTTCTCGTCCGGACCGGGCTCGCCCCACTGTCCGCGCAGCCGTCGCACGAGCATCGGGCCCGTGACCATCGCATAGGCCAGGTAGACCATCGCGATACAGGTGGTGCCGATGGCCAGCAGGGCTTCCGGGGAGAGGAAGTTGAGCAGCAGGAGCAGCGCGGCGAGCACCCCGACCGCGACGGCCGCCGCGGCCGGCATCCCGGTACGGCGGGGCACCTTGGCGAGCATCGCCGAACAGGGCATCTGGCGGTCGCGCGCCATGGAGTACAGCATGCGGGTGGCCGATGTCTGGATGGCGAGGGTGGCCGCGCAGATCGCCAGGACGACATCGGCGAGCAGCACCTTGCCGACGCCGTCGCCGAGCGTGCTCGTCAGGACGTACGAGAGGCCTTCCGTGGCGAGCCGACCGTCGGTGAGGCTCGGCGCCGCGAGCAGGCCGCCGAGCAGCAGCAGCCCGCCGCACACTCCGGAGGTGGTGAGCGCGCTGAAGGTCGTACGCGGCGCGGTCCGCCGGGGGTTGACCGTCTCCTCGCTCATCTCGCTCGCGCTCTCGAAGCCGATCAGGACGTAGGCGGCCGTGAAGGAGCCGATGAGCAGGGCACCGATCGCGCCGCCCGCCTCTCCGGTGTGCAACGTGATGCCGGGGGTGCGGTCGGAATGGGTGAGGAGCAGGGTCACGATCAGACCGACACCCACGATCTCCGCGGTCACCCCGATGGTGTTGACGACGGTCAGCACCCGGTTGTCGAGCACGTTCACGAGCGTGGTGACGACGAGCAGTATCAGACCGAGCAGCGCGGCGTTCGCGGCGCCGCTCGCGGACGTCGGCGACGGATCGCCGCCGACCAGCTGGAAGCCGGACCATATGGCGGGCAGCACGGCCTGCAGCGCGAGTGCCGCTGCGCCGACCACGACGATCCTGCCGATCACCATGAGCCAGCCCGCGTACCAGCCGAAGGCCGGGGTGCTGAGCCTGGTCGACCACTGGTAGATCGCGCCGGCGATGGGATAGCGGGCGGCGAGTTCGGCGAAGCAGGCGGCGACCAGCAGCTGTCCCGCGAGGACGACGGGCCAGGTCCAGAAGAAGGCCGGGCCGCCGAACGAGTAGCCGAGGGCGAAGAACTGGAAGACGGTCGTGAGGACGGAGATGAAGGAGAATCCGGCGGCGAAGGAGGCGTAGCGGCCCATCCGGCGGCGCAGTTCCTGCTGGTACCCGAATCCTGCGAGTTCGGCGGAGTCGGCGGCGTCACCCTCCGGGCCGGTTCCGGCCGGCCCGGGTCGTACGCCGCTGGGAGCGGTGGCGGTCATGGCAGCCCCTGTCACTTATTCCTGTCGTGCGACAGAAATTAGGGACCGGGTGTTTCACCGGTATATCGCCGCCGTGTCCGCCCCGGGCCCAAGTCCTCACGCCCGGCCGTCGCGGCCCGGTCCCGGGGCTCTCGGTGGTCCGGTCGGGCGTTGAGTGGCACGCTGAAGGTGGGCATCTGCCGAGGGGACCCGGGAGGGCCGATGGGACGAGATGTCCCGGCGATGGTGTTCACCCGTGACGACCGGCGCCGGTACCGCAGCAAGATGCAGCACTGCCTCGATGCGTTCGCGCGGATGCTGCGTGAGGAACAGTTCGAGTTCGAACGGCCCCAGGTGGGTCTGGAGATCGAACTGAACCTGGTGGACGCCACCGGGCAGCCCGCGATGCGCAGCACCGAGGTGCTCGACGCGATCGCCGATCCCGCCTGGTCGAGCGAGCTCGGCCGGTTCAATCTGGAGATCAACATCCCGCCGCGCACCCGGCTGACCGCGGGCGGCCCCGATTCCTGGGAACAGGAGATCCGGGACGCGCTGAACCACGCCGAGGAGCGGGCGGCGGCGCTGGGGGCGCACCTGATGATGATCGGGATTCTGCCGACACTGCGGCAGAGCGATGTGAGCGGGGCGGCGCTGTCGGAGAATCCGCGGTACCGGCTGCTGAACGAGCAGGTCTTCGCGGCCCGCGGGGAGGATCTGCGGATCGAGCTGGACGGGGTGGACCGGCTGCGGACGTACGCGGACACGATCACGCCGGAGGCCGCGTGCACCAGCACCCAGTTCCATCTCCAGGTCTCGCCCGACGAGTTCCCGCGCTACTGGAACGCCGCCCAGGCGATCGCCGGTGTGCAGGTGGCGCTGGCGGCGAACTCGCCCTTCCTGTTCGGCAACGAGCTGTGGCGCGAGACCCGGATCCCCCTGTTCGAGCAGGCCACCGACACCCGGCCGGAAGAGATCAAGGTGCAGGGTGTGCGGCCCCGGGTCTGGTTCGGCGAGCGGTGGATCACCAGCGTCTTCGATCTCTTCGAGGAGAACGTGCGCTACTTCCCCGCGCTGCTGCCCCTGTGCGAGAAGGAGGACCCGCTGGACAAGCTCGACAGCGGCGGCGTCCCCGATCTGGGCGAGCTCACCCTGCACAACGGCACGATCTACCGCTGGAACCGTCCGGTGTACGCCGTCGCCGGCGGCGAACCGCATCTGCGGGTCGAGAACCGCGTGCTGCCCGCCGGGCCCACGGTGGCCGACACCCTGGCGAACGGCGCCTTCTACTACGGACTGACGCGCGCCCTCGTCGAAGAGGAGCGGCCGGTGTGGTCGCGGATGTCCTTCTCGGCGGCGGAGGAGAACCTGCACACCGCGGCACGGCACGGGATCGACGCGCGCCTGTACTGGCCGGGCGCGGGTGAGGTGCCGGCCGCCGAACTCGTCCTGCGGCGCCTGCTGCCGCTGGCACACCAGGGGCTCGAGATCTCCGGCATGGACGCCGCCTGGCGGGAACCGCTGCTCGGGATCATCGAGCAGCGCTGTGTCACCGGCCGCAACGGCGCCTTGTGGCAGTCGGAGATGGTCCACCACATCGAGGGCGGCGGGCAGGTCGACCGTCATGAGGCGCTGCGGCGCATGACGCTGCACTACATGGAGTACATGCATCTCAACGCCCCGGCGCACACCTGGCCGGTCGACTGAAGCCGGCAGCGGACCGCACCGTCAACGGTCCTTTGCCGCCTCCGCCTTGTCGAGTGCGGTGTCGAGCTCCATGGCGGCGGTGATCAGTGCGAGATGCGTGAACGCCTGGGGGAAGTTGCCGAGCTGCTCGCCGACCGGGCCGATCTCCTCGGCGAACAGACCGACATGGTTGGCATAGGTGAGCATCTTGTCGAAGGCGTAACGGGCCACGGTGAGCCGTCCGGCGCGTGCGAGGGCAGCGACGTACAGGAAGCTGCACATGGAGAACGTGCCCTCGCTCCCACGCAGTCCGTCGGGGGACGCACCGGGGTCGTAGCGGTAGACAAGACTGTCGGAGACCAGTTCCTCCTCCATGGCGTCGAGTGTCGACAGCCAGCGCGGCTCCTTGGGTGACAGAAAGCCGACCATGGGCATCAACAGCAGGGAGGCATCGAGCACTTCGCTGTCGTAGTGCTGGACGAAGGCCCTGCGACGGGTGCTCCAGCCGCGCTCCATGACCTGTTCCAGAATCTGGTCGCGGACGGCGGTCCAGGCGGCCACGGGGGCCGGGCGGGCCAGCTCCGTCGCCAGCCGCACACCACGGTCGAAGGCCACCCAGCACATCAGACGGCTGTACGTGAAGTGCTGCCGGCCGCCGCGGGTCTCCCAGATGCCCTCGTCGGGCCGGTCCCAGCGGGTGGACAGCCAGTCGAGGAACTCGGCGAACTTCCGCCAGCCGTCGTAGCCGACGAACTGCGTGACGTCCCGGGCCTGGGCGAGCGCGTAGACCGCTTCGCCGTAGATGTCGAGCTGCAGCTGATCGGCGGCTCCGTTGCCGAGCCGTACGGGGGCGGAACCGCGGTAGCCCTCGAGATGCCCGAGGATCTCCTCGTCAAGGTGGGGATCGCCGTCCACGCGGTACATGATCTGCAGGGGTTCTCCGGTGACGGTCCGGTCGCCGGTCAGACGCTCGCTCAGCCAGCGGCGGAAGGCGTTCGCCTCCTCGTCGAGCCCGAGGTCCAGCAGGACTCTGACCGACAGGGAGGCATCGCGGATCCAGGTGTAGCGGTAGTCCCAGTTGCGCTCGCCGCCGATCTGTTCCGGAAGCCCCATGGTGACCGCCGCGACGGGAGCACCGGTGGGCGCATAGGTGAGCAGCTTGAGGGTGATGGCGGAGCGGTTGACCATGTGCTGCCAGCGGCCGCGGTAGCGGCTGCGCCGGGTCCAGTCGTGCCAGAAATCGCGGGTCGCCTGGAAGTCGTGCCACACGCCGGCTTCCGTGGCCGGGGCAGGCTGCTCGTCCCCGTCCGCGTACACGGTCAGCACGACGGCCGCCCCCTCCCCCTGATTGAGCACCACCGAGCCGTGCACGTCGTCGGCGTCGCGTTCCAGGGTCAGGGTCCCGGTGCCCACGGTCTCCAGCCGGGCCTGGGTACCGGCGGCCGAGAAGTGGGCCTGCCCGGGCTCCAGACGCAGGCGGTGGGGGGCGCGCCCGTAGTCGAAGCGGGGCCGGCAGGTGAGGGTGAAGCGGACGGTGCCGCGGGTGACCCGCAGCACCCTGACCAGCCGGGTGGGCGCAGAGGGGTCGTCGTGCCCGTCGACCGGCACGAAGTCGACGACCTCGCCGACACCGTCGGGGGTGAGGAACCGGGTGACCAGAACAGCCGTGTCGGGGAGATAGAGCTGCCGCACGGTGGTGCCCGGGGCGTCGCAGGTGAGGGCGAAGAGGCCGCCGCGGTCGTGGTCGAGCAGCCCCCCGAACAGGCTCGGCGCGTCGAAGCGCGGCGCGCAGAACCAGTCGACGACACCCTCGGACGACACCAGCGCGGCGGTGCGCATGTTCCCTACGAGACCGTGCTCCGCGATCGGAGGGTAACGGCGCATGCGGTCCTTGCCCCTTCATGTGCCCCCGACGCGTGCTCCCACGGTAGGTCAGGGGCACCCGGCGGGCACGTCGGTGCGGCACGCGGGTGTGCGGTGCCGCCGACACCGACACCGACACCGACACCGACACCGACGAACGCGCGGTCCGTGGGCGCACTGGCGGGACTGCCGTCTCAGCGGCCGTACGCGTCGCGGCACATGGCCGTGATGCCCGGGTTCGTGAGGCCGTCGGAGGCGTTGCACAGGCCGTGCATGTCGTACGCCTTCGGCCGGGGACGAGGCATGCGCACCACGGGACGCGGCCGGTGCGTACGCGGGCGCTGGACCGTGCGCTTCGGCACCCCGGCGCGCCGCACTGCCGGATCGGGCACGGCGCGTGCGGGCGCCGCCGCGGGGCGGTCACCGGTGTTCTCCGGCTGTGTGTGCCGGAGGGGCTTGTCCTCCGGGCCGGTGGCCACCAGCTCCTCGCGCGCCGACGGCTGGGCAGGGTAGGGCCGTTCGGCGGCTGCGGGCGAGGGGGCGCCCGCCGGAGCCGGGGCGGGCGACGCGGGCCGCGGCACCGGCTCGACCGAGGTGCAGCCCACCGCGCCCATGAGGAGGGCGGTGGCAAGGGTGAGGGTCTTGATCGGGAGTCGCATCCGATCACCTTCCCGCAGCGCGCCCCAGGTGATCCACGGAGCGCGTCAGGGACCACCGGCACGAGTGACGTCGGCCGGTGGGCACCTGGTGCGATTCGCCGTCAGTCCTCCGATCGCAGCTCGAGTGATCGCAACTCGAGCACGCCACAGGGGAGCGCGCGCGGCAGCACCAGCAGGGAGCGGCCGGTGGGCTTGCGCGGGACCGGGACCGCGCGCCGCTGACTGCGCCAGGCACGTACGAGCGCGTCGTAGATCGGCGATTGCGACGGTGTGCAGCTCACGGGTGCCGGCTCCGGGATTTCACCGGCCCTGTCCGAGGCAATTCTCTCGTCTTCCATGGCCGTCCAACGTCGATGATGTCCGTAGAGGTACGTTCCCCGGTCCCCGGAATGCGCCCGGTTTTCTCTCCTTTTCTTCGACGATGAAAGAAATTGATGCCCAGCACGGCTGGGATGGGGGGCGCACGCCAGCGCGCAATCATCTCTGTTCGGTAACAAAGCGCCCCTTCCGTAGGCATAGTCCACCACTTTGGTCCACGTTGTTCCCCAACCCAGAACGGACACCAGGGAATCAAATAGTCCATCCTGCGAACACCCGCTCGATACGGGACAAGAGCGAGTGACGGCGCCTCCGAGAGCCCGTTGACGGAATTCACCCGGATCGGTAAATCCGGCTACCACCGGAGATCCACGAAAGCGGGGCCGCCGGCTGCAACCCGGCGACCCCCGTTCGACCCACCCCGCAAGCCAGAATTGGGGAAGGCCTTGACAGAAAAGGTTATCCGAAGAATCGCACCTTCATCACTTGGTCCGACGATCGAGCGAGCCCGCACCGGCGACAGTCAGGCATTCGCCGGCCTGTACAGCTGTTACTACCATGAGGTATTCCGCTTTGTACTGGTACGGGTCACCGATCGCCATCTGGCCGAGGACATCACAAGCGAAACGTTCCTGCGTGCCTTCGGGGCGATGGAACGTTACGCCCCGACCGGGGCCGATGTCGGCGCCTGGTTCATCACGATCGCCCGCAATCTGATCATCGACCACTTCCGGTCCTCGCGGGTGCGACGGGAAGTGCTCATCGGTGACGCCAGAGCCCAGGACACCGTCACCGCACCGTCGGCGGAGGAACAGGCCCTGGAGATGATCCGGCACGAGCCGCTGCGGTCCGCGCTGGCCGCCCTGCCGGCCCATCACCGCAAGACGATCCTGCTCCAGTACTGGGCGGGCTGGCCCAATGAACGCATCGCACGGGAGATGGACGGACGCACCACGGGAGCCGTGAAGGCGTTGCGGCGCCGCGCGTTCCTCCGTCTGCGCACCTCGCTGAGGCGGGAGGCCATGGCGCAATGACATGGAGAACAAGGGGAAGGTCCGCCAGGCACCGCCTCGAAACGCCCCTGCTGCCGATCACGGTGCCCCAGCCCTTCCCGGCGCCGGGGGCCGCGCTCGCCCCTGTCGATGCGCACCGTGTCCTGCTGCACTGCGCGCTGGACGTGGCCGGCGTCCCCCTCGACGCGGCGGACCACATCGCCATCACGCACATCGCGGAGCTCGACTTCTCATCCGTGGACCGCGTGATCTCGTGGATCTCACGCGGACCGTCCGGCGTCGGCTGACCTCAGAACCAGGGCGTCGAGGACGGACCGGTACGCGCTGGGCGGGGCCGCTGTCCGGTCGGAGCCTCCGACCGGACAGCGGCCCCGCCCGGTGACCCGGAACCCTTGCACGGTCCTTGCGGGGCTACATGCCGCCCGCCACCCGCAGGACGGCCCCGGTGGCGTACGACGCATCGGCGGACAGCAACCAGGCCACCGCCCCGGCGATCTCCTGCGGCTGCCCCGCCCGGCCCAGCGGAATGGCGGGCGCGACCTTGGCCGGGCGCTGCGGATCCTCGTGGAACTCGGTCCGGATGACGCCCGGGGCCACGCAGTTGACCCGGATCCCGTCACCTGCGACCTCCTTGGACAGCCCGACCGTCATCGCGTCCACGGCGGCCTTGGTGGCGGCGTAGTGCACGTACTGGCCGGGGCTGCCGAGGGTGGCCGCCGCGGAGGAGATGTTGACGATCGCCCCGCCGCCGGACGCGCTCATGTCGCGGACCGCACGGCGGCAACAGAGCAGATACCCCAGCACATTGACGTCCAGAGCGTGGCGCATCCCGGCAGCGTCCGCGTCGGCGAGGCGGCCGTTGGGGCCGCTGATTCCCGCGTTGTTGACCAGTCCGGTCACGGTGCCGAGCGCGGCGGCGCTGTCGAACAGCCGGGCGACCGACCGCTCGTCGGCGGTGTCCACCTGCACGGGGAGCGATGTGCGGCCCGCCTTCCGGACAGCCTCGGCCACGGCCTGCGCGGCAGCCGCGTCGGAACGGTATCCGACCACGACATCGTGGCCGTCGGCGGCCAGGCGCACGCAGACAGCGGCGCCGATACCGCGGCTGCCACCGGTGACGATGGTGAGGGACTGGCGCACGGCTGCTCTCCGTATCCTCGTCGGACGACTGAGCAGAGCCTCTCATCCCCCGGCGGCCTGCCCAGGGTTGGAGGAGTCGGCACACGAAGTTCTCCTGCAGAATGCCCAGTTGCGTGCGAACCACGAGCGGGTTCGGCAACCGGCTTCAGGTGGCGGTCGTACCGTGCACCTGACGTCCCGGCCCCCGGCTGCTCCCCCTCGCTGCCGGCGCTACCGTGGAGAACGGTGATTCTCAGATCAGGAGAGGTCCGGGGATGGACAGCGCAGTCGCCAGGGAACGGGCATTGGACGCAGCCGAGGAGCTGTTCTATGCACGAGGCATCCAGGCCGTCGGCATGGACGCCGTCCGGGCCGCGTCCGGTGTCTCCCTCAAGCGCCTCTACCAGCTCTTTCCCGCCAAGGAAGCGCTCGTCGAGGCGTATCTGCTGCGGCGTGACGTCCGCTGGCGGCAGCGGCTCGCCGACCGCGTCGACCGCCACCAGGATCCGCGCGAGCGCATCCTCGCCGTCTACGACCGGCTCCACGAGTGGTTCAGCGAGCCCGGCTTCCACGGCTGTGCCTGGATCAACAGCTTCGGGGAGCTCGGTGCCACCTCGCCCCGCGTCGCGGAGCTTGCCCGCGCCCACAAGCAGGCCGTCAGGGACTACCTGAGGACACTGGTGTCCGACGCCGGTCTGCCGGCGGACACCGCCGACCCTCTCCATCTGCTCGCCGAGGGCGCGATGACCACCGCCGCGATCTTCGGCTCCCCGGAGCCCGCGCTGCAGGCGAAGAAGGCCGCGGCCCGGCTGCTCGACGCGGCGCGCTGATCATGTCCGGCACGGGCCACGGCAGACCGGCCGCGGTGGCGGCATGCGCGGGAAAACCTTGTGCTGCACAGACCTTGGGGATCAACAGCGGCCTTGGCATGCTTGAGCAACCCGTGGCGCGTGGCGCGTATTCATGGACCCTGGGCTGCGCCGTGCGCGGTTCGCCCGCCGTTTGCCGGAGGTGTAGAAAGAGCTTATGGCCGGACGCTACGGCCGCCCGCGCTCGGTTCTGAGAATGCGAACTGTCGCAGGCCAGGTCTTTCTCCTGCAGGTGGCGATCGTGGTGTTGCTCGTCGCCGCCGCCATGGCCGCTCTCGTCCTCCAGTCCCGCGCGGACAGCGAACGCGAGGCCACCAACCGTTCGGTCGCCGTGGCGGAAACGTTCGCGAATTCACCCGGTATCGAAGAGGCACTGGAAAGCCCCGATCCGACGGCCGTTCTGCAGCCCAAGGCAGAGGCGGCCCGTAAGAAGTCCGGGGTCGACTTCATCGTCGTGCTGAACACGGACGGCATCCGCTACACCCATCCCCTTCCCGACCGGATCGGGAAGCAGTTCGTCGGCAATCTCGAACCGGCCCTGCACGGCCAGGTGGTCACCGAGAAGATCACGGGGACGATCGGGCCGCTCGTGCAGGCTGTCGTGCCCGTCACGGGCAGTAACGGCAAGGTGGTCGGCATTGTGTCGGCGGGCATCACCATCGCCAACGTCAGCGGTGTCGTCGAGGACCAGTTCCCGCTGCTGTTCGGCGCCGCCGCCGGCGTGCTGCTCCTCGCCACCGGCGGGACCGCACTGGTGACCGGCCGCCTGCGGCGGCAGACGCACGGTCTCGGACCGGTCGAGATGACCCGCATGTACGAGCACCACGACGCGGTGCTGCACGCCGTGCGCGAGGGGGTGCTCATCGTCGGCGAGGACGGCGATGTGCTGCTCGCCAACGACGAGGCGCGCCGCCTGCTCGATCTGCCGCCGGACGTGGAGGGCTCCCCGGTCGCGGAGCTGGGCCTCGACCCGCTCACGACCCGGCTGCTGTCCTCGGGCAGGAACGCGACCGACGAGGTGTATCCGGTCGGGGACCGGCTGCTCGCCGTCAACCAGCGCTCGACGGACAAGGACGGCGGACCGCCGGGCAGTGTCGCGACGCTGCGCGACACCACCGAACTGCGTGCGCTCACCGGCCGGGCCGATGTGGCGCGCGGCCGTCTGAAGCTGCTGTACGACGCGGGCACGGAGATCGGCACGACCCTCGATGTAGTGCGCACCTGCGAGGAGCTGACCGAGTTCGCGTCGTCGCGGTTCGCCGACTTCGCCACCGTGGATCTGTCGGAGGCGGTCCTCAACGGCGAGGAGCCGACCGCCACGGGTGCGGACACCGGCATGCGACGAACGGCGTTCACCGGTGCCGGGGACACCGCGCTCTATCCGCTCGGCCACCTGATCCGATTCGTCCCGACCACGCGTATGGGGACCGGCCTGCGCCGGGGCGAGGCGGTGCTCGAGGCGGATCTGCGGTCGCTCTCCGGGTGGCAGGAGCAGGATCCGGTGCGGGCGGCCAAGCTGGTCGAGTACGGCCTCCACTCGATGATCGCGGTCCCGCTGCGGGCCCGCGGCGTCATTCTGGGCGTCGCGATGTTCTGGCGCGCCCAGCGGCCCGAGCCCTTCGAGGCGGAGGATCTGTCACTCGCCGAGGAACTGGTGGCCAGGGCTGCGGTGAGCATCGACAACGCGCGCCGCTACTCGCGCGAGCACACGATGGCGGTGACGCTGCAGCGCAGCCTGCTGCCGCGCGGTCTGCCGCAGCAGGACGCCCTGGACGTCGCCTCCCGCTACCGGCCGGCGCTGGCCGGCCTCGGCGGCCTCGGCGGTGTGGGCGGGGACTGGTTCGACATCATCCCGCTGCCGGGCGCCCGGGTGGCGCTCGTGGTCGGCGACGTCGTGGGCCATGGGCTGCATGCCGCGGCCACGATGGGACGGCTGCGCACAGCGGTTCACAACTTCTCCAGTCTGGACCTGCCGCCGGACGAACTGCTCGGGCATCTCGACGAGTTGGTGGCACGGATCGACCAGGACGAGACCGGGGAGGGCGCGGAGGCCGGTGTCACCGGCGCGACCTGTATCTATGTCATCTACGACCCGGTCACCGGGCACTGCAGCATGGCGCGGGCCGGCCATCATCAGCCGGTGATCGTCCGTCCGGACGGCACGGCCGAGTTCGCCGATGTGCCCGGCGCCCCGCCGCTGGGTCTGGGGAGCCTGCCGTTCGAAACTCTGGAGGTGCAGCTGCCCGAGGGCAGCCGACTGGTGCTGTACACGGACGGGCTGGTCGAGGACCGGGACCGTGAGATCGACGAGGGCCTCGAGCTGCTGCGCCGTACGCTGGCCGAGAACGCGCACCGCTCACCCGATCAGACCTGCGAGGCGGTGCTGCGCGCGCTGCTGCCCGAATCTCCGCGCGACGACATCGCTCTGCTGGTGGGCAGTACGCGCATCCTGGACGCGCGACGGGTCGCCGAGTGGGAGGTGCCGTCCGACCCGGCGGCCGTGGCGCGGGTGCGTGCGGCGGTGACCCGCACGCTGGACGAGTGGGGTGTGGGCGAGGAGGCGTTCACCACCGAGCTGATTCTCAGCGAGCTGGTCACCAACGCCATCCGGTACGCCAACGGGCCGATCGGCGTACGGCTCGTCCGTGGACGTGCACTGATCTGCGAGGTCTCGGACCACAGCAGTACCTCGCCCCACCTGCGGCAGGCGGCCATCACGGACGAGGGGGGCCGCGGCCTTTTCCTGGTGGCGCAGTTCGCGGATCGCTGGGGGACGAGGTACACGGCCGACGGCAAGGTGATCTGGACCGAGCAGCCGCTGCCCGCCGAGAGCCGGCCTCGGCCTGCGGACCTCACCGGCGGCTGAGCCGCACACCGCCGGCCCCACCGGTGCCGGAGGGGCAGCGGCTCATCTTCCGGAGCGGAAGCGGCGGTGGAGCTCGTGCACCTCCTCGGCGAGCTCCGGCACGGGCCCCTGCACGTCGAGGCCGGGGACGACCTCCCCGATGGAGAGGGTGCGTACGGGAGCGTCGGGGACGCCCAGCTCCGTGAGCCAGCCTGCGAGTTGCCGCGAGGAGACCGCGTACACGATGCGGCCGAGGCCGACCCAGCCGTGGGCCGCCGCGCACATCGGGCAGTGCTCGCCGGAGGTGAAGACCGTGGCCGCCCGGCGTTCCTGGGCCGTCAGATGCTCGGCGGCCCATCGGGCGAGGGCGAACTCGGGGTGCCGGGTCTGGTCGCCGAGGGAGCGTTCCCTGTTGCGGTCCTCGGCCAGGACGGTTCCGTCGCCCGCGACGAGCACGGACCCGAACGGCTCGTCACCGGCGTCCACGGCTTCGGCCGCCAGTTCCACACAGCGCCGCAGGTGGCGCAGATCGGTCTCGTCGGACATCGGACTCCCAGGTGCGCGGTGTTCGGTTCGTCGTATGCATACAGTGCCGCTTCCCGCCCGGATATTCCCCTCGGGCCGGTGCGACGGGATCCCGGCAGCCGGCGGCGGGGGCGGCGGCGCGCCGGAGGCCACATGGCACACGTACCCCCTGCGACCCGCTACCGGGGAGGCATGCGTCCGCTCGTAGGCTGATCCGCATGCAAAGACATGTCGAGTTCGAACGCCTGCACAACTTTCGGGACTTGGGCGGCTATCGCGCGTCGGACGGCCGTGCCGTCCGGTGGGGCAGGCTCTACAGGTCCGATTCCCTGGCAAAACTTCAGGGCTCCGACTGGGACCGGTTCCTCGGGCTCGGCGTGCGCACCGTGATCGATCTCCGCTATCCGTGGGAGATAGCGGCGAAGGGCCGGGTGCCCGAGAGCGATTCGTTCGACTACGTCAACCTCAGTGTGGAGCACAGGCCTTACGACCAGGCGGAGATACCGCCCGATCTCGACCCTTGGCGCTATCTCGCCGACCGCTACGCCGAAGTCGCCCTCGACGGGGCGAAGGAGCTGCGTCAGGCCCTTGAACTGGTCGCGGCCGACAGCGGACCGCTGGTGTTCCACTGCGCTTCGGGCAAGGACCGGACCGGACTGCTCGCCGCACTGGTACTCGGACTCGCCGGTGTCCCGGACGACGACATCGCCGCCGACTTCGCGCTGACCGAGCTGGCCACCGAGCGGCTGATCGCCGACTGGCGGGAGGCCAACCCCGGCCGGATTCTGACGTGGCCCGGCTACGGCCGGGCGCCCGAGGAGATCATGCGGCTGTTCCTGGCCGATCTGACCATGACGTACGGATCTCTGCACGCATACGCCACCGGACATCTCGGCATCGACGACGAGCTGATCCGCCGGCTGCGGGCACGGCTTCTGGACTGAACCGCCGTCGGCTCATCCGATCGGGATCACCAACTCCGGACGGTCCCACGGCACCGCGGGCGGACGGGCCGGAACCGTGCCCGTCCGCCGCGCGCCCACGCTGGTGTAGAAGCCTTCGGCGGGCGGATGCGCGACGACGCGGACGGTGCCGAGGCCGGCGGCACCCGCGCGGGTGATCATGTGCTCGACCAGGAGACGGCCGATGCCGAGGCCCTGTGCCCCGTCGGCGACGAACATCAGGTCCAGCTCCGGCGGGGAGAGCACCAGTGCGTAGAAACCGAGCAGCCGGCCGTCCTGTCCGGCGGCCAGGAACACCTCGTGGATCTCGATGTAGTCCGGGCCCACCCGGTATCCGGCGACCATCGACTCATAGGGGCCCTCGTAGGCACGTGACGCGCGCACCAGGCGGGTGAGACGCCTGGCGTCCCGGGCGGTGGCACGCCTGATCTGCGGCGTCTCATGGCGCGCGCCCTTGTCCGGCCCTGCCGCGTACGGGGTCATGGAGCGATTATGCCCCTTACCGAATGCGGCCCGTCACCGATCCGGACCAGCGTGCCCACGCCTGCGCGGGTACGACGGCGGTTACGGACATGGGACGTGCGTGGCGCGTGTTGCGGTCTGGCGCGGGCCGCGGTGACGCGATGGAATGTGCGCGCGCGTCCTGCGTGATCGTCACTTCCCCGGTTTCTGGAGGCTCGATGGCGTCACCCCTTTTCTTACCGGCGGCACGGAGGGTGGGCGTCGCCGCGTTCGCCGTCGCGTCCCTGCTGGCTGCGCTGCCCACGCCCGCCGCGCCGGCGGAGCGCCCGTCGCTGAAGATCGTCGACAACCGGACGCAGCCCGCGTTCTCCCGCGCCGATGCCGTTGCGCAGCAGGTGGACGTCGAGACGGAGACGGACAGCGACGGCGACGGCCGCCGCGACACCGTGCGGATGCGGATCCTGCGCCCGAAGGAGACCGACGCCGGGCTGAAGGTCGCCACCGTCATCGAGGCGAGTCCCTACTGGGGCGGCGGGAACGATGTGCCCTTCCACGAGGTCGATCTCGACGCGGACGGCCTGCCGGTGGGCAGGCGGATGTCCGGCGCGAAGCGGCTGCCCGGGGCGATCGGGCCGTCCGTGCCGTTCCCGGGGTACACGGACAACTACTTCCTGCCGCGCGGCTACGCTGTCGCGCAGGTGGACAGTCTCGGCACCGGGGACTCGACGGGCTGTCCGACCTCGGGCGGCCACAACGAGACGCTCGGCGCCAAGGCGGCCGTCGCCTGGCTGGGCGGCCGGGCCCGCGGGTGGGACCTGGACGGCAGGCCCGTGAGCGCGTCCTGGTCCACCGGCAATTCGGCGATGATGGGGATCTCGTACAACGGGACGCTGCCGACCGCGGTCGCCGCGACCGGGGTGAAGGGGCTCAAGGCGATCGTGCCGATCTCCGGGATCTCCTCCTGGTACGACTACTACCGCGCGAACGGCGGGGTAGTGGCGCCGGGCGGCTATCAGGGCGAGGACACCGACATCCTCGCCAAGGGCGTGTACAGCCGGGCCGACCGGGAGATCTGCGGGCCGGTGCTGGACGGCCTGACGGCCGATCAGGACCGGGTGAGCGGCGACTGGAGCCCGTTCTGGGCGGAGCGCAACTATCTGCCCGGTGTGCGCAACATCCGGGCCGGGGTCTTCCTCGTCCACGGTGGCAACGACTGGAACGTCAAGACCCAGCACTTCGGGCAGCTGTGGGACGCACTGAAGAAGCACGACGTACCGCGCAAGCTGTGGCTGCACCAGGCGGGGCACACCAATCCGATGCCACTGCGGATGGAGGAGTGGCTGGCGCAGCTCCACCAGTGGTTCGACTACTGGCTGTACGACCTGGACAACGGCGCCCTGGACGCACCCCCGGTCGATGTGGAGCAGGCGGACTTCACCTGGCGCACGCAGTCCGACTGGCCCGCGCGGGGCACGCGTGACGTGACGCTGTGGCTGGACGAGGACGGGCTGGCACCGCTGCCGGCACGGCCGGCGAAGCAGTCACTGACCGATGCGGGGCGCACCGTCAGGGCGGAGAAGCTGGTGGCCGCTCCCGATGTCGAGCATGCGAACCGGCTCGCGTACACGACCGGTCCGCTGGCGAAGGAGGTGCGGGTGAACGGTGTGCCCATCGTCTCGGTGCGGGCCTCGCTGGAGGGGACGTCCCCGTATGTGACGGCGCTGCTGGTCGACTACGGCAGCGACACCCGTGCGAGTGCCGGCACGATCGCGGACACCTCGCGGCTGATCTGCTACGGCGAGGGGATCCCGGGTGACACCGGCTGCACCTACCGGACGCGGCACCGCACCGAGAGCGCCGACTTCAAGATCGTGTCGCGTGGCTGGCTGGACGCCCGCAACCGTCACTCCCCCGCCCGGCAGGACAAGGTCGTGGAGGGAAGGGAGTACCGGTTGAAGTGGGACATGCAGCCGCAGGACTACGTCTTCAAGAAGGGGCACCGGCTCGGTGTGGTACTGATCTCGACGGACTACGACCACACGCTGCGCTATCCGGCGGGCACGAGGATGAGCGTGCGGACCGGCATCAGCAGCGTGACTTTGCCGGTCATCCGCTGAGCGCGCGGTCGTCGGCGGTCCGTGCCTCGCCGCACGGCCCGCCGACGGCGGTCATCGCACGGGGTACGAGGCCTGGAACGCCAGCCGCGCATCCGCCCCTTCGCCGATGGCGGTGAGCAGTTCGTCGAGTTCGAGGAACTCCTCCCAGGCCGCCCGGCCACCGGCGGCAGCGAGCCGCGCCACGAACAGGTCCTCGAGGTCGGGCACTCGCTTGTTCTTCCACACCTTGTCCGCCAGGCTCACGAGCAGGTCCTCGATGCCGGCGGCGCCGCCGGCCACCTTGTCCGCCCAGCTCGCGTGGGTGGCGGCGAACCGGGCCAGACGCGGACCGATGCCGTGCTCCAGCAGGAGTTCACGGCCCGCCTCCTCATGGAGGCTGCCGGCGCCGGTCAGTTCGCCGGTGTGCAGGACCTTCCCCACATCGTGGGTGGCGGCACCGAAGAGCGCCGCTTCGCGGTCGAACGGCAGGTCGGGATGGCGCCGGGCGAGCCAGTCCGCGAGCTGGTGCGCCACATCGTGCACGGCACGCAGATGCGCCGCTAGACGGGGCGGTGCCGCCAGTCGGCACAGCAACTCGGCCGCCTCGCCCGGCAGGGGGCGCAGGGGCGGATCCGTGGCATCGTGCAGGGCGCGCAGCAGCAGGCCGGTTCCGGTCATGACACCAGGCTATGCATCCTGTCCACCACTCCGGTCGGACGATCGGACAGGGCGCCAGTAACCCAGGGCATTCACCCGGTCCTTGGGCAGCTCCAGCTCCTTGCGGACGTACGAGGCGAGGGTCCGGGTGGTCGTCGTGTCACAGGCGATCCACATGTACGCACCGGCCCGGTCGTCGAGCAGTCCCGGCAGCTGCGACGTCACCGCGTTCACCAGATCGGCGCCGCCGTCACGGCGGGGGATGCGGCGCACTTCGTGGCGCGCGGGGTCCACTCGCAGCGGCAGGTCGGGGTCCGAGTCATGCGTGGTCTCGAACCAGATCGTGGCGGGCACCCGGGGCATGGCGTCGAGCAGAGTGTTGATCGCGGGCAGCGAGGCGGGGTCGCCGACGACGAACAGATGTGAGGGTTCGGGGGCGGGGGCGGTGAAGCCGCTGCCCTGGAGCGTTGCTTCGACGGTGTCGCCGGGCTGCGCCTTGCGGGCCCACTCGCTGGCGCAGCCGTCGTGAAGGGCGAACTCGAGGCTGAACGAACCGGCGGCCGGATCCGCGTCGACCACCGTGTAGGCGCGCTGATGCGGCTTACCGGCGTTGCTGAACCAGATGCGCACCCACATGGTGGGGTGGACACCCGTTTGCGCGAGCATCCCGCCGTCCGTGAAGTGCACCCGCCGGAAGTGATCAGTGACATCCTCCGCGCCGGTCACGGTGAACTCGAAGTCCTTGCCGCGCAGCAGCTTCAGGACGACGCCTTCCCAGCCATGTCCCACCGAGGTCCCCTCCCCTGAGCCCGGGATCACCTCCCGAACACATGCGCTCCAAGTTAGGTCACCCTAACCTAATTCACGTGTTCGTGCGTGAGGTGCGGGGGCCGGCCGCCACCGCCCCGCCCGCGATCAGGCCTGTGTGTCGAGGAAGTCCGCGACCATGGCGGCGAACTCGTCCGGAGCGGCGATGCGGGTACCCAGCTCGTCGGCCTTGGCCCGCTTGGATCCGGCGCCCTCCCCGGCGACCAGGAGCGAGGTGCGCTTGGAGACGCTGGAGGACGACTTGCCGCCGGCCCGCTCGATGAGTTCGTTCATCTGGTTGCGGGACAGCTTCTCCAGCGCTCCGGTCATGGCGCCGGTCACAACGACCGTCATGCCGTCGAGCGGTCCGGTGGTTCGTGACTGCTCGACGCCTTGGCCGGTGCCCTCCTTCCCGTCCTCGCCGTCGGCGGCCGGTCCGGCTACGGGCGGGGTCGCGCCCGGTTCGCTCATGTTGACCCCTGCGGCGGTGAGCCGGTCGATGAGCGGGGCAAGCTCGGCGAGCTCGGCGACGACCGTCCTCGCCTTTTCCGCACCGATGCCGTCGACCTGCTGCAGCGCCTCGACGTCGGCCGCGCGGACGTGTTCCATCGTCGCGAAGTGACGGGCGATGCGACGGGACATGGAGCGGCCCGTGCCGCGTACACCGAGGGCGCAGAACACCCTCGACAGCGGCCGCGTGCGCGCCGTCTCGATGGCCGCCAGCAGATTGTCGGTGCTCGTTGCGCCCATCCGGTCCAGCTCCAGCAGCTGCTCGCGGGTGAGAGTGAACAGATCGGCGATGTCGCCGACCAGGCCGGCGTCTACGAGCTGGACGACGCGGGTCGCGCCGAGCCCTTCGATGTCGAGCTGGTCGCGCCCGGCGGCGTAGGAGACGGACGCCACCAGATGGCAGTTGCGCCCGCGCACGCACCGCCAGCGCTGCTCGGAGGTGTCTATGTCGGAGCCGCACTGCGGGCAGGCGTCGGGGAAGGCGATCGGCTTCTCGTCACCGGTGCGCAGATGTGCGACGGGAGCTTCGATGCGCGGGATGATGTCGCCCGCCTTGTACACCATCACCCGGTCCCCGAGCCGCAGATCGCGGCGGGTGATGTCGGAGGGGTTGTGCAAGGTCGCGTAGGTGACGGTCGACCCGTCGATCTCGACGGGTTCCAGCACGGCGCGGGGCGCGATGATGCCCGTCCGGCCCACGTTCCACTCCACGTCGAGCAGCGTGGTGACCTTTTCCACGGCCGGGAGCTTGTACGCGATGGCCCACCGCGGGGCCCGTGAGCCCGAACCGGCCGCGGCCTGGTCGGCGGCGGCGTCCGCCTTCACCACGATGCCGTCGATTCCGAACGGCAGTTCCGGCCGGGCGGCACCGATCTCGTCGATCCTCGCCTGGATCTCGTCGACCGTCGTCAGGGTGCGGGGCGCGACGGCGGTGCTGTCCGCCGTGTGCACGCCGAGGTCCGCCACGTACCGCATGACCTGGCTGTGCGGCCACTCACCGAGCCGCTGGGCGAGATCCGCCTCCGAGTCGGGCAGCGCCAGCGCGCCGTACCCGAAGAAGGTCATCTGCACCGTGTACGCACGGTCCTTGGCGCGCAGCGTGCCCGCCGCGCCGTTGCGCGGGTTGGCGAAGGGGGCGCCGCCGTGTCCGGTGCGCACGGTGTTCGCAGCCTCGAACTGCTCGTTCGTCATGAGCACTTCGCCGCGCACCTCGAGCGTCACCGGCTCGGTGAGCTCGTCCGGCAGACCGACGACGGTGCCTATGGCATGGGAGACGTCCTCGCCGGCGCTGCCGTCACCACGGGTGACGAGACGGGTCAGCCGCCCCTTCTCATAGCGTGCCGCTATCGCGAGGCCGTCGAGCTTCGGCTCGACGCTCCACACCTCGACCGGCCGGCCGATGCGCCGCTCCACCGATGCGGCCCATGCGGCGAGTTGCTCGGCGGAGAAGACATTGTCGAGCGACAGCATCGGGATCGTGTGCGGCACATCGCCGACCGCGGCACCGCCGGCGACCTTGCCGGTCGGCGAGTCGGCGGAGATCTCATCGGGATGCGCCTGCTCGTACGCCGCGATCCCGCGCACCAGCCGGTCATAGGTGTCGTCGTCGAGGGTGCTCTCGCCCGTCGCGTAGTACGCGGCGGCGGCCTGCGCCGCGGTCTGGACGGCCTCGGCGTAGGCGGTGGCGTCGGTGACGGCAGCCGCGGGAGCAGCAGCGGCGGAAACGGCGGGTGAAGTCGTCATGTCCCCATACTGCCGTCCACCACTGACAATGGCCCTGACCTGCTGTTCTCCTGGGCCCGGCGGATGTGCAGATGGCCGTCGTTCGGGAAGGGCGGACGGGCCGGAAGGGTTGTCTCGTAGCGGAACCCGCACTTCTGGGCGACACGGCAGGAGGCGGTGTTGTCCACCTGGTGCAGAAGTTCGAGGTGGCGCAGGCCGTCGTCGGCGAAGCTCTCGAAGGCCCATGCGGTGAGCGTGTCCAGTGCGCGCGGGGCGACGCCCGTGCCCCGGGCGCCGGCGACGGTCCAGTAGCCGACCTCCGCGCCCGGTGCGCCCGGATCGGGCCGCTTGAGGACGACATTGGCGACCAGCCGGCCCTCCGTGCCGTCCTCGGGCTCCTCGAACCCGGCGAAGGCGAGGTAGGTTCCCGTCAGCCGGCCCTGGTGCCGGATGTCCAGCCAACGCAGCGCGTCGTCCTGGTTGTCCACGGGCGTCCTGGTGAAGCGGCGAAGGTCCGGATCGCGGTAGGCGGCGATGAGGGCGGGCAGGTCCCTCTCGTGCCATGGGCGCAGCAGCAGAGCCGGCGACAAAGTCGTGGCCGGCGCCCGAAGTTGGCTGGTCATAGCTACTCCCCCGTATACCCGCGCGTAACTCCTGTTCCCCCGCAGATTACCCGGAGAGCCTATGGCATATGACAAAGGCACCACCGGATCGAGTGTTGCCAAATGCCTTACGGGCCATCGCTCCCTGTGCAACAGTCGTAACCGGTCCCCCCTGTCGGGACCTTGGCCGTGGCCGCGCCTGTATCGGAGTACGACATGCCGCCCCATGTGTTCGCGGACCTTCCCGCCCAGCCGCCGGAGCACGAGACCGTTGATGCGCTGATCTCCCAGACGCGTCAGTTGCGCGGAGGCATCGACGCCGTACGTCGGGACGCCGCAGTGGCCGAGGACGACCCGCAGGGCAGATGGCAGCGGGCGCTGTGCGACCTGGCGGTCCATCATCTCGAGGATCTCGGCGCACATCTCGGGCAGCTCAAGGAGGGTCTGCCGCAGGAGGGCGCCGACGCCGTCGACAGCGAGCTCGCCGAGTACGAGGCGGACGGCGCGGCGGCCACCGGCTCGCTGCTCAGCCGGGTCGGCAGCGCGGAGTGGAATCTGCTCACCGACGAGGTCAGCTGGTCGGACGAGCTGTACCAGATCCTCGGGCGCGATCCGGCCGGCGGCCCCATGTCCCTGGACGAACTGCCGTCCATGGTGTTCGCGGAGGACCAGTCGCTGCTCACCGCGCTGGTGACCGACTGCCTGGTCGACGGACGACCCATCGACGGCGAGTTCCGGATGGTCCGCGCCGACGGATGCGTGCGCACGGTGCACATGATGGGCGAGCCCGTCCTCGACGCGGACGGTTGCACCGCATCGATGTGGGCGGTCCTGCGGGACGTGAGCGAGTTGCGCCGCAGTCAGCGCGCCGTGCGTGAGACCCGTGACTCGCTGCGCCGCAGGCAGCACATCGAGGAGACCGAGCGCCGGCTCGCGGTCGAGATGCAGGAGGCGGTCCTGCCCCCGTGGCGCGGGTCGCTGCAGTTCCCCCTGGACGGCCCCGCCGCGCTGGACGTCGCCGCGCACTATCTGCCGTCGGCGAGCGGTGCACTGATCGGTGGCAATTGGCACGACGCGCTGCAACTGCCCGGTGGTGACTCACTGTTGAGCGTGGGCGACCTCACCGGACATGGGGTCGCCGCGACCTCGGGAATGGCCACGGTCCTGGGTGCGCTGCGCGGCATGGCCGTGGCGGGCATCCACCCGGGGCAGCTGATGGAGCATCTCAACCAGCTGCTGGACACCTCGTCACAGCCCGCCCTGGGAAGCGCGGTGTGCTGCCGCTACGACCCGGTGGCCCGCACCCTCTCCTGGGCGCAGGCAGGGCACCCCGCCCCGGTGCTGTTCCGCAACGGGACGGGACGCGCGCTCGCCACACCCGGCGGTGTGCTGCTGGGAGCAACCCCCGGCGCGACATACGAGCAGGCGGAACTGGCCCTCCTGCCCGGTGATCTGCTGGTCCTGCACACCGACGGGCTGACGCACAGGGACGTGGCCGGCGAGTGCGACACGGGCCGGCTCACGGCTCTGGCGCCGCGCTTCGCCAAGGCCCGTGACGCGCAGGAGTGCGTGCGTGTGGTCGTCGAGGAGTTCGGTGAGAACGACCGCGAGGTCGACGCCTGTGTGATGGTGGCAAGGATCAGCTCGTAGCGGGCGGGCGAGACTCTGCTACGAGGGCAGTGATGTACGGGAGTTGAGTGACGGGGTCGCCTGTGCGGTAGGGCGCGTGCGGGCGCGAGCGGCTTTGCTCACCTGGTACCGACCCGTCCGGCGGACGGATCCGGAGAACGGTCCGGAGCGTCTAGATCTCGGTGCTCCTCAGCTTCTTCGAGGGGCTGTTGGGCAGTGCGATCTGAATCTCCTCACGCAGATCCTCGATCCTCGCGTATCCGGCGTACTGACCCGTGAGCCGGTACATCTCCCGCAGCCTGTCCCAGGTGCGGTGCGAGGAGGTCTCCCCCATCGACACCAGCGCCAGCCTGGCGTAGCGGTCGGCCTGTTCAGGGTCGTCGGCGATGAAGCAGGCCGAGGCCAGCGAGATGTAGTCAAAGATCTTCGAGCGCTGCCGCCCGCCCTCGCGCAGCTCCAGTGCCCGCTTTGCGTGCCGCTGTGCGGTGCTCGCCGCGCCGGGTTCGTGGTCCGCCAGGGTGCGATAGGCCAGCGCCTGCATGCCGTGCATGTCCGCCTCGTCGAACAGCTGCATCCAACTGGGCGGCGGGACATCACTCCTGTCGGACACGAAGAGCTCCTCCGCCTCGCCGAGGGTACGGCGCATGGCCTGCCCCTGGCCCATGGATGCCTGCGCCCAGGCCTCGATGGTGTGCAGCATCGCCCGGGTGCGCGGGAGGGTCTGTTCCCCGGAACCGGACTTGGCGAGCTTCATCAGGTCCAGCGCGTCGTCCGGACGTCCGAGATGGACCATCTGGCGGGCCGCTCGGGACAGGGCTTCGCCGGCGCGCGGCCGGTCGCCGCCCTCGCGTGCCGCATGCGCGGCGATGACGAAGTACTTCTGGGCGGTGGGTTCGAGGCCGACGTCGTGGGACATCCAGCCGGCGAGAACGGCGAGATTGGCGGCGACGCCCCACAGACGCCGCTGGAGGTGATCGGGGTGGCGGTAGGCGAGCATGCCGCCCACTTCGTTGAGCTGCCCCACGACGGCCTTGCGCTGAAGCCCGCCACCGCGGGAGGCGTCCCAGGCGCGGAACACCTCGACGGAGCGCTCCAGCGCGTCGATCTCCTGCGACCCGATGGGGGCGGCCTCGTAGCGGTCGAACCCAGCGGAGTCGGCGTGCAGGGGGTCGGTGAATCGAGGAGCGTCCCGGGAGATTGCCGGATCTGTCTTGAGCCAGTCGTGCATGGCACTGCTGAGTGCTGAGCCCGCGGCGAGCGCCGCGCCCGCGCCCACCAGGCCGCGTCGGTTGAGCATGAGGTCCATTCCCGTGAATTCGGTGAGGACCGCTGCCGTCCGGTCGGGCGCCCACGGCAGACCGTCAGGGTTGCCTGCTCCCTGCACGTCCCGCCGCTTACCCGTGCGCCCGCTGCGTACGAACCCGAGGTCCTCGATGGTCACGACACGACCGAGTCGCTCGGTGAACAGGGCTGCCAGCACTCTGGGGACGGGATCGCGCGGGGTCTCCCCCATGTCGATCCAACGCCGCACCCGCGAGGTGTCGGTCGCCAGCTGCGGGTGGCCCATGGCCGCCGCCTGCCGGTTCACGAGTCTTGCGAGTTCGCCCTTGGACCAGCCGGCCAGGCCGAACAGGTCGTTCAGGCGGGTGTTGGGTTCTCCGCTCACGTCAAGCCCCCAGGTTCTCGGCTGAGTTGACAGTAGCCCGGTGGCAGTTGCGTTGCGACTATTCGCCACGGTTCGCCAGGGTGCGCCAGATGGTGTGCCACCCGCGGCCGGGTGTCAGGTAGGAACGCGCCACCTCGCCCCGGCAGCCGGTCGCATTCCCCAGGGTGTTTCCGGTTGTCGGGGCGGGGCAGCGCACGCAACTCGTCGGCACACGAAGGGATCTGTCTCTCCCATGTACACAGCATCGTCCTCCGTGTCCGCCCCGCCCCGGCCGCAGCGCACCGCCGTCGCGGCCGGCACCGGACCGTATCTCGACCCCACCCACACCGGCCGTGCACGCAGGCCTGCTGGGACGGTCGCCCAGCCCCTCAGCGGGAGAATCGACTTGTCCGGTCCTCAGGGCGCTCAGCTGCGCAAAGCTGTCGCGTCGGTGCACCGGATCTGCCCGGAGTTCAACCCCGTGCAGGTGCTGCGCCGCAGCGGACGATCCGTTCTGATCGTCGGAACCACGGGGCGTACCACTGCCGTTGCCAAGTGCTTACTCGACCACTCCCCCGTCTGGGTCGAGCACTTCAGGCACGAAATAACGTCTTACCGCGCGTTCGTGCGACACCGCCCTCCGGTGCGGGTGCCTCGCCTGATCGCCGCGGACCCGGAGAACTGCACGCTGGTCATCGAGCGGATGCCGGGCCGTGCGGCGGCGCTGGCCCGGCATCCTGTCGAGGCTCCGTCGCGCGCGGATGTACGGACCGCGCTCGGCGCGATCGCCCGGCTCAACAGCTGGCGGCCGCCGGCCGGCATGTTCGACGCTCCGCTCGACTACGGCTCGCGGATCTCGCGCTACCACGAGCTGGGGCTGTTCACCGATCGCGACCTCGGCGACCTGCAGAAACTGCTGCACGGTCTGACGTACGCGGGCGGCCGGCAGGGCGTCGGTCAGTTCTGCCACGGCGACGCACTGCTCTCCAACATCCTTCTGTCGCCGACCGGCCCGGTGCTGGTCGACTGGGAGCACGCGGGCTGGTATCTGCCCGGCTACGACCTGGCGACGTTGTGGGCGGTGCTCGGTGACGCACCGGCGGCGCGCCGTCAGATCAGCCAACTGGCGCAGCAGGCGGGGACGGCGGCACGGGACGCGTTCCTGGTGAATCTGATGATCGTGCTGACCAGGGAGATCCGTACGTACGAGACGGCCGTGCAGCGCGCGATGCGTGACGCCTCGCCCGCGGGTGCGTCGCAGACGCATCCTGGCGGTGTACCGGCCGGCGAAGAACAACGTCTGCTGCTGCGAAGGCTGCACGACGACTGCGCGATGGCCCGCCGGGCCGTACGCGCGGCGGTCGGCACTCGCTGATCGACCGCCCACCGAGGGGGAAGCGCGCTGCGCGTCCGGTGCCGACACACTGGGCGCGCAGCGCGCTGTGCGTGTGCGGCCCGGGGGCCGCCCGCCCGGGCACATACGCCGCACCGGCACACACGTCCGCGCGTCCGCCCCCGGAACTCCGGCCGAGCTGTTCGGCCGACGGTTCGACAGTCAGAGGGCGATTGTTGCGCCGCGACGCCGGGCGGGGCGACCCGCCCCTAACGGGGGACATTGGTTCATGCCACTGACGCGCCGCAGGCCCGTGCGCCGTCTTCGCGAAACTCCGCGACACGTCCGCTGACGTGCATATTCCTTGCCGCGTTGCATGATTGACGGATCGTCCGGGACCCGATACCCCTGTTCGTTGTCCGTCCCCCGCAAGCCCTTCGCGCACCCCTCGTCACTGGAGGCCGCATTGCCAGGATCAGACCTTGCACCGCGAGCGAGCGCCCGTCGCCGGCTGACAGCCGCGAGCGCGGTGGCGTGCGCCGCACTGTTGCTGCCGCTGGTCTCGGCCGGGCCGTCCGCCACCGCGCCGCGGCCCCCTGCCGGGGCGCTGCAGGACACCTTCGCCGACGCAGCCGCCGAGTACGACGTGCCGCCGGGCCTTCTGCTCGCCGTGTCCTATCTGCAGTCCCGCTGGGACACGCACGGCGGTGCGGCGAGTGTGACCGGCGGCTACGGGCCGATGCATCTGACGGATGCAAGGACCGCTCTGGCCGACGCACCCCATCATTCGCACGGCGCCGAGAACGCCCGCGGCGACGACGCGCGCGCTCCGCGCACGGTGTCCAGGGCCGCCCTGGCCAAGGTGGCCGAAGGCGTCGAACTGCCGCCACGGCTGCGGACCCTGGACCGGGCGGCCGGGCTGTCCGGGATCTCCGCGGCTGAATTGAGAGACAGTCCTGCCGCCAATGTGCGCGGCGGCGCGGCGCTGCTCGCCGCGGCGCAGAAGGAGCTGGGGAGGCCGCTGAGCGACGACCCGGCCGACTGGTACGGGGCGGTGGCACGCTACTCCGGCGCCGACGACACGGCGACCGCCGCGACGTACGCCGACGATGTCTTCGATGTACTGCGCACGGGCGAGTCTCGCACGACGGACAGCGGTCAGCGGATCGTGCTCACCGCCGACCCGGGCATGGCTCCCGACCGCACCCAGCTCGCGCGCCTCGGACTGCGGACCGCCGATACGTCGGGGACCCAGTGCCCTGTCACCGTGGCCTGCGAGTGGATCCCCGCGCCGTACGAGGAGTTCGGCGAGGGTGACTACGGAAATCACGACAAGGCGAACCGCCCCGACTCGCAGTCGGTGGACTACATCGTCATTCATGACACCGAGGCCTCCTGGGAGACCACGCTCAAACTGGTTCAGGACCCGACCTATGTGTCCTGGCAGTACTCCCTGCGCTCCTCGGACGGGCATGTCGCCCAACATGTGCCGCTGAAGGATGTGGCCTGGCACGCCGGGAACTGGTTCGTGAACGCCAAGTCGGTGGGCCTGGAGCACGAGGGTTTCCTGGTGTCGCCGGACGCCTGGTACACGGAGGCGATGTACCGCTCGTCTGCCCGGCTGGTGCGGTATCTCGCCAACCGTTACGGCATCCCGATGGACCGTCAGCACATTCTCGGCCACGACAACGTGCCGGGCACGACGGCGGCGACGATCCGCGGGATGCACACCGATCCGGGGCCGTACTGGGACTGGGCGCACTACTTCCGGCTGCTCGGCAGGCCGTTCACGCCCGCCGTGGGTACGGACGCCCCGGCGGTGACCATCCGCCCCGACTACACACGCCACCAGCCCCTGTACACAGGCTGTGTGACAGCAGGTCAGGCATGTGCGCCGCACGGTTCGGGCGCGGTACGGCTGCACACGGCGCCGAGCGTGAGCGCCCCACTCGTCAAGGACATCGGTCTGCGCCCGGGCGGCGAGGACTCGACGACCGGTGTCAACGACACAGGGGCGCGCGCCTCGACGGGCCAGCAGTTCGCTGTGGCCGGACGGCAGGGCGAGTGGACGGCGATCTGGTACCTGGGCCAGAAGGCCTGGTTCCACAATCCGCCTACGCAGCCGACAGCGGTGGGCGCACGGACGCAGGTGCTCACACCGAAGGAGGGCGTCGCGGAGGTGGCGGTGTACGGGCGGGCCTATCCGGAGGCTTCGGCCTATCCGGCGGGCGTGCCGGTGCAGCCACTCTCGCCGCTGCCGTACAAGCTGCTCGCGGGCCAGCGGTACGTGGTCGGCGGCCTTGTGCCGGGCGAGTACCTGTACGCGACGACTTTCGACACGGCGGGGCACCAGGTGATCCGCGGCAAGGAGATGTACTACGAGGTCCAGTTCGGGCACCGCGTGGCTTTCGTGAAGGCGTCGGACGTGCGCGCGCTGCGCTAGAGGCCACGGGAGCCGCCGGCCATGAGGGCTGGCGGCTCCGTCATTCATTTGTCCGCTTGTGCGACTGATCGGCCGGATGCGTGCACGCTCCGGGCGACGGGTAGGCCTCGCCCGTCCTGACCCGGTCCGCGCCCAGGTGCGCGGATGCACACCGAAAGGCCCAAACGCACATGGCACAGCCCTTCGTACTGCCGGATTTCTATGTTCCGCATCCGGCGCGGCTCAATCCCCATGCCGATGAGGCGCGTCGGCACACCAGACGCTGGGCACGCGGAATGGGAATGCTGGAGGGGTCCGGCATCTGGGAGGAGAGCGACCTCGAGGCGCACGACTACGCCCTGCTGTGCGCGTACACCCACCCCGACTGTGATGCGGAGGCCCTCAGCCTGGTCACCGACTGGTATGTGTGGGTCTTCTTCTTCGACGACCACTTCCTGGAGATCTTCAAACGCACGCAGGACCGTGCGGGCGGCAAGGCCTATCTGGACCGGCTGTCCGCGTTCATGCCGCTGGATCGCTCCCAGGGAACGCCCGAGCCGACCAATCCGGTCGAGGCGGGGCTCGCCGATCTGTGGGCGCGGACCGTGCCGAGCATGTCGTCCGCCTGGCGGGCGAGGTTCGCGGAAGCCACCGAGAACCTCCTGAACGGGTCGATGTGGGAGCTGTCCAACATCAACGAGGGCCGGATCGCCAACCCGGTCGAGTACATCGAGATGCGCCGCAAGGTCGGCGGCGCCCCCTGGTCCGCCGGACTGGTGGAGTACGCGGCGGGGGTCGAGGTGCCGGAGTCGGTCGCCGGCTCCCGGCCGTTGAGGGTCCTGCGCGACGCGTTCTCCGACGGCGTGCATCTGCGCAACGACCTCTTCTCCTACCAGCGTGAGGTCGAGGACGAAGGCGAGCTCAGCAACGGTGTGCTGGTGCTGGAGACGTTCCTCGGCTGTTCGACCCAGGAGGCCGCGGAAGCCGTCAACGACCTGCTGACCTCGCGGGTCCAGCAGTTCGAGAACACGGCGCTCACCGAAGTGCCCGCCCTGTGCGCGGAGAAGGGGCTGAGCCCGGCCGAGTGCGCGGCGATCGCCGCCTACACGAAGGGACTTCAGGACTGGCAGTCGGGCGGCCATGAGTGGCACATGCGTTCCAGCCGCTACATGAACGAGGGCGTGGACCTCAACGGCTCGCCGGCCGCCGGTGTGCTGGGCACGTCGGCGCTCGACATCAGGACGCTCTTCGGCCGTCCGGCCGCCGCCCGGCTGCGCAGCCTCACGCATCTGCCGTGCAAGGTGGGCCCGTCGTGGCTGCCGGACTTCGACCTGCCGTTCGCCCTGTCGCTCAGCCCGCATCTGGAGAACGCCCGCAGACGGTCCATCGCGTGGGCCGGCCGCATGGGTCTGCTCAACGACATCTGGGACGAAGCAAAACTCGCCGGGTTCGACTTCGCGCTCTGCTCGGCCGGGATCGACCCGGACGCCACACCCGAGGAGCTGGAGCTCAGTGCCGAGTGGCTGACCTGGGGGACCTACGCAGACGACTACTACCCGTCGGCTTTCGGCAGGTCACGTGATCTGGCCGGCGCCAAACTCTGCAACGAACGGCTGCGGGCCTGTATGCCCGTCGACGCGCCCGAAACCGGTGCGGCCGTCGCGGTCGCTCCCCTGGAGCGGGGGCTCGCCGATCTGTGGGCACGAACGGCCGGGCCGATGTCCCCCGGCGCCCGCGGGGCCCTGCGCACTGCAGTCGACGTCATGCTGGAGAGCTGGCTGTGGGAGCTGCACAACCAGGCCCAGCACCGCGTTCCCGACCCGGTCGACTACATCGAGATGCGGCGGCACACCTTCGGCTCCGAGCTCACCATGAGCCTTGCCCGGCTGCGGCGGGAGGGGCAGCTCTCACCCGAGATCTACGCCGGCGGCCCCGTGCGCAGCCTGGAGAACGCCGCCATGGACTACGCCTGCCTCGTGAACGACTTCTTCTCGTACCAGAAGGAGATCGAGTTCGAGGGCGAGGTGCACAACGCTGTGCTGGTGGTGCGGACCTTCTTCGACTGCGACCACTCGACGGCCGCCGCGATCGCCGACGATCTGATGCGGTCCCGGCTGCGCCAGTTCCTTCACGTGAAGGAGCACGAACTCCCTCTGGTGCACGAGGACTTCGGGATGGACGAGGAGAGCAGGACGGCCCTGGACGCGTACGTCGGTGAGCTGGAGGACTGGCTCACAGGCATCCTGAACTGGCACCGGAAGGTCCGCCGATACCGCGAGGAGGATCTGCGCTCCGGAGCGGCTGCGCGGCTGCTCGGCGCCCCCACGGGCCTCGGCACATCGGCTGCCCGCCTGGCATCGCTGCTGCCCGCTCAGCGTGCGGCGGTGGTCGTGTAGCCGTCCGCAGTCCGCCGGGCCGCACAACAGAACTGCCCGGGCACCGGCCTGGGCAGTGGTGGCGGGATGCGGTGGCGCCCCCGGGGAATTCAGCCCTGCTGGAACAGTTCCGCGGGCAGCGGCTTGAGCAGCGCGTACAGATCGTCGGTGATCGGGCGGTCCCAGCTGGCGATCGTGACGAGCACATTGTCGCTGCGGTCGAACTGGACGCAGGAGATACGGCTTTCGGAGAGCTTGACGCGGCGCACGATCAACAGGTTGTCGCCCTGCATCACCGGTGTGTCCTCGGTGCCGACCACCTGCACGGACTCGTCGTTCTCGAGCGCGATCAGCAGCTGGGCGACCTCGAAGGGAACCTCTCCGTCCGCCACCTCACGGGCGGGCGAGCCCTCGGGCAGATTGCCGATGATCATCGCCGGGCCACGGCCGCCGAACAGGTCGTAGCGCAGGAAAACACCCTGGCAGCTGCCGTCGGGAGCGGGCAGCAGACCGGCGCCGAGATTGCCGGGCCAGTCGCCCGGGTCCATGGCCAGGACATCGAAGTCCGGACCCGCGGGTGTGGCGGCGCTGCGGCGGCGGAGGAACGACATACGGCCATGGTACGTGCCCGGGCGGAGTCGGCCGAGCCGGGTGAGCGGCTCCGGGACGTTTGAACGCGACGGCGGCGGTCTCCGTATCTGTGGAGGTACCGGCACGAGCGAGAACCGGGCGGGAGGACATGAGCGAGGAGCAGCGTCCGCCGCGAGTATTTCCGTACCGACACGTGAGGAACAGCCCATGAATGACCCCATCAGTCCTGCCCTGCAAGCGCTCCCGGACGGTGAGGCGGAGCTCCGTCTGGTGGTCCGTCTGCAGTGGGAGGACGTCGCCGCGCTGGGACAGGAGGCCGGGCGGCTGGCCGCCCAGATGCAGCGCCCCGTGGGCCTCGACGAGGCCGCCCAGCACCGGTTGCGCAGCCGGTCGGCCGGCCATGCGAAGCCTGCGCCGGAGCGCGGTCAGCAGCTGCCGCCGGCGTCGGCGTCGATGTCCGCGCCCACGACGTCGACGGTGTCGTCGCTCACCGCCCGTAGCCCCGGTGAGCATGCCCGCCAGGCGATAGAGAAGATCAACGGGTCAGTGGGCCTGGGACACCCGCCGAGCCAGACGTCCGCCTGACCCCCGTCGTCCGCCTGACGCCTCCGGTCCGTCCCCGACCCCCACCTTCGCCGATGGGAGAGGACACCGGGACGGACCGCCGGGCGGACCGGCGGGGCGGCGGCCCCTGCCAGGTACGCGCCGCCCACCGGGACAGGGCGACAGGCGAGGGCCGGGCGTGCATCGGTCCGGTATGCGCCCGGCACGGGTGCTCGCCGGACACCGTCCCTGCCGACGGCGATTGTCGACAGGCCGGTGGTCCTGCGCGGGCGAACGGCACTGCCGATGGGCGCTCGTCCCGGGCGTGGCGCCCGACCCGCCGGCGGTTGCGCGTGAGTGAGTGTGCGCGCATTCCGCGCCTGCCGCTGCGCCTGCGGTGCAGACCGTGGACCTCGCCGCCTCCGGGCCGGCATCTGCACGGGATCACAAGATCCACGGCCTGCGCCGCAGGCGGTGCAAAGTCCCCGGACGAGCGGCCGGCGGTGCCGCTCACCGCGCCGACCAGGCGCAAACGCCGTTCGCATCTCCGCCCGGCCGGGCCCCGGTCGTCCCGGTTCTGCCGCGCTGCCGTGGCTGCGAGCCGAGGAGCTCGCGGCCGGTGGCCACGCTCATGCCTTCGGCACGGCCATCGACGTCACGCTCGCGGAGCTGCGCTCAAGGTATTCCTCCGGGCGGTCGGGCATCGATCCCGGCGGACGACGTGCCCGCATCCTGCCCGGCCGACCACGCGGGGCTCGCGGCGCTGACCTGCCTCCGTGCACTGTCCCGGCCCGTCAGCGCCGCGGTCCTGCGGCTGTCCCGTCCCGTGGGAGACGGCCGGGGCGTCAGGTGAGGTCGAACTCCCCGTCGCGTGCGTTCAGGACGAAGGCTCGCCACTCGGCCGGCGTGAAGATCAGCGACGGGTTCTCCGGCCGCCTGCCGTTGCGCATGGCGATGAAACCTTCGACGAAGGCGATCTGAACGTCTCCCATTCCCTGGCTGCTCGACTGCCAGTCGGCACGGCTGAGGTCCAGCTCCGGCTTGTCCCAGCCCGACAACAACTGCGTGGTAGTGGTGGTGGTGCTCTCGGCCACGTCCCTGCTCCTCCCGCATCGTCTCCGGGCCAGCCTAGCGATCGTCCCGGGTCACGGACAGGTCGCGGGCCGGCCCCGGCATGGCGCACCGTCAGATCGCGGGCGACTCGGCGCCGACCAGCCACATGGAGAAGAACTGCGACCCTCCGCCGTACGCGTGGCCGAGCGCTCTGCGGGCCCCTTCGACCTGGTGCTCGCCGGCCTGTCCGCGAACCTGGAGGGCCGCCTCGGCGAAGCGGATCATGCCGGACGCCCCGATCGGGTTGGTGGACAGCACCCCGCCCGAGGGGTTGACGGGCAGATCGCCGTCGAGTTCGGTCACGCCTGATTCGGTGAGCTTCCAGCCCTCGCCCTCCGCGGAGAAGCCCAGGTTCTCCAGCCACATCGGCTCGTACCACGAGAACGGCACGTACATCTCCACCGCGTCGATCTCGCGGCGCGGATCCGTGATGCCCGCCTGGCGGTAGACGTCCGCCGCGCAGTCCTTGCCGGCCTGCGGGGAGACGAAGTCCTTGCCGGCGAACAGGGTGGGCTCGCTGCGCATGGCGCCACCGTGCACCCAGGCGGGCGGGTGCGGTGAACGCGCCGCGCCCGCACGGTCGGTGAGGACCATCGCACAGGCGCCGTCGGAGGAGGGGCAGGTCTCGGAGTAGCGGATCGGGTCCCACAGCATGGGCGAGGCCTGGACCTTCTCCAGCGTGATGCCGTGCTCGTGCAGATGGGCGTACGGGTTCTTCAGCGCGTTGCGCCGGTCCTTGTAGGCGACGAGCGAACCGACGGTGTCGGGCGCCCCGGTGCGCCGCATGTAGGCGCGTATGTGGGGGGCGAAGAATCCGCCCGCGCCCGCCAGCAGCGGCTGCTGGAAGGGGATGGGCAGGGACAGGCCCCACATCGCGTTCGACTCCGACTGCTTCTCGAAGGCGAGGGTGAGGACCGTGCCGTGCACGCGGGAGGCCACCAGGTTGGCGGCCACGAGTGCGGTGGACCCGCCGACCGAGCCCGCGGTGTGGACGCGCAGCATGGGTTTGCCGACCGCGCCGAGTGCGTCGGCGAGATAGAGCTCGGGCATCATCAGCCCCTCGAAGAAGTCGGGGGCCTTGCCGATGACGACCGCGTCGATGTCCGCCCAGGAGAGCTCGGCGTCGTCCAGGGCACGACGGGCGGCCTCGCGGACCAGGCCCGCGATGGACACGTCCCGGCGGGCGGCGACGTGCTTGGTCTGGCCGATGCCGATGACGGCCACGGGCTCTTTACGCATGCGCCTCTCCTTCGAGAACGGCGACGAGGTTCTGCTGCAGACAGGGGCCGGATGTGGCGTGGGCGAGCGCGCGGTCGGACTCGCCGCGGCAGATGCGGGCGGCGGCCTCGCCGATGCGGATGAGGCCGGTGGCCATCACCGGGTTGGCGGCAAGGGCTCCGCCGGACGGGTTGACCCTCACTGTCTCGTCGAGGTTGAGGGCCCTGCGCAGCACGACTTCCTGGGAGCTGAAGGGGGCGTGGAGTTCGGCGGTGTCGACGCGCCGCTCGAAGGCCCCGGCACGCTCGGCGGCGAGGCGGGTGGACGGTGAGTCGGTCAGGTCGCGTACGCCGAGGCTGTGCGGCTCGATCCGGTGATCCATGCCGCGGATCCAGGCGGGACGATCACACAGGTCACGCGCCCTGTCGCCGGCGGCGAGGATGACGGCGGCGGCGCCGTCGCCGATCGGTGGGCAGTCGGCGGTGCGCAGCGGGTGGACGACGTGGTCACCCCGCGGCACCTCCCCCTTCAGCTGAGCGTGCGGATTGGCCGTGGCGTCCGCGCGGCTGCGGGCGGCGGCTTCGGCCAGCGCGGGCTCGTCGGTGGCGCCCGCGTCGATCAGGGCTTGGGCCTGGAGGGCGGCGAGGGAGACGGAGTCGGGCCAGAGCGGGGCGACGTAGTAGGGGTCGAGCTGGCGGGTCAGCACATCGCGCACCTCGCCGGACGACGACTTGCCGTAGGCGTAGACCAGCGCGGTGTCGGCCTCACCGGTCAGCAGTTTCACCCAGGCCTCGTACAGCGCCCATGCGCCGTCCATCTCCACATGGGACTCGGAGATCGGCGGCCAGGCGCCGACACCGTCGAGCGCCATGGTGAAGGAGAACGCCCGCCCGGCGAGGTAGTCGCTGGACCCTGAGCAGGTGAAGCCGATGTCCGCGGTCTGCAGTCCGGTCCGGGTGAGGACCTGGTGCAGGACCGGCATCAGCATCTCGACCTCGGAGAGTTCGTCGCTACGGCGCCTGTGGTCGGTCTGCGCGAAGGCGACGATCGCCACGTCTCGCATCACAGCAGCTCCTTGTAGGTGTCGTAGCCGGCGTCGGGCTCGCCGGTGGGCCGGTAGTGGTCGGGGTGGCGGGCGCCCTCGGTCCACACCGGTTCGACACGCAGGCCCATGCGCACCTGGTCGTACGGGATGCCGCCGATGCGTGCGTGCAGGGCGAGATCGGCGCCGTCGAGGGCGATGTGGGCGTAGACGTACGGAACCTCGATGTCCAGATTCTTCGCCTTGATGTTGACGATGCAGAACGTGGTCACCGTGCCACGAGGGCCGGCCTCGACCTGGTCGGTGGTGGCGACGCCGCAGGTGGGGCAGGCGCCGCGGGGCGGGACGTACACCTTGTGGCAGGACGGACAGCGCTCGCCCACGATCCGGCGCTCGGCGAGTGCCTCGAGGTAGGCGCTCGTGGCGCGGCCGGGTGAGTAGGTGTAGTCGAGCCGGGCCGGGGCGACGATGCCGGTCACCGGGTCGGCGAACGTCCCGCTGTGGGGGCTCGCGGGGGCGGAGGATTCCCCGGCGTACGCCTCGAAGCAGGCGATGTCCGTGATGGCGCCGCTGCGCTCCGCGGCCCAGCGGACGCGGACCCGCATGCCGGTGCGCACCGCCTCGGGGCCGGGTGCGTCCAGGGCATGGAGGAGGGCCGTGTCGGCTCCGTCGAGCCGCACGAGGACCCAGGCGAACGGGGTGGCGAGCGGCTGGCCGCGGCGCGGTTGCGGGTTCCAGGCCCATGTGGTGACGGTGCCGGTCGCGGCGACCTCGACCAGGTCCCGCAGTTCCTCGGCAGTGGCGGGGTCGTACTCGACGGGAGGGACGAGCACATTGCCGTCGCCGGTGCGCACCCCGAGCACGGTCCGCTCGCGCAGGCCGGTGAGGAAGGCGCTCTGCACCGGGCCGAGCGAGCGCGTGAAGGGGAATTCGACGACGAGCGGTGCACGGAGGACTTCGGGCATCGGGCGGACTCTCCTTGTCAGGCGCGCCGGTAGACGGGGGGCCGTTTCTCGGCGAAGGCGAGGGCGCCTTCCTTGGCGTCGGCCGTGTCGAAGACCGGCCAGCCGCGCACGAGTTCGGCGGCGAGACCCTCGGTCTCGGTCATCTCCGCGGCCTCGTACACCGACGCCTTGACGGCCTCGACGGCGAGCGGGCCGCAGGCGTTGATCTGTTCGGCGATCGTGAGCGCCTTGTCCAGGGCGGTGCCGTCGGGGACGACATGGCCGACGAGTCCGATGCGCTGTGCCTCGTCGGCGCTGTAGGGGCGGCCGGTGAGCAGCATCTCGAGGGCGTGGGTGCGCGGGATCTGGCGGGGCAGCCGTACGGTCGAGCCGCCGATCGGGAAGAGTCCGCGCCGCACCTCGAACAGTCCGAAGGTGGCGCTCTGCCCGGCGACACGGATGTCGGTGCCCTGCAGGATCTCGGTTCCGCCGGCGACGCAGTGGCCCTCGACGGCGGCGATCACCGGTTTGCGGGGCCGGTGGTGGCGCAGCATCGCCTTCCAGTGCAGATCGGGGTCCGCCTTCATCCGGTCGCGGTACTGCTGCCCTTCCATGTCCTTGCCCGCGAGGGCTTTCAGGTCCATGCCGGCACAGAAGGAGCTGCCGGCCCCGGTCAGCACGATGGAGCGGACGCTGTCGTCCTCGTCGGCCGCGAGCCAGCCGTCGTGGAGCCCGACGAGCATGGCGATGGAGAGTGCGTTCCTGGCCTCGGGCCTGTTGAGGGTGAGCACCAGCGTCGCGCCTTCGCGCTGCACGGTGAGGTGTTCGGTACCACCATCTCGTCCCATGTGCGGATCTCCCCTGCGTGGACGTGCCCCTCCGGTGACCTAGAACAGGTTGCAGTAGGCGGGGGTCCAGTTCAATAGTTTTCTGACACTCAGTCAGATTTCTTGGCGCGAGACCTTCCCTGTTGTTCACAGCGGCGCTCTAATGACCGCCGAGCCGAAGTTCGCCGGGGGTCAGGAGGAGCGGTGGAGTACAACCTTGCGGACCTGTTCGAATCGGTCGTCGATGTGGTCCCGGAGCGCGAGGCGCTCCTGTACATCGACCATCCCGGCACCGGCGCCGAGCGGCGGCTCACCTACGCGGAACTGGACGCCGCGGCCAACCGCATCGCTCATCACCTCCTCGACGCGGGTCTGCGGCCTGGCGAGCACGTCGGCCTGCATCTGTACAACGGCATCGAGTATCTGCAGACCGTGCTCGGCGCACTCAAGGCCCGCCTCGTGCCGGTGAACGTCAACTACCGTTACGTGGAAGAGGAGCTGGTCCATCTCTACCGGGACGCCGATCTCGCCGCCCTCCTCTTCGACGCCGAGTTCACCGGGCGGGTCGCGGCCGCGCTGCGTCGCACGGACAAGCTGCGCCACCTCGTGCGGGTCGGCACCCCGGCCGAGTCGGCGCCGGACCTGGACACGGTCTCCTTCACCGCCGCCGAGTCCGCTGCCTCGCCGGACCGGGGATTCACGCCGCGCTCCGCCGACGACCAGTTCATCATCTACACCGGCGGCACCACGGGCATGCCCAAGGGTGTGATGTGGCGTCAGGAGGACCTGTTCTTCTCGGGACTGGGCGGCGGCGCACCGACCGGCGAACCCGTCTCCTCCCCCGAGGAACTGGCCCAGCGCGTGGCCGCGGGCGGCGACGGCATCACCTTCTTCCCCACTCCCCCGCTGATGCACGGCACCTCGACACTGACGGCGTTCATCGGTTTCAACTTCGGGCAACGGATCGTCGTCCACCGCAAGTTCGTGCCGCACGAGGTGCTGCGGACGATCGAGAAGGAGAAGGTCACCAGCGTGTCGCTGGTCGGCGACGCGATGCTGCGCCCGCTGATCGACGCACTGAACGGTCCGCTCAAGGGCTGCGACCTCTCGTCGGTGTTCAGCGTCTCGAGCTCGGGAGCGATCATGTCGGAGACGGTGCGCGCGCAGTTCAGCGCCCTGGCTCCGCATGTGATGCTGCTGAACAACTTCGGCTCGTCCGAGTCCGGCTTCAACGGCACCGCGACCGAGGACTCGGGACCGGACAGCGGGTTCCGGCTGCGGGTCAACTCCCGTACGACAGTGGTGGACCCGGTGACGCACGAGCCGGTGAAGCCGGGTGAGCCCGGCCGCATCGCGCAGCGCGGCCATGTCCCGCTCGGCTACTACAACGACCCGGTGAAGACGGCCGAGACCTTCTTCCAGCGCCAGGGTGAGCGGTGGGTGCTGCTCGGCGACATGGCCACCGTGGACGAGGACGGCATCGTCACCGTCCTCGGACGCGGCTCGCAGTGCATCAACACCGGTGGCGAGAAGGTGTACCCGGAGGAGGTCGAGCAGGCGCTCAAGGCCCATCCGGATGTGTACGACGTGCTGGTGGCGGGGGTGCCCGATGCGACATGGGGCAACCATGTGGCGGCCGTCGTGCAGATACGGGAGGGAGCGCCCGCGCCGACGCTGGACGACATCCGGTCCCACTGCCGCAGCCGTCTCGCCGGCTACAAGATCCCGCGGCAGCTGGTGATCGCGGCGGAGATTCAGCGCTCGCCGAGCGGCAAGGCGGACTACCGGTGGGCGCGGTCGGTCGCGGTGGAGGCCGCGGAGATCGCCTGAGGCGCGTACATGCCGGGGCCGGCAGCGCCGCCGCCGGGGTCGCGGGCCGGCCGTTCCGCCGGCCGCCGAAGCCCCGTCCGACGAGCGGCCCGGGAAACGGCACGGCTGTGCGCATCCCCTCCCTCCTCTTCCTACCGCGGAACGGCACGGAAGGAAGAGGAGCGACCCCAGGTGCCGAGGCTCAGTCGTCGTCCGCCGGCAGGACCTGCTCGCCGTTGAACATGCCGAGCCGCTCCCGGTAGAGCTCCAGCGGTACGCCGTTGGGGTCACGGAAGTAGAGGCTGTCCTCCACCCCCCGGTCCGGGCCGATGTACGCGATGCCCGCCTTGTCGAACGACGTGCGTGCCGCGTCGAACTCCCTGGCCTCCACCGACAGCGCGACGTGCTGCACTCCGCCGACCGTCTCCGTGGCGGGCGGATGCTCATGACCGGGGAAGTCGAAGAAGCCGAGCAGATTGCCGTTGCCGATGTCGAAGAAGAAGTGGGTGGAGCCCCGGTAGTCGCGGTTCTCCACGATCTCGACCAGCGGGAAGCCCAAGAACTCCTGGTAGAAGCGGATGGTCTCCTCGACATCACGGCAGATGAAGGCCACGTGGTGGATGCCGCGCGTCGTGGTCCGGGGCCGGTCCTCGTGATCCTGCAGATAGCGCCGCTTCAGCTCCTCCCTGCGGGCGCGGACGGCCTCGAGCTCGGTTCCCTCGGGCTGGGGCATCGCGGTCTCCTTCACGGCGGTTGTTTGCGTGATTCAACTACTATCTCGCATCTTCCCCCGATCACGCCCGCTCACAAGGGCAGGAACCGGGCAACCGTCCGTACGTACCACTGAGGATCGTCCAGCCAGGGGAAGTGACCCCCGCCGGACTGCACGACGCATTCGCCGGCCGGGAACAGCGCAGCCGGCCCACCGGCCCGGTCGGGTCGCGGAGCGCCGTCCAGCTCACCGGCCAGCACCAGCACCGGCGCCTCCAGGGCCCTCAGCGCGGCCCGGGCGGCCGGCGGGTCATAGGCACCGGGGCCGCCGAAGCGGGCGGCTGCCTCGCGGTTGACCTGCTCCAGGTCCGTCGCGGCATGCGCCTCGGCCGCCGCGTCCCAGCTCCCGTAGAAGAACGGCGCGAACGAGTCCTTCGGCTCCTGACCGCTCAGCGCCGCCTCGAAGGCGGTGTACGCGGCCTCGAACCAGGGCTCGCCGCTGCGCAGCCGGGCCGCGGCCAGGCGTTCCTCCGCGGTGGCCTGCATCTCCAGGGCCCAGGCGTTGGGCGTGATCAGGGCGAGCCGCCGTATGCGCTCCGGGTGCCGGGCGGCGTACAGCAGGGCCAGGTTGCCGCCCGCCGAATGGGCCAGCAGGTTGACCTGTTCCAGGCCGATATGTGCGCGCAGCGCCTCGACGTCGCCGACCTGCCGGTCGCACCGGTACGACTCCGGGTCGGCCGGCACCGCCGACGCCCCCGTGCCGCGTAGATCCAGCAGCACCAGCTGTCGGTGCCCGCTGAGCCCACCCAGATCCCCGTAGTAGGCGGAAGCGCGCATCGGACCGCCCGGCAGACAGATCAGCGGCTCCCCCTCCCCCATGAGGTGGTACGCGAGCTCGGTCCCGTCATGCGCTCTGAACGTCCCCATGCGGTGATCTTCACCAGCCGCGCGCCGTCGTGGCAATGGGCTTGCGCCCACAGCGCAGCCGGACGACCGGTCGGCCACGAGCGTTGCACCGAAGCGCGGTCAGTGGTCCCGTCCCGGCCTGCCGCACCCACAGCCGAGCCGGAGCAGGGACTGCACCAGGCCGTCGGTCACGACCCCTCCCGCCCCTCCACCGCGTAGTAGTGGGCGCGCACACGCCGCAGCCACGCTTCGGCGGGCGCCTCGTCGGCCTGCTCGGGCAGGGCGCTGCGCGTCTCGTCGAAGGCCTGTTCGTAGTGCTGCAGCAGCGGCAGCGCGGCCATCGCGTCCGCCGCGACCTGTTCACCGAACCGGTAGTACTCGTCGGGGTCGTCGACGCGGATGCTCAGGTGTCCGGTGGCGTAGAGCTCGTAGCCCTGCCCGCAGAGGCGCTTGAGGTGGCGGGCGTGCTTGGCGGTGCGCTTGCGGGTGTCGGCGCAGAGCGCGCCGTCGCCCCGGTCGTAGAGCCGTTTGAACTGCTGGGTGGCGTATCCGAGATAGGCGTCGCGGACCCGCTTGGCGGACAGCAGCGACGCCCGGAGACCGATCAGCTCGTCACCGAGCGGCGTGCGCACCTCGTACAGCTCATCGGGGAGCCAGACGAGTTCGTTGACGGTGGGGTTGCCGCGCAGGGCAAGCCGGCACCATTTGGCGACCTCGTGGAGGGTGCTGTCCGGCGCGGTCGTGACGTGCGACTCCTTCGGGGGGTGGAGGCCGTGGAGGTCCTCGGTCGGGGCGGCGAACACGCCGAGGCGGTCCACGTCCGATCCTTCGCGGGCAAGGCCGTACGCGGTGGAGCCGACTATGCCGGACAGCAGGATGTTCTTGGAGGTCACAGCTGCCTCTCTCTTGTGTGGTGTATGGCGGGCGGGAGCACCGGCTGCTCGTCCGCCGGCGCGGCGCCGACGCGGCACGGTCCCGCGTCGGCGCCCCTTCAGCTCTGCCGGCGGGCGTCGGACCCTGTGCTCGGCCCCTGCTGCTCCCACGGCCAGGAGGCGTCGCGACCGGCGTCCAGGAGCGGGATCATGCGGAACGCCGCGTCGGTCAGGCCGCCCAGCGCGTGCCGGTTGCCGCCGCCGGAGGCCGTCGCGGCCTCCCGGTAGCCGGCCATGTTCCACATGTACACCGGCACCGTCCCCGGGATGAGGTCGTCGATCTGCGTCTCGCGCATCCCCCCGTATCCGGAGCAGTTCGACGGCAGCCAGCCGGGCCGGGTCTGCTCGTCGGTGACGATGACGACGCGGTCGTGCCCGTCGAAGTGCTTCTTCACCGCCGAGGGGATGTCAGTGCCACCGATCTGCCCGAACGCCTCGACCAGGCGCAGGACGCTCCCGCCGTTCGGGACGCTCATGACGTTCGAGGTCTGGCCGAACTCGACCAGGGTCGGGCGCTCGGCGCGCATCGCAAGGGCTGACCCGAACACGGCGGCCTGCTCCGCAAGTGAGATGTCCGACCGGTTCGGAGTCGAGTAGCCGTATCCCGGGAACATCGACGGCGACCGGTCCACCAGGATCAGCGTCCGGCCGTGCAGCGCGGGCACGTTGGCGAGCGAGTGCCCGATCGCCTGCTCGAGTGCGTGCGCCCAGCGCAGTGACGGCGCTGCCTTGTACGCGGCCCACCAGCGGAACGGGAACATGCGCGAGCGGCGCACCTGGCCGGCATCGGCGAACCGCGACGCGACGGTGGCGGCGACGGCGTCACAGACACCGGCCTGGTCGAAGTTGCGCAGGTTCCGGGCGAGCGCCATCAGCCCCATCGACGGGATGACCGCCTCCCACGCCGCGGCGTCCAGGGGACCCTGCACCCAGCCCGCCAGCGCCTCCCAGGTCATGCCGGCGTCGTCGAGCAGCGTCCGGTCCCACGGGTCCCGGAGCAGCGCGCGCCGGTCGGGCACGGGCATCGACATGAGCTTCGCGCGCCGGCGCAGCATCGCAAGCTGCTCCGGGATGCTCTCGTCGCGTCCGTGGCGGCGGTCCAGGGCGTGCTTGAACAGCGGCCCCTGCCAGGCCCGGTCAGGGCTCGGTGCGGCGTGGACGAGCTCGAGGACGTCGCCGAAGCGGAAGCCCTTGGAGTCGGTGTCGTACTTCAGCAGCGACCGCTCGTCGTAGAGGCGCTGGAGGGCGTCGGCGACACCGCGCTTGACGGGCTTCGGCAGCCGGCGGCCGTGGCGGGACGTCCAGTAGCCGAGCATCTCGCCCGGCTCGTCGGCACGCTGGAGCACGGACGCGATGACGGCGCGGTTCGAGTACGGCAGGGCTCCCTCGGCGGCAGTCTGCCCAGGGGCGGCGGCACGGTCCGCCTCGAGCCGGGCATGGACGAACTCGGCGGCGCCGACGAGCGCCGCGGTGCGCATGTTGCCCTCGCCGCGGAGCCAGCCGAGCAGGCCGGCGGTCCAGGCGGGGTCGTCGGCGGCGAGCTGCCGTACGAGGGCGGTGAACCGGTCGTCGCGCCGGCCGCCGGTCTCGTAGAAGGTGTCCTGCGAGACGAAGTTGGAGACCGCAAGCAGGAAGAGTTCGCTCTTGGCGTCGCGGAGGTGGGCGGTCGCTCCCTCGTGGGTGACGGTCCGCTCCCCGGTCGTGGTCACGGGCGAGCTTGCGGCCGGGCGGGCGCCGCGGGTGTTGAAGCGGGACATGAGAAACCCCTCGCTCGGAGGGGAAGCTCAGCAGTGGGTGCCCGAGATCAAGGTCGGTGGAGGAGACAAGGTGCTCTGACCGCTGAGCTACAGGGGCCGGGACCCCCGGCGGGATTCGAACCCGCGACCACCCCATTGACAGTGGAAGTATCCCCCGCCTGCGCACCGGGCACCCGATGCTGTGCCTCCCGAGATCAATGACGGCTGCGGTGCTTTCATCTCAAAGAAGTAACCGCGGCCTGCGCACCGGGAGGTGCAGATGAACCTGTGGGTCGACCGTAGCCCAGCCCGCACACGTCGCCCACCGAGTTTTCGCCCGCCTCCCTGGACACCGACCGAACGGAAGGCCCAGCACGCCGGTTTCGGGGACGTGTCCGGTGTCAGGGTCGGTAGCGCAGCGGGTGGTGTTCCGGCACTTCGACCAAGGCGATCCGTACTCCGTCCGGGTCTGCGATCCACATCTCGACCAGTCCCCACGGCTCCTCCTGCGGTGGACGCAGCACGTCCACACCTTTGCCGCGCAACTCCTCATGGGCTGCGTGCACATCAGCCACCTGCAGCCACATCCGCAGGGCCGGTGACGGCGGTACGTCCGAGCGGCCGGAGACCTCGAGGAAGCCGCCGCCGAGGAAGTACACCGTGCCGCGCTCGGGTCCGGTGCCGAATTCGCGGGCGATCGCCAGCCCGAGGGCACGGCCGTAGAAGTCGCGCGACCGCTGAGGGTCGGTGGGATGCAGCAGGATCCTGCTGCCCAGTACATGCACCATGCCCGGAGCGTACGGTGACGAGCCCGTGGCCCATGCCTTGACTCCGGGCGGGTGGGCTGGATAACTGGTCCGGAGCAGCACGACCGAATGATCGGTCGCCCGGTTCGGGATGGGAGTTTCCGCGATGACGGACCTGCTGGACGCGGCGGAGCGGCTCGGTCGCGAGGAGCTCGGAGCCCTGCAGCTCGAGCGGCTTCAGCAGACCCTGCACCACGTGTACGAGAACGTCGCCTTCTACCGGGACGCATTCGACAAGGCAGGACTGCGGCCCGAGGACTGCCGCACCCTCGCCGATCTCGCGCGCTTCCCCTTCACCACCAAGGCCGACCTGCGGGACAACTACCCCTTCGGCATGTTCGCCGTCGAACAGTCCCAGGTGCGGCGCATCCATGCCTCCAGCGGCACGACGGGCCGGCCCACCGTGGTCGGCTACACCGAGCGCGACCTGGACACCTGGGCGGATGTGGTGGCCCGCTCGATCCGCGCGGCCGGCGGCCGGCCGGGCCACAAGGTCCATGTGGCGTACGGATACGGACTGTTCACGGGCGGCCTCGGCGCGCACTACGGCGCGGAGCGCCTCGGCTGCACGGTCATCCCCGCATCCGGCGGTATGACGGCACGCCAGGTGCAGCTGATCCAGGACTTCCGGCCCGAGATCATCATGGTCACCCCGTCGTACATGCTGACACTGCTCGACGAGTTCGAGCGGCAGGGCATCGACCCGCGGGCGACCTCTCTCAAGGTCGGCATATTCGGCGCCGAGCCGTGGACGGAGGAGATGCGCCGCGAGATCGAAGAGCGGTTCGCCATCGACGCCGTGGACATCTACGGGCTGTCGGAGGTGATGGGACCGGGCGTCGCCCAGGAGTGCGTGGAGACCAAGGAAGGACTGCACATCTGGGAGGACCACTTCTACCCAGAGGTCGTCGATCCGCTCACCGGCGAGGTGCTGCCGGACGGCGAGAGCGGTGAGCTCGTCTTCACCTCGCTCACCAAGGAGGCCATGCCGGTGATCCGATACCGGACACGGGACCTCACCAGGCTGCTGCCGGGCACGGCACGGCAGTTCCGCCGGATGGAGAAGGTGACCGGGCGCAGCGACGACATGGTGATCCTGCGCGGCGTGAATCTCTTCCCCACCCAGATCGAGGAGATCGTGCTGCGCACGACCCATGTGGCCCCGCACTTCCAGCTGCGCCTGACCCGCGAGGGACGGCTCGACGCGCTCACGGTGCACGCCGAGGCACGCGCGGAGGCGAGTGCCGAGCAGCGCGCGGCAGCCGAGCGGGCGATCGCCGCGGCCGTCAAGCACGGGATCGGGGTGTCCGTCACGGTGGAAGTGGTCGACCCCGAGACACTCGAGCGCTCGGTGGGCAAGATCAAACGGATCGTGGACCTCCGGGAGCTCCGCGAAAACTGACGCCACCACGGATACCGGACGGGATGTTGACACCGGTCCGCCCGAGTGACTGCATGGTCCAACCTGCTCACCACGCAGTCACTTCGGGGAGGCACGTTGCCTACGGCTCGCTGCTTCTGACCTCCGGCGCACGGGAGATGACCGTTCCGGAGCTCACCGACACAGGTTTCGCCTCGGGACCCCCACCCCGACGTGCTTCAGGCAGCAGTCGGCCTGCGCACCAACTGGTGCGCAGGCCGACTGCTGTCCGTTCCAGACGGTCAGCGGTGGGCGCGGATGAGGAGGGTACCGATGTGGCCGGGCTCAGGCGCGTCGAGTACGGACGCTTCCACGTCTCGGAAGCCGGCCTTCTCGAGCATCTGGGTCCAGCGCTCGGGCGTGTAGCTGTAGCGGTAGGTGTACATGGCCTTCCCGGTGAACCCTCCCTTGTACATGCCCTGCGGTCCGTAGGCGCCCGGGATGGCCGGCGGGTGGGAGAACGCCAGGACGCCGCCGGGGTTGAGCCGCTCGATGACAAGGGGGAAGAGCTTGGTGGGGTCGGTGAACCACACGGCACCGAAGATCGAGTAGATGGCGTCGTAGGTCTGCGTTCTGTCGCGCAGGTGCTCGAGCACTTCGGCACAGACGAATGCGGCGCCCTTGGGCCCCCATCGTTCGGCCGTCTTCTTCACCATGACGGGTGAGAGGTCCACCCCCGTGGCCTTGATGCCGCTCTGTGCCAGGTAAGCCACGGCCCGGCCGGTGCCGCAGCCGATCTCCAGGACGGTGCTCGGGTCGTCGAGGAGCTCGGGGCCCGGACCGTGGCCCGCGTACTGGGTCCAGTGGAAGACGGGCTCCATGTCGTCTTTGAAGGCACTGCTGGCGTACGTGTCCCAGAGCTCGGTCTCAGCAGCAATGTCGTGTTGTGCGGGCACAGAACTCCCTTTCGTGGGCGGGAACGGGCAAGGCCCCTGCCCCTCCGAGGGGAGGAGGGCAGGGGCCAGCGTAGAACGGTCAGTGGCTGTCAGGGACCTTGTTGTCGCAGGGCGAGCACTCCGCTCCGTCGTTGGCCCACAGCTCCTCGTCGATCTCGAAGCCGTTCGATCGCAGGAAGTCCGCGGTGCGCAGGCACAGGCCGTCGCTGCGGCGCTGGATGAACGGCGAGTGGTGCTTGTACCGGCCGCCGTTGTAGACGTCGCAGAGGGCGAAGTAGACGGGGGTGTCGAGGATGAGCTGATGGACGCCGATGTCCACGATCTTCCCAACGCCGAGGTGGACCTCGGGGTGCTCCATGGCCGTGATGGTGTACATGACGGCGTTCGCGAGGATGCGCTCGGCCATGTTGCGGACCATGGTGTTGTCGCGGAGCAGGAGCGCGATCTCGCGCTCCCAAATGGTGCCGCCGTCAGCCACGTTGCCGGTGAGACGGCGGATGTGAGGCTGGACGCCGTTGAGGATGACCTGCGGGTCGCGAGTGCGCGTCCCGGCCTCGACGAGGGTGCTCATCTGGCAATTCCTCCTGCACGGTGATGGGTGCGTGGAACTTGCTGTAAGGCCGCCGCGGACACCGTCCTGCCGGGATTCGGCCCGGGGCTGGGGGCTTGCGGACCCGCCCCGCTGGGTCTTCCGGGACACCGACGGGACGGGCGTTCATCGAAGTGCGACCCTTAACCCGGTTCGGTCGCCATGGGTGTGGTGCCGGGGATCGTTGGGGGGTGCAGGTTCTCGTAGTGGTCGCAAAGGGACCTGACGGAACGGGCGAGGCGCTCGGCCTGCCGGTAGGCGGCATCGGGGCCGAAGCCCGTGGTCGTGTGCAGCCGCCGCCACGCCTCGTCGACTCCGATGCGCGCCACGCACGCCGCCGGGTCCATTGCGGGCAGTTGGTTGACCCTGTTTCGGATCTCGGGCACCAGCACGTTCAGGTGGCCGCGGAGGGTGTCGGCCAGCTGGTCCAGGTCCTCCCGCAGCGGAGGTGCCTCACCAAGGGCGAGCACGCGCTGGGCGGTGCCCCTCATCGTGGCGATGTCGACCGGTCTCGGGTCGTGGCCCTCGGCTGCGGCCGAAGTCTGTGGCGCTGTACCTTGCTTCATGTCGACGCTCCTCGTAAGCGTGGGCCGCGCCCCGGGACCGTGTCAGCGGTCGCCGGGGTTACGTGGCGAACCAGAGCACGCGCCCGGTCCGTGTCCGCACAGCAGGCGTCGTAGCGCGGGCCGGCCCGAGTGGGCGCCCCGGCACTGGAGGTGGCGATGGCCACGCGTCGCTGATCGGGCATGGGACCAGCGTCGTGGCAGAGGAAGACGTCAACGCTCACAAAACTGTGAGCGCCGTGAGCGCTACCTACAGGCCGACCCAGGCGGCCATGCGGTTGAGGGTATCGGGCGTACGGCGCGCCATGTGCACGAGCCCGGTGATGGTCTCCCGAGCACCTGGGTGGTACCGGGTCTGCTCAGGGGCGGCCTGCCGAGCCTGCACCAGGGACTTGAGCGCGGCCTCGGTGTGGCCGGTCTCCATCTCGGACCGGGCCCGGTCGATGAGGAAGTGCGCCCGGCGGGAGACGGCGACGGACGTCGGCAGTCTGATGTCGCGGGCCTGGCACAGTGCGTCGTCGTAGAGGTGCATCTCGACCGCAGCAGATACCTGATGCAATGCGACGTTCGCCGGCCCGAAGGACAGCCAGTGCACGTCCGAGGCGTCCCCGATACGGCTGGCGATCTCCCCGGCCTGCTCGATGTGTGAGGTGAGCACGGTCTTCTCACGGGCCCGTGCGGCGATGACGGAAGCTCCGAGGTGGAGTTGTCCGGTGACGGCCTGCGCCTCCCGGGTGTCGTCAGCCTGGCCGACGATGCCGTGTCCAGCAGTGATGAGCCGTTGTCCGATGCGCAGCTCGCCCTCGCGGAAGTAGACCAGAGCCCGCATGTACTGGCGCACGGCGGCGAGGCAGGGGTCCGAGGCGCGCTGGGCGGCCCACTCCATGCGGTCGAGTGCGACCGTGCTCAAGTCGTAGTAGCCCAGCTTGACGCTCACATCGTGCGCTGTGCGGTACGTGGAGGCCAGGGCCTGCCACGCCTCGGTGCTGGGTTCGGCCCAGGCTCCACTGGTGAGTTCGGCGATGACGCCGGGCAGCGCGGTGGCGGCCTTGCGCAGGTGGGTGGCACGCACAAGCTGGCACAAGTCGTCGGCCGCGGTAACCAGGGCGTTGGTCGGCCGTACGACGAGCTCAGGATCCGCGCCAAGGTCGTACAGGTCGAGCGCCTCGCGGATGGGACGCACCAGGGCGGCCAGGCGGTCCTGTTGGAGCTCGGTCACGTAGGGCTGGCCCGTAAGCGCGGTGACGTCTATCCGCAGGGCGTGCGCAACTGCGGCCACGAAGTCCGCCGTCGCGGGGCGGGCGCCGCACTCCACTTGGTTGAGCAGGCTGTACGAGTAGGGGATCCGCGCGGATAGTTGCTTCTGCGTGAGCCTGGCCAGTTTCCGCTGTTCTTTGATGCGGGTACCCGTGTGGTTGTCGTCCAGTCTCGGCATGCTGGTCTCCGCTCCTTGCAGCCACTTGAAACGGTACTCACGCCTATCATGTGAGTGCACACTTCCGCCCCGAATCCTCCTCGGATCGGGGCGGAGTCGTGTGATCGGATAGGGCCCATGATCCGGACTCTGTATCTCTTCGCCTCAGCTGCTCCGCCTGTGTTCGACATCGCGAAGGTGATCGAAGACGCGCAGACCCGCAGCTGGGACGTCTGCCTCGGCCTGACGCCAACTGCGGCCCGCTGGCTCGAGAACAGCCTCGACGGTCTGGCCGCACTCACCGGTCACCCGATCCGATCCGAGTACAAACTGCCTGGCCAGCCAGACGTTTGGCCGCCCGCTGACATCATCCTGGTCGCTCCCGCGACGTTCAACACCATGAATGAGTGGGCGCTCGGGCTCACAAGCAAGTTCGTCGTCGGAGTGATGGCCGAAGGGATCGGCAAGGGGATCCCGACGGTGACGATGCCGTGCGTGAACGCGGCCTACGTGCAGCACCCGCAGTTCGAACGGTCGGTGGAGACCCTGCGGGGCGCGGGGGTCACAGTTCTGTACGGAGAAGGCGGCTTCGTGCCCAACCGGCCAGGACAAGGTCGGCCCGAAGGCTACCCTTGGCACCTGGCCCTCGACGCAGCTGAGGCAGTTGGCCCACGCTGAAAGCAGCGTGCCCCGCTCCGGGGCATCACTCCCGAAGCGGGGCCAGAAGCAACCACCGCAATGCTTGGTGGATGATGAGCCCACTGTACGACCGGGCTCTGACAGTCATGCGGACGCACAAAGTTGCCTGCCTCCTCCTGCCCGAAGGCAGGAGGGGGAAAAGCTGACCGGTGCCCACAGAACCCGGGATGGGGCGCCGTCATGGTCCTCAGGGATACCACGGAGGCGGTCCAGGGCTACTCGGCCGGTAGCTCCGCCAGTGGGCCCGGTGGCGGCGCTGGTTGTTCTTCGACGACGCCCATTTCGACGAGCGTCTCAACGTCGGCCCCCGCCGGGACAGCAGCGCGGGGGTGGGCACCACCGGTCTCGGGGCCGGTGTGGTGCATTGGTTGTCGGTGTGGGTGCATACGGTGCCGACCATGAACCTTGATGATGTTCATTGGCAGATGACGCACTACTGCGGGGTGTCGCCGAGACTGGCGATCCTTCTCGTGGAGCAGGGTCATCTCGAGACCGCGGTGCGGGCGGCGGCTGAGCGTGGAGAGTGGTACTGCGCGCAGGAGGCTGTACGGGCGCTGTGCGCCCGGGGGGAGTTCGAGCGGGCCCGGTCGGTGATCGAGCCGTTCGTCGCGATCGGCTTGATGGCCGCCAAGGTTCTGGCGGCTGAGGTACTGATCGAGTGGGGGCGTATTGATGAGGGTCTGAAGCTGGTAGGCCCGGAAGATCTGGATCGGGTATCGGGCCGGGGCTGCCGGGACTTCGCGGAGCTGCTGGTGAAGGCCGGGCGGGTTGACGAGGCCATCGATGTCCTGACGCCCCATGTTCGCGAGGGCGGGATCGCCGCGTTGCTGGTGGAGATGACCGACGGGCAGGGCCGCGACGACCGCGTACTGGATCTGCTGGAGACTCTTGCGGCCAAGGGCCTGCAGGCTGCGGCCGATCAGGCCTGGAACTGGGATTTGTCGTCCTTGCAGGAACTCCGCGCCACCGTCTTGGAACGTGCCGGCCGCGTTGACGAGGCGATCCGCGTATTCGGCACCCATGTCACCGACCGCCGCGTCCGGAACGAGAACACCCTTACCCGCTACGCCCGCCTGCTCGCCCGCCATGACCGACTCGATGCCCTGCAGGACCTGGCCACCGGCCGCGACACCGACGGGTCGTCGTGATGGATCACCTGGCCGAGCGGCAAGAGCGCATTCTGCGGTGCATCCGCGGGGAGATCGTCGCCACCGGAGAAGGGCCCAGCATTCGCAGGATCGGGCAGTTCGTCGGCCTGTCCTCATCCTCGTCGGTCACCTACCATTTCGGGCGCCTCCAGGGTCGGGGCGTGGCGACGAGCAGCATGGCTACGGTGACGGTGCGGCGCATGGTCCCTCAGGGGCAGAGCAGGCATGGGTTGATTGAATCGATCGGTTGGCCTTGGCCTCGGGTCGCCAGCCGCCGCGAGGCGCGGGCGGCTGGCGGCCGCTGGCTAGCTGCGGCGCTTGAGCGGCTCGCACCCGCTAATGGTGACGACGCCGTCGGCTTCCGTGAGCGTGATGATGATGCGTTCGTCCGCGTTGGCTGACTTCAGCTTGGGGAACTTGCTGTCATCGGTGGGGTCGGTCGTGATCGAGCAGAACTCGAATGCGCCCTTCTGGGCACCGGCCGAGGTGTAGGTGCCGGGCGGGATGTCCTCGCCGACGATGTAGTCGCCGTCGCTGAACTCGCCCTCCTTCGCCGCCTCCTTGGCGCGGTTCTTCTTGCGCTCCTCGAGGTTCTTCTTGTTCTGCTCCTCGAGGTCCGCATACTCCTCTTCGAGGCTCTTCTCCTTGGGTGAGGCCGTCTTCTTGCTCGCGCCGCTGCTGGTCGTCCTGCTGCCGTCGTCGAGGGCGACACCGATGATCCCGAGGAAGAGGACGAAGCCGAAGATGCTGCCGAGGACGATGCCTACGATCGCGCCGGTACTCATGCCCTTCTTCGGGGGCGGGGGCGGCTGGTAAGGCGCAGGGCCACCGGCATAGTTGGAGCCGGGGTACTGCTGCCCCGCGTGGGGCTGCTGGTTGTAGGGCTGGTGCGGGCCCGGGTGCTGGTAGGTCACTGGGTCTTTCCCCTCGGGACTGTGGCGGCGGCGTGGGGGGATGATGCATGTATAAGCGTTCCTGATGGTTTTTATGGGCTGTTTGCCAAGGTCGTCGGATTGGGGCAGGGGGTCACCCCTGTCGCTGCAATCTGGGCAGTGGGGGATGGCGGCAGCCGGGAGCCGGGCTCGGTGGTGAAGTGCGGTGCGCCGGAGGACTCCCACCAGGAGCGGATGGCGTTGACCGTGCACAGCTGGGTCATGCGCTTTCATGCCGGTGTACGTCGTCTCGCGGGGGTCGACCTTGCGGGCGCTTACCCGTCCGCGCTTGCAGCCGGCGGAGCAGTCGCTCCGGTTGACGCCCTTCTCGGACCACAGGAGCTCCTGCATGCGTTCGGTGGACATGCCGTGGAGTCGCCGGTGGGAGAAGTGGGCCTGGGCGGCCATGGAGATGGAGTTGCGTACGGCGTCACGCTGGCGCCAAACGAAGTAGTTCGCCACCTCGACCGAGACGGACAGGGTGAACAGCCGGGCAGCGAACAGAGCTCGGGAGCTGGGCCGGCACTCGTTGAGCACCGCGGTGGCGAGCGCTGCGGATATCGACAGCTGCTTGGCCACCACTCCCCCGAACCACGGCTCAGTGCTGGACGAGCCGAAGTCCGTGACGAGCACGCTGGTCTCGTCGGATTGGATGTATGCGAACACTGCCCCCTGATCTCCTTGCAGAGCGCCTCCGCGACGGAGTTCATGTCGGCCAAGAAGCCCTCGTCGAACGGGCGCTCAGCGCCGGGCAGGTAGCTGTGGAATGCCCGGCCGTCGACGCGGATCACCGCGTAGGTGCGTCGGGGGGCGAGTGCCGAGCAGCGCGCGGCGGCCGAGCGGGCGATCGCCGCGGCCGTCAAGGACGGGATCGGGGTGTCCGTCACGGTGGAAGTGGTCGACCCCGAGACACTCGAGCGCTCGGTGGGCAAGATCAAACGGATCGTGGACCTCCGGGAGCTCCGCGAAAACTGACGCCACCACGGATACCGGACGGGATGTTGACACCGCTCCGCCCGGGTGACTGCATGGTCCAACCTGCTCACCACGCAGTCACTTTGGGGAGGCACGTTGCTCTTGCGCACCCGCCTTGGCCGACTCGCACTCATCGGCATCACTCTGCTGACCGCGACGGCGACCGTGCCGCCCGGCGCGGCCGCCGATCCGCGTGAGCGGCATCCGTCCGGCGGCGGACTGTCCGCCGTCATCCGCTACACGGAGTACGGAATCCCCCACATCGTGGGGAAGGACTACGCGAACCTGGGCTTCGGCACCGGATGGGCCCAGGCGGCCGACCAGGTGTGCGTACTCGCGGACGGCTTCGTCACGGTACGCGGCGAGCGCTCGCGGTTCTTCGGGCCCGACGCCGCGCCGGACGGCTCGCTGTCGTCGGCGGCCAGGAACCTGTCCAGCGATCTGTACTTCCGCGGTGTACGTGACGCCGGTACCGTCGAGAAACTGCTGGCCACGCCCGCGCCCGCCGGCCCCGGCCGGGATGTGAAGGAGCTGATGCGCGGCTGGGCGGCGGGCTACAACGCATGGCTGCGGCAGAACCGGATCACCGACCCGGCATGCCGGGACTCCGACTGGGTGCGGCCGGTGACGACCCTGGACGTCGCCCGCCGAGGCTTCGCCGTCTCGGTGCTCGGCGGCCAGGGACGAGGCATCGACGGCATCACCGCGGCTCAGCCACCCGGCACGGCCGGCGTACCGGCTCCGGTCGCGGGGCGCGATGCAGCCTCGACCGCGACGGCGGCACGGGAACTGTTCGCGGCCCGCAGCGGCGACATGGGGTCCAACGCCGTTGCGTTCAGCGGGGGGACGACGGCGAACGGACGGGGCCTGCTCCTAGGCAACCCTCACTACCCCTGGCACGGCGGCCGCCGCTTCTGGCAGTCGCAGCAGACCATACCCGGGAAGCTGAACGTCTCCGGTTCCTCGCTGCTGGGCACCGCCGTGGTCAACATCGGCTTCAACGACAAGGTGGCGTGGAGCCACACGGTCGCGACCGGAGTCACCCTCAATCTGCACCAGCTGACGCTGGATCCGGCCGATCCGACCGTCTATCTCGTCGACGGCAGGCGGGAGCCGATGACACGCCGCACCGTCACCGTGCCGGTCAAGGACGGCACATCCCTCACCCGCACGCAGTACTGGACCCGATACGGGCCGGTTGTCACCTCCCTCGGCGCGTCGCTACCGCTGCCCTGGTCGGCGACCACCACGTACGCCCTGAACGATCCCAACGCCCTCAACCTGCGTGGCTCCGACACCGCACTCGCCCTCGGCAGGGCACGCTCGACGGCGGGCATCGAGGAGGCGCTGCGGCGCACCCAGGGCCTGCCCTGGGTGAACACGATCGCCGCCGACTCCCGGGGGCACTCGCTGTTCACCCAGTCCCAGGTGCTGCCCCGGATCACGGACGAGCTCGCCCAGCGCTGTTCCACGCCGCTGGGCAAGGTGACGTATCCGGCGTCCGGAGTGGCCGTGCTGGACGGTTCGCGCGGTGACTGCGCGCCCGGCTCCGACCAGGACGCGGTGCAGCCGGGGATCTTCGGACCGTCGCGGATGCCGGTCCTCAGGGACGCGCCGTACGCGGAGAACTCCAACGACAGCGCCTGGCTCGCCAACGCCGACCGGCCGCTGACCGGTTACGAGCGGGTGTTCGGCACCATCGGCACTGCGCGTTCGCTGCGCACCCGCGGCGCGGTCGAGGATGTCGCGGCCATGGCCGGGCGCGGCAGGCTCACGGTGGGCGATCTCCAGCATCAGCAGTTCGCCAACCGGGTCCCTGCGGCGGACCTGGCGGTCGCGGACGTGGTCAAGGGCTGCGCGGCCCTCGCGCCGGAGATGGTCCGGGCGTGCGGTGTGCTGGAGCGGTGGGACCGGACCATGGACACCGGCAGCCGGGGGGCGCTCCTCTTCGACCGGTTCTGGCGGGCGCTGACCGCGTCGGTGCCCGCGGCCCAGCTGTGGAAGGTGCCGTTCTCACCCGCCGATCCGGTGGGCACACCCCACACGCTCAACACGGATTCGCCGGCCTTCGCCAAGGCGCTTGTGGACGCGGTGGCCGCCCTGGACAAGGCCGGTGTCCCGCTGGACGCGCCGCTCGGCGAGCACCAGTTCGTCGTCCGGGGCGGCAAGCGCATCCCCGTGCACGGCGGCACGGAGTCGCTGGGCGTGTGGAACAAGATCGAGCCGGTGTGGAACCCCGCGGGCGGCGGCTACACGGAGGTCGCGCACGGTTCCAGTCATGTCCAGGCGGTGGGGTGGGACGGCAGCCGCTGCCCGGTGGCGCGCACCCTGCTGACGTACTCGCAGTCCTCGAGCACCGCGTCGGAGCACCACCGCGACCAGACCGCGCTCTTCTCGGGCGAGCGCTGGGTGACCTCGCGCTTCTGCGAACGTGACATCCTGCGGTCGCCCGCGCTGGAGGTGGTGCGCGTACGCGAGCGGCGGTGACGGATCGGCCGTGACGGCCCCGGGCTCACCTGCTCCCCGTTCCGGAGCCGGTGGCCCAACGGGCTTGCCGGCTCACAGGCGCACTTGCCGGCTCACGGGCTCAGGGGCCTGCATGCCTCATGGGCTCATGGGCTCATGGCGAGGAAGACGAAGGCGGCGAAGATCGAGAGATGTACGCCGCCCTGGAGCAGTGTGGCCCGGCCGGGCACCACGGTGAGCGCGCCGACGACAACAGTGAGCGCGAGCAGCACCATGTGCGTCGCGCCCAGTCCGAGGACCAGCGGTCCCTCCAGCCAGATGGTGGCCAGCGCGATGGCGGGGATCGTCAGCCCGATGCTCGCCATCGCCGAACCGAGCGCCAGGTTGAGGCTCGTCTGGACGCGCTCGCGCCGGGCCGCGCGCACCGCGGCGAGGGTCTCGGGCAGCAGCACCAGCAGTGCGATGACCACCCCGACGACGGCCTGCGGCAGACCTGCCGACTCCACGCCGGACTCGATGGCGGGCGACACCGCCTTGGCGTCGCCCACCACCGCCACCAGGGCCACGATCAGCAGAGTGAGGCTGAGCAGGGCCGCGGAACGGGGTGGCGGCGGCGCATGGTCGGAGTCGTCACGGATGGTCGCGCCTTCGCGGGTGACGGGCAGGAAGTACTCACGATGCCGGACCGTCTGCACGGCGACGAACAGGCCGTACAGGGCCAGCGAGGCGATGGCCGCGAACGTCAGCTGCGCCGTGGAGAACTCGGGCCCCGGTTTGCTCGTGGTGAACGTCGGCAGCACAAGGCTGAGAGTGGCCAGCGTCGCCACGGTGGCGAGCGCGCCCCCGGAGCCCTCGGCGTGGAAGACGGCCACCCTGGTGTGAAGGGCGGCGACGAGCAGGCACAGCCCGATGATCCCGTTGCATGTGATCATGACGGCGGCGAAGACGGTGTCCCGCGCCAGCGCAGCGGTCTTGGGGCCGCCGTCGGCCATCAGGGTGACGATCAGAGCGACCTCGATGACCGTCACCGCAACCGCCAGCACCAGTGACCCGAACGGCTCCCCCACCCGGTACGCCACCACTTCGGCGTGATGGACTGCTGCGAGGACCGCCCCGGCGAGGCAGAGCGCGACAAGGGCGACCGCCGCCGGCGGCAGACTGCGCCCCCAGCTCAGCACCAGGGCGACGATCGCGAGGAGGGGGACCCAGACCGTCCACCGGGCCAACACGGACAAGCTCTTCACCGCGCTCATGCGTGCCAGGCTGCCAGCGACCGGCCCCGGCCGCGCGACGGACCGCCCGCTCGGCGGCCGGTCCGTCGGGGGTGGCGGGACGTCACACGGCGCGGTCGTGCCCCTCCCAGTACGGCGCGCGCAGGCGCCGCTTGTAGAGCTTCCCGTTCGGGTCGCGCGGCATCGATTCGATGAAGTCCACCGTCCGTGGGCGCTTGTAGCCGGCCAGCTGCCGCTCACAGTGCGCGAGGATCGCCGCGGCGAGCTCGTCGTCCGCCGTATGACCGTCCGCCGGCTCGACAACGGCCTTGACCTCCTCGCCCCAGTCGGTGTGGGGGATGCCGAAGGCGGCGGCGTCGGCGACGGCCGGGTGGGCCAGCAGGGCGGCCTCGATCTCGGCCGGATAGATGTTCACCCCGCCGGAGATGATCATGTCGATCTTGCGGTCGCGCAGGTAGAGATAGCCGTCCTCGTCGAGAAAGCCGAGGTCGCCCACGGTGAAGAAGTCGCCGATGCGGTTGTTCCTGGTCTTGGTGTCGTCCTTGTGGTAGCGGAAGCCTCCGGTCGACATCTTCATGTAGACGGTCCCGACTTCGCCGGCCGGGAGCCGGTTGCCGTCGTCGTCGAAGATCGCGAGTTCGCTGATGGGCCAGGCCCTGCCCACCGTGCCGGGCTTCCTGAGCCAGTCGTCGGCCGTCGCGAAGGCGCCACCGCCCTCACTGGCCGCGTAGTACTCCTCGACGCAGTTCCCCCACCACTCGATCATCGCCCGCTTGACATGGTCGGGGCAGGGGGCCGCACCGTGGATGGCATGCCGCATGGATGAGACGTCGTAGCGCTTCTTCACCTCGTCGGGGAGTGCGAGCAGCCGGTGGAACTGGGTCGGCACCATATGGGTGTGGGTGCACCGGTAGGTGTCGATCAGACGCAGCATCTCCTTGGGCGTCCATTTGTCCATCAGGACCAGCGGATGGCCGATGTGCAGCGCCGCGGCCGCGAACTGGAGCACCGCGGTGTGGTAGAGCGGCGAGCAGACGAGATGGACGTTGTCGTCGAAGGGCTTGATGCCGAAGATGCCGAGGAAACCGCCGAGGTGGGTCTCCTCGGGGAGCTTTCCGGGCAGCGGGCGGCGGATACCGCGCGGGCGGCCCGTGGTGCCCGAGGTGTAGTTCATGACCCAGCCCAGCGTGCGCCCGTCGGGTACGGACCGTGGCCGGCCGTCCAGCAGTTCGGCGTACCGGCGGAAGCCCACGACCGTACCGACGGCGTATCGGTGGCTCTCGGGCATCTTCGCCTCGTCGGCCGCGGCCTGCGCGGCGGCCGCGAACCGCTCGTGCGCGATGAGCACTTTGGCACCGGAGTCGGCGACGATCCAGGCGATCTCGGGACCGACGAGATGGTGGTTGACGGGCACCAGATAGAAGCCGGCCTGGGTGGCGGCGAGGTGCGCGGTGAGCAGTTCGACCCCGTTGGGCAACACGACGGCGAAGGCGTCTCCGCGTTCCAGGCCCGCGGCGCGCAGGCCGTGCACGAGCTGGTTGGCGGCGCCGTGGAGGCGCCCCGCGGGCCAGTGTTCGCCGTCCGGGGTGATCAGGACGGTGCGCTGCGGGTCGGCGGTCGCCTGGGACCAGAAGCCTCCCGGGGACGGCGTCCGGGGGGACCCCAACGGCCGTTCGGTCATGGTGCGCTCCTTCCGGCGATGCGGTTGACACGGTCCACGGCCCGCTCGAAGCCGCGGGTGAGGTCGTCGAAGACCTGCTGGACGCTGCGCTCGGAGTTCATCCGGCCGACGATCTGGCCGACCGGGGTGCCGAGCAGCGGTCCGACCTCGAACCTCTGGATGCGTGAGACGGCTTCGGCGACCAGCAGCCCCTGCAACGGCATGGGCAGCGTCCCGGGGCCCGCCGGATCGTCCCAGGCATCCGTCCACTCGGTGCGCAGCTGCCGGGCCGGTTTTCCGGTGAGGGCACGGGAGCGGACGGTGTCGCCGGACGAGGCGGCGAGCAGTTTGGCGGTGAGGGCACGCGAGCCGAGCGTGGCTTCGGTGGTGGTGAGCCAGAGCGAGCCGAGCCAGACTCCCTGCGCGCCGAGTGCGAGCCCCGCGGCGATCTGTTCGCCGCTGCCGATGCCTCCGGCGGCGAGTACGGGCAAGGGTCCGACGGCGTCCACGACCTCGGGGGTCAGCACCATGGAGGCGATCTCGCCGGTGTGGCCGCCGGCCTCGTACCCCTGGGCAACGACGATGTCGATGCCCGCTTCGGCGTGGCGCTGTGCGTGCCGGGCGCTGCCGGCCAGCGCGGCGACCGGCATGCCGTGGCGGTGGGCGCGTTCGACGACATCGGCGGGTGGGGAGCCGAGGGCGTTGGCGAGCAGGGCGATCGGGTGCTCGAAGGCGACGTCGAGCTGGTTGCGGGCGACCTGTTCCATCCAGCCGGTGATGCGCCAGCCCGATGTCTCGCCTTCGGCGAGTTCAGGGACGCCGTGTTTGGCCAGGGTGTCGCGGACGAACTGCCGGTGCCCTTCGGGGATCATCGCCTCGACATCGGCCTCGGTCACGCCCTCGACCTTCCTGGCGGGCATCACGACATCGAGGCCGTAGGGCTTGTCGCCGATGTGTGCTTCGATCCAGTCCAGGTCGCGTGCGAGGTCGTCGGGGGCGGTGTAGCGGACCGCGCCGAGTACGCCGAGGCCGCCGGCGCGGCTGATGGCCGCGGCCACCGCCGGGAACGGCGTGAAGCCGAAGATGGCGTGCTCGATGCCCAGTCGTCTGCTCAGCTCCGTCTCCATGGGCCGCAGGATGCCGCAGGGTGCCGGACGAGGGAAGAGATTTTCTGATGCAGTGTCAGATTCTTTGGGTCCGCCGGCAGTGCAGGACGGTTGACAGCACATCAGTGCGGTAAGAAAGTTTCACGTGGGCCAGGAGATCCCGAAAGATACTTTCAGGAAAGGGTTGGGGATGACCGAGGACGCAGCGGGCCGAGGGATCAGCCGGCGCCGGATGGGGAGCGGGATGCTGGCACTGGGCGGAGCGTTCGCGCTGGCGCCGATCCCCTTCACGGCGGCGTCGGCAGCGGAAGGACCGTCGGACAGGGGCGCCGGGCCGGGGTCGGGGTCGGGGTCCGGTCACCGCTCGACACTGCGGCGCGGCTCACCCGAGCGGGCCGGGCTGCTGCGCCTCCCGCTGGAGCAACTGGTCACCGACGCCGAGCAGTTCCTCGGCCCGTCCCCCAAGTACCCCTGGTACGCGGGCGCGGTGCTGCTGGCCGGGCGCGGCGACACCGTGGCGCTCCACCGGCCCATCGGCAAAGCGCTGCGCTACTCGTCGTACGACGTCACGACGGACACCGGCGTGGAGCTCCCCGCCGAGGAGCAGATCCCGATGGCCGAGGACACGATCTTCGATCTGGCGTCCGTCTCCAAACTGTTCACCTCGATCCTCGCCGTCCAGCAGATCGAGCGTGGTGCTCTTCAGCTCGAGGCCACGGTCGCCTCCTACGTCCCCGAGTTCGCGGGCGCCGGCAAACAGGACATCACGGTGCGCCAGTTGCTCACCCACACCTCGGGCTTCCGGGCCTGGATCCCGCTGTACAAGGAGCCGACCCAGCAGGGCCGGCTCCGGCTGCTGTGGAACGAGCCCCCGGCGAGCACTCCCGGCACCAGGTATCTCTACTCCGACCTCAACCTGATCTCGCTCCAGCTGGTCCTGGAGAAGATCACCGGGCGCACTCTGGATGTCCTGCTCCACGACGAGATCACTGCTCCACTCGGGATGCACCGCACACGGTTCAACCCGCCGGCCTCCTGGAAGCCGAAGACCGCCGCCACCGAGTACGCCCGGCTCCCCTGGTCCGGTCTGGACCGCGGCCTGGTCTGGGGCGAGGTCCATGACGAGAACGCGTACGCCTTCGGCGGCGTGGCCGGTCACGCCGGAGTCTTCTGCTGCGCCTGGGACCTCGCGGTCCTCGCCCGCACCCTGCTGAACGGGGGAACCTACGGGCACGCCCGGGTTCTGCGCCGCTCGTCGGTGGAGCTGATGTTCACCGACTTCAACACGGCCTTCCCCGGCGACGAGCACGGACTCGGCTTCGAGCTCTACCAGCACTGGTACATGGGCGCGATGGCCACCCCGCACACCGCAGGACACACGGGATTCACCGGCACCAGCCTGGTACTCGACCCGACCACGGACTCGTTCCTGATCGTCCTGGGCAACTCCGTCCATCCCGTCCGCAGTTGGCGCTCGGGCAGCGCACCGCGCGTCGCCGCGGCCAACAACATGGCCCGGGCGGTCGCCGTCCGCCCCGCGCACGGCCGCAGCGCCTGGTTCTCCGGTACGGCCGGATCCACGACGGCCACCCTCGCCCTGCCGCCGCTCGCCCTGTCGTCCGGCCGGGCCCGGCTGACCTGCTCGCTGTGGTGGGACACCGAGCCCGGCGCGGACGGACTGTACCTGGAGGCGTCGGCGGACGATGGCGTGAGCTGGCAGCCGGTGCCGTTCACCACCACCGCCAAGGGTGCCGGGGGCGTGTCCCACCCGGCGGGCTCGGTCACCGGCTGGTCCGGGCGCGTCTGGCACCGCCTGGACGCCGACCTCGCGGCGTGGTGCGGCCAGGAGGTACGGCTGCGCTGGCGGTACGCGACCGACCGGCTCTATGCCGGTCGTGGCGCGTACGTGGACGCGCTGCGGGTCGAGGACGCCGGGCGCACGGTCTTCGACGAGGTGAGGCCCGCGGACGCCGCCCTGATCGAGGCGAACGGCTGGACCGCGTCGCGGGACTGATCGTACGTCAGGGACGGAGCGGTCAGGCCGGCTTGCGGGCCGGCACGAACGCCTGCGGCGTCTTTCTCCGTGAAATCGCCGGTGTCATCGGGCTCGCGCTCCATCCGGGCGCGTACGACCATCCCGGCACCGCGCAGCAGCTCGGCGACCTGTTCCGGCCGGCGCCAGGGCACCGGATATCTGCCGCCCGCGGCGAACCCCCGCGGGCGGCAGGCGTGTTCACCGGCCCAGCGCCGCCATCGCCGCGTTGTGGCCCGGCACACCGCTCACCCCGCCGCCGCGGACGGCACCCGCACCGCACAGCAGCACATTGGCGTGTGTCGTCTCCACACCCCAGCGTCCCGTCGTCTCGCCCGCGTACGGGAAGGACAGGTCCCGGTGGAAGATGTGACCGCCGGGCAGCCGCAGTTCCCTCTCCAGGTCGAGGGGGGTCTTGGCCTCGATGCAGGGGTCGCCGTTCTCGTCCAGGGCCAGGCATTCGGCGATCGGCTCGTCCAGGTGGGCCTCGAGTTCGGCCAGTGTCGCGGCCAGCAGGTCGGCGCGCACTTGGTCGTTGTCGTCGGCGAACAGGCGGGCCGGGGTGTGCAGGCCGAACAGCGTCAGGGTCTGGTAGCCCTGCGCCACGAGCTCGGGTGCGAGGATCGACGGGTCCGTCAGTGAGTGGCAGTAGATCTCGGACGGCGGTGCACTGGGCAGTCGGCCGGACGCCGCCTCCTGGTATGCCGTCGCCAACTGCCCGTATCCCTCGGAGACATGGAAGGTTCCGGAGAAGGCTTCGTGCGGGTCGACGGAGCGGTCACGCAGCCTCGGCAGCCGACGCAGCAGCATGTTCACCTTGAGCTGGGCGCCTTCGGCCGGCTCGGGCGCCTGCTCGGCGAGGAGGGCGGCGAGCGCCTGCGGTGAGGCGTTGACCAGGACATGGCGTGCGGCAACGGTACCCTCGCCGTCGGGCGTGCGGAAGGTGACCTCGGCGCGCTCGCCGTCGGTCTCGATACGGGTCGCCTCGTGCAACAGCCCGATCTCTGCCCCCGCTCCGAGCGCGGCGGCGGCCAGTGCGTCGGTGAACGCGCCCATGCCGCCCACCGGCACGTCCCAGTCGCCCGTGCCACCGCCGATGACGTGGTAAAGGAAACAGCGGTTCTGCAGCAGGCTCGGGTCATGGGCATCGGCGAACGTCCCGATGAGCGCGTCGGTGAGCACCACTCCCCGTACGAGATCGTCGGCGAACCGCTTCTCGATCGCGACGCCGATCGGCTCCTCGAACAGCATCCGCCAGGCCGCCTCGTCGTCGACGACCCCGCGGAGCTGCTCCCGGGTCGGCAGAGGTTCGGTCAGCGTCGGGAAGACCCGTTGGGCGACCGTGTGGGTGATTCCGTAGAACTCCTCCCAGGCCGCGTACTCCCGCTCGCCGCCGGTCAGCCCGGCGAACGACTCGCGGGTGCGGCCGGCGCCCACGAGCAGGCCGCCGTCCCCCTTGGGCGTGTAGGAGGAGACGGTGCGCTTGCGTACCGCGAAGTCGAGTTCCAGGTCGCGCACGATCTTGTCGGGCAGCAGGGAGACCAGATAAGAGAACTGCGACAGGCGGGCGTCGACCCCCGGGAAGGGGCGGGTGGACACGGCCGCTCCGCCGGTGATCGGGCGCCGCTCCAGAACCAGGACGGAGCGCCCTGCGCGGGCGAGATAGGCGGCGGCGACCAGACCGTTGTGGCCACCACCCACGATCACTGCGTCGTACGAGGTGTGTGCGGGCATGGCCGGACCCTAACCGCTGCGCGGCCGCACGTAACCCCCTGCTCAGCTGCCCTGCGTGCGGTTTGCATGCTGGAGCGCCGCGACGCGCCGGTAGAGCTCCACGGCCTCGGTGTGCCGGCCGAGCTGTTCCAGGCAGTGCGCCTCGTCGTTGCGGCTGGACAGCGTGTCGGGGTGGCCACCGCCCAGGACCCGCTCGCGCGCGGCGGCGACACGCACATAGACGTTCAGGGCCTCCACCCAGCGGCCGAGCCGGCCCAGGCCCACGGCCGCCTCCCGGTGGCTGACGAGCGTGTCGGGGTGATCGGGGCCGAGCACCCGCTCGCGCAGCGCGCACACGTCGCGCGACTCGGCCAGTGCTTCCTCCCAGCGGGCCAGCCGGCCGAGGTTCACGCCGAGCCCGTGCCTGGCCCGGAGCGTTTCGGGGTCGGCCGGTCCCTGCACCCGTGTGCGGTCGGCGGCAAGGGTGCGGTAGAGGTCGACGGCTTCCGCGATGCGCCCGAGCCGGCCGAGGCACACGCCGGCCTCGTAGCGGGCGGCGAAGGTGTCGGGGTGGTCCGGACCGAGGACCTGGGTGCGCGCGGCCGTCACCTCCTGGTAGGTGTGCAGTGCCTCGGCCCAGCGTTCCAGCCGGCCGAGTGCGTAGGCGACCTCGTAACGGGTGACCAGGGTGTCGGGATGGTGTGCGCCGAGCACCCGGCTGCGGGCGTCGGCCACGTCCTGGGCGAGCCTGTGGGATTCCTCCAGGCGTCCCAGCCGGCTGAGGTTGTACGCGAGGTTGTGACGACAGCGCAGCGTGTCGGGGTGGTCGGCGCCCATCGTGCCTTCACGCGAGGCGAGCACGGCCACGTAGACGTGGTGGGCCTCGCCGTGCCGCCCCAGCTGGTCCAGTACGTACGCCGTCTCCTGGCGGGCGGCGAGGGTGTCGGGGTGATCGGCGCCCAGGGCACGCTCACGGCCCTCGGCGACATGCCCGAACTCCCGCAGCGCATCGCCCGCGCGGCCGGTACGGCCGAGCGTGAAGGCGACCTCGTAGCGGCTGGCCAGGGTGTCGGGGTGATCGGGGCCGAGGGCGCTCTCCCGGTCCACGGCGACGGCGCGGTGCACCTCGCCCGCCTCCTCCCAGCGGCCCAGCCGGCCAAGACTCAGACCGGCGCTGTGCCGGCTGGCGAGAACGGCGAGCAGTTCGGGCGGCGGCGTGGGGCGCTCAGATGCGGGGCGTGCGGAGATCTGGATGGTCCGGGCCGGTGCCGGCGCGGCATGGTGCGAGGTCCAGGCGCCGGTCAGCGCGGCCGTGTGGTCCGGGAGCGGCGGTGGCAGTGCCGTGGTGCTGCCCGCCTTGAGGCCACCGGTCATACCGCGCGTCCAGGCCGGCAGGCCGGGCCCGGCCGGGTCCGGTGCCACGGGCGGCTGCGGCGGGCGCGCCCCATGGTGACCGGTCTGCGCGGAGGCGGCGGCCGCCCGGATCCGGCGGCGCAGATCGCCTGCGTCGGCCGGGCGCTGCTCGGGGGTCTTGGCGAGCAGGTCGAGCACGACCCGGTCGAAGAAGTCCGGCACCTCACCCCGGCGGTCACGCAACGGCTGCGGCGCGGTGTCGCGGTGGCCGACCAGGATCGCCCAGGTGTCGTCGTCGTCGAAGGGCGGCGCGCCGGTGGCGAGCTCGTACAGCACACAGCCGAGCGAGTACAGGTCGCTGCGGTGGTCGATCTGCCCGCCGCTGATCTGTTCCGGTGACATGTAGTGCGGGGTGCCCATGGCGATGCCGGTGCCGGTGAGCTTGGCGGTGAACCCGATGTCCTCGCCGAGGCGGGCGATGCCGAAGTCGCAGATCTTCACGGCCCCGTCCGTGAGCCGCATGATGTTGGCCGGCTTGAGGTCCCGGTGCACGATGCCCTGCTCATGGGTGTACGCGAGCGCGTCGGCGACCTGGTCGGCGATGTCGACGACATCGGCGACCGGCAGCGGCCGCTGCTTGTTGTCCTCCAGCAGCTGGCTGAGGTTGCGGCCCTCCAGCAGCTCCATCACCAGATAGAGCACACCCTCGTGCTCGCCGAAGTCGTGGACGACGGTCACGCCCCGGTGCTGGAGCGCGGCGGCCACCCGCGCCTCACGGCGGAACCGCTCCCTGAGGACCTTGGTGAAGTGGCGGTCGTGCTGGGAGCCCAGCGGCTTGAGGCACTTGACGGCGACCAGCCGCCCGAGCGATTCGTCGCGGGCCTGCCACACCTCGCCCATCCCACCGCGCCCGATGAGTTCGAGCAGCCGGTACCGGCCTTGGATCAGCCTGGTTTCCGCCATCGCGTGCTGTCGCCCCCGTTGCTCTCCCGCGCCCTCCCCGGCCGGTCCAGTATGGCGGCCTGCCTGCGGAGTTTGTACGGCGAGGGGCGGGCTTCGGGGCCGAGCCGCGCCATCGCCTTCAGAATGTGACCTGGCGGGAGCTGCCAGCGCGCCCGGGCGGGGATGCTGCGCAGCAGCCTGCCGGCAGCCGTCAGCCGGCGGGTGACACGCTCGGGGGCGGGGGCGCTCCTGCCGTAGAGCTCGTGGGCATAGGGAGGCAGTGCGCTGTACGCAAGGGCCGCCACGCGTCCCCACAGCAGTTCCCGCGCGGGGACCAGCAGGGCGCCGACCGGGGGGCGGCGCAGGAAGTCGTCGACGTCGTGCGCCTCGGGACCGGCGGCCAGTTCGTGCCGTACCTCCTCGAAGTAGGCGGCGAGCTGACGGGTGTCCGCGGGCACCGCTCCCGGGTCGAGCCCGACCAGGCGGGCGCTCTCGCGCTGCTCGTCGAGATAGCGGTCCGCCTGTGCGCCGGTCAGCGGAAAGCCGGAGCGGCGTGCGACGTCGAGGTAGGAGCCGACCTCGGCGCAGTGCACCCACAGCAGCAGCTCCGGCTCGTCGACGCCGTACGTCTCGCCGGTGCCGGGGTCGGTGGCAGCCAGGCGGGTGTGGATGCGCCGTACGCGGGCGCCGGCGCGCTCCGCGGCCTCGGTGGTGCCGTAGCTGATGGTGCCGACGAAGTTCGCGGTGCGCAGCAGCCGGCCCCAGGCGTCGTTCCTGAAGTCGCTGTTCTGCATCACGCCGCGTACCGCGCGGGGGTGCAGTGCCTGCAGGTACAGCGCCCGCACCCCGGCGATCCACATCATCGGGTCGCCGTGCATCTGCCAGGTGACGGAGTCGGGTCCGAACAGCCCCGGGTCGGCCGCGTGCGGGTCGGTCCGGCTCATGGTGACCACGCTTTCCACTGGGCACCAGGTGGTGACTTCGACGTGCGGTCATGTCAAGTCTCCCTCACCACCTGCGACCGTGAACAGGTGGGCCCGACCCGACCGCACGTTCTTCATGGCGGCCGAGGTACCCGCATCCACACCGAGTGGTCTCGTCAGGTTGGACGGCGACAGGAGCGGAACCCTCATCGCCGCCAAGTACCTGCACGGCCCTGGCACTTCATCAATGACGCCACGGACAAGCTCCGCTTTCCCACGTAGGAGATCACTACGATGAGAAGCAGGGAGAGCGCAACGTCAGGGAGATCCAGATCGTGTTCAGGCCTGTCCCCATCGTGGGATGAACTCCGACCGCCCCCGCACCGACGTCCACCCCCGAGTCCACACCCAGGTCCGCGCCCGCTCCCGCCGCCCCCGCGGTTCCTCAGGTGCCGCCGCCCGCCCCCATGCCCCCGGGGCAGCCGCCGACGGTCGGCTCCGCGCCACCCCCGCCGGCGGCCAGCCCCCCGCTACCGCCCAGGGGCGGTACCCCCTCCTAGAGCGGCACCCCGGCTCAGGGCGCAGCTGCGAGTGACGGAGCGGTCAGCGTCGCGCCTGGTCAGGGCCGGCCGGCGCGGCGGGCCGGCGGGCGGGCGGGCGGGCTGGAACAGCTCGACGAGGTTGCCCGCCGGGTCGGACAGCAGGATCTGGCGTCCTCCGGGACCGGCGACGACCTCACTACGGAAGGAGACACCGGCGCTGCGCAGCCGAGCGATCTCGGCATCAAGGTCGTCGTAGGTGAGGTGGATGCGATTGCCGCCCGCGACGGCAGCCTCCTTCGGGGTGGCCCGGGCGCCCGAGCTCGCCGGGCCCGACAGCAACAGCCGCAGCCTGCCACGGACCACGTCGGCGAAGGCAGGGACGGCGCTGGAGTGCAGCGTGAAACCGAGGTGGGTGGTGTAGAAGTCGATGGTGGCCTGCACGTCGTCGACCAGGTAGCGGACGCTGACGTATTCGTCGTGAGTGGTCATGGCTCGGACCTCGCAACGGTCTAGGGGGTGTTCAGGACCGGCATCAGATGCTTGATACGGGCGTCTATGTCTGCCGCCGCGTGCTGAAAGGCCGCATAGCCAACCTTGCCGGTGTCACCGGCCGCCCCCGGGTCGGCCATGCTCCAGTGGACCCGCCGCGAGCCGAACTCCGGGCAGACCTCGCGAGCCTTGTCGCACAAGGTGATCACGTGGTCGAAGCGGCGGCCGAGCAGGTCGTCCACGTGCTGGGTACGCCGACCGGAAAGGTCGATGCCGAACGACTCGCGCAGCACCCGGACAGCGTGCGGGTGCACCTGCGGCTTGGGACTGGTGCCGGCACTGGCCGCAGTTACGCGGCCGGCGGTGTGGTGGCGCAGCAGGGCTTCAGCGATCGGCGAGCGGGCGCTGTTGCCTGTGCACACGAAGAGCACCGAAACAAGGCGGGCTCGCCCCCGGACGACCGGACGACGCGGCGGTGAGGGGGCCTGGCACAACGCCGGGTGCAGGGCGGCGCCGCTGGCCGCCAGCGCCTCAGCGCAACGCTCCAGGTCCAGGCGGTAGTAGCTGTCCCGGCCATCGCAGTTGCTGCGCCTGGCCGTGACCAGACCACCATCGCGCAGGAGCCGCAGGTGATACGAGACCAGGTTCTGCGGCTCCCCGACGCGTTCCACCAGTTCACGGACCCGATAGTCGCTGTCTGCGAGTTCCGTCAGCAGCCGCCAGCGCACCGGATGCGCAGCCAGGCGGACGAACTCGGGCGGCGTGACGGTCACGCCCCAGGGGCGGTATCCCACATGTCGAAGATACATCAAGTCAGATTGATACATCAACCCCAATTGATCGGATGCCAGCGTGCGCGGCGGCATCGTCCCCGGGCCATGAAATCAACTTGCGGCTCCCCCACGCGGAACCCCGCCTCACCCGGACCGCAGCTGGCGAACCCGGGCGCCGAACACGCGCCAGCGCCGCTCGTTGTCGTGTACGAGCATTGCCGATTCCGCGAGGAGGTCCGCCGCCCGGTCGAGCAGCTCGGACGCCGAGAAGAGGTAGGCAGGAGCGTTCCGCTCGGAACCGAGGTCGGCCCGCAGCGCCGCGGGAGAGAACGTGACTCGGCCCAGCAAGTCAAGGGCGCGGCGCAGCAGCCTGGCGACCAGGGCCAGCAGGCCCGCCGACTGCCAGTCGTTGGCGATGATGCGGTGGCGCTCCCCGAGCAGGTCGGCAAGCGCCGGATAGGCGGCCAGTAGGCCGGCAGCCTCCCACGCCTGCTCCATCGCCTGCGCCAGCCAGATTCCGGCCTGCTCGCTGTCCTGCGCAATCGCCCCGACATCCCGCTTCAGCCTCTGGAGCTCAACGGGCTCGTCCTCCCCTTCCATGAAGAGGATCCCCGACTCCGCGACGAGCCCGGGGGCATTGAGATCCTCCGCGCCGACGAACGGATTCCCTGCCGACCGCTCACCGGCATCGGTCACGCTCCACCGGCCGGCCAGTGACTTCAATGCCCGGGACTGCGCCTGAAGCTCTCCGGCCTGCCGCAGCGGCGCCTGCGAGTAGAACTGCTCATGTTCTCGATGGAACTGAGCAAGGTTGGAGATCGCCTGCAACAGCGGTTCGGGAGGGGTGCGCTGCGCCTCGTCCTCGGGCATGCGAGAAGTGTGCACCCGTCTCACACCCGAGGAAATGAGGGCACGCCCGTCGGTCGGAGACGAATGCCCCGCTCGGGGGGAGGCCGCCACTGGCACCGCCGCCCCCACCGCGTCGGGGAGACACTCCAAGAGCGAGCCACGACCCCGGAGATCATCTACGGGACCCTTGGGTATCTCAGAACCGCCCGGAGTAGTGCTGGCGAAAAACGGAACTGAGCGACCGCCAGCAGTTCGCAACGAACCGCCCCAGAGGATGCAGTGCCATCAGCCCAGCTACGCCCCTGGGGTTACTAAGGGCCAAGACTTCGACGGAGGCGCACCGACAGGGAGGGGGCTCAGTCGGGTTCCATGTACGGGCGTCGGAACACCCCTGTCCGCTCGATGTCGTCAGGGTGCAGTACAGCCATCGCACGTTCTGTCGCGGCTCCCAGCGCTCCACTGGTGTCGATGATGACGGCCTCCGGCCACGGTTCTGTCCTCGCAGCCATGGCCGCGAGGACATCGCTGTCGGCGTCGGACGGGCCGGGGGCCCGGTGGCGCAACCGGTCGTCCGCCACACCGCGCGGGATCTGGCACTTCAGAGAAACCAGATCGGCGCTGCACAGCCTCGCTGCCTCGCTGCCGGCGTCGCGCCACTCCTGGGAACTCCACGTCGCGTCGATCACCACCGACTCACCGACCGAGAGGAGCCTGCGGGCCCGATTGATGAGTTCGCCGTAGGTGCGGGTGGTCCACTCGGACGTGTAGATGCCTGTCTCGAACGGTGCAGCCGCCGATCTCTCCGGCTGAATGCCGGCCAGTTCCTTGCGTGTGCGGTCACTGCTGAGAAGGGTGAGCCCCAGCCGATCGGCGAGCGCTGCCGCAAGGGTGGACTTGCCGCTGAGCGGCAGGCCACCGACAAGGATCAACCGCACTGCCGAGTTGCGCAGGTGGCGCAGCGTCATGTCGGCCAGGCGGTCCGCTGCCTGCCTCGCGCGCGCGCCCTGCTGGGCCTGGAACAGGGACACTTTGGCCCGGACGAAGGCCCTGTACGCGACGAAATGATGCCGCAGAGAGGGGGGCGCGGGATCACCGGAGTATTCGCTGTACCGGGCGAGAAAGAACTTCCCCGCACCGGGCGCACCGAGTTGCTCGAGGTCCATGGCGAGGAATGCCGCGTCGTCAAGGCCGTCCACGTAACGCAACTTGTCGTCGAACTCGAGACAGTCGAGCACACGCGGTCCGTCGTCAAGGCAGAAGATGTCCTGAGCCAGCAGATCGCCATGCCCGTCGACGACTCTTTCCTCGCGAATGCGCAGATCGAAAAGGGCCTGCCGCCCTTCAAGATAGCGACGCACCTCGCGATCGATATCGGCGATTCCCCTCAAGCCCTGCTGATCAGCCGTGCGCTCGGCCGACTGCAGGTTGGTCTGCCATCTGCCGAGCAGCGCGTCACGGGTGCCCTGCGCGGAGATCTCAGCGCCTCGGGGCGACTTGGCGTGGGCGGTCGCCAGCAGCCGCGCAACCTGCCGCAGCGCGTCGTCGACCGGGACGCCTACGCTCACCAGGTGCGCCAACCGGCGGTCACTCGGCATTCGGCGCATGACGACCACCGGTTCCGGCGGGCCGCTCCAGGGAGCGTGCAACTCGGCCACTCCCTCGTACACGTCGGGAGCGAACCGGCGATTGAGCGCGACTTCCTGCTCGCACGCCGTTCGTCGTGCACCGGGTGTGCTGAAGTCGAGGAAACCCAGGTCGACGCACTTCTTCACCTTGTAGGCACGGTCACCGATGAGGACAACAGTGGCGGCGTGCGTCTCGTGCACCTCGGCGCGGGACGCGGAGGGATCCCCGTGGGGGCTACCGATCGTGGACATGGCGGCTCCCTGGATTCACTCGTGACCCGGGACAGCCTCGCATCGGGCGGCAGTCCCCTCCTCTCACTGTGCTCCACGTCCCCGACCGGCGCAGCCTGGCGAAGCTCGTGCGGCGATGCCCTGGGGCCGGCGAGTGCGATACCGGAAAGGGAAGGAGGGGCCGTTCGGCCCTGGCCGTTGCCCGTGCAGCACTGTGCCCCGCTCACCCTCACGCTCGACGCTGAAGACATCGCGCGCCGCTCGCGCCGCGCGCGGATCCCGCGGAAGGAGGCCGGACGATGAAGCACGACAAAGTCGGCACAGTGATGACCAGCGAGGTTGTCCGGGCCGTCGACACCACCCCCTTCAAGGAGGTCGCCCGGCTTCTGGCTCAGCACCGGATCAGCGGTCTTCCCGTGGTCGACGACGACGACAAGGTGATCGGAGTGATCTCAGAGACCGACCTCATGGCACACCGGTCGAAGGCGGGCGAGGTCGCAGTCACCCCGCGGCGCTTCCGGTGGTCCTCGATCACAGGCAGGGGGCACACGCAGGAGACCAAGGTGCACGCCCGCGATGCCGGGGAGCTGATGACACACCCCGCCATCACCGTTCACGCCGACCAGTCCATCGCCGAGGCGGCCCGCACCATGTGCGGGGACCGGGTCGAACGTCTTCCCGTGGTGGACGAGGAAGACCGCCTTGTCGGCATCGTCACCCGTCGTGACCTGCTCGAGGTCTTCCTGCGTCCGGACGCGGAGATCCGCCGTGAGGTGATCGACGAGGTGCTGGTCCGCTCGCTGGGTCAGCCACCTGAGGCCGTCCGGGTCGACGTGAAGGACGGTGTGGTGACCGTGGTCGGGCAACTGGAACGGCGCAGCGAGGTCCCCGTCGCCCTGCGGATGGTCGGGCAGGTGGATGGGGTGATCTCCGTCGACGGTCAGCTGGGCTACCGCTTCGACGACTCCGACGCCGAGCGCTCGGCACGCGGCACGCTCGGCCCCACCGATGACCGCATTCGAGGCGTCGGGCGCTGATCGTCGGGCCTGCCCGCATCAGCTGCCCGACGCGTCCCATTCCCAAGGTGAGCGAGGCCGAGGTGCAACTCCCCCCGCCGGGCGGTCAGGCTGGAGTGGCGCCGCGGACCACGGACCGCGGAGAACCCCGGGGGAGAAGGAGCGAGACATGCGACACCGCAAAGTCAGGGAGCTCATGACACGCGACGTCGTCCGCGTGCGCCAGGACGCACCCTTCAAGGAGATCGTGCGACTTCTCACCGAGCACCAGGTCACCGCCCTCCCCGTGGTGGACGATCAGGACCGTCCACTCGGCGTGGTCTCCGAGAAGGACCTGCTGCGGAAGTCCACCGACCAGTCCGGATCCGCCGACCTGCTCCCGCTGCCGGACCCGGAGGCCTGGGAACGGGCGAAGGCCGAAGGCACGAAGGCCGAAGAGCTGATGTCCGCTCCCGCTGTGTGCGCCCGCCCCGAGTGGTCAGTGGTCGAAGCGGCGCGCCTGATGGAGGTGCAGAACGTCAAGCGGCTGCCGGTGGTCGACGAGTCGGACAAGCTCATCGGCATCGTCAGCCGGCGCGATCTGCTGGGTGTCTTCTTGCGCGACGACGAGGCCATCCGCCTCGAAATCGTCCAGGACGTACTCGCCCGCACCCTCAGGCGGGATCCTTCCTCGATCACCGTTGAAGTACGGGAAGGACAGGTCGTACTGACCGGATCTGTGCCGTTCAAAGGCATGCTTGCGGCCGTCGACCGCATGTGCATGAGCGTCGACGGAGTGGTCTCGGTCTCGGACCACCTGTCCTTCGATGTGGACGACACCGCGTGAGACCCGGCCACCCGGCCGAAGCCGCTCACAGAGCGCCACGCACGAGCCGCTCCCATCAGCCCGCCATCTGCGGCGAACAACGGCGACCGGCTCGGCGGCCGGCTCAGTGCAAGCTGCTCCGCAGCGTCATTGAGGTTTCTGCTCCACCGCAGGTGTGGCGCCACCCAGTTGCGCACCGTGCGGCACTACTGCGACGGGACACTCCACGTGGTGGATCGCTGAATGCGTCACGGGCCCAAGCGGTGGCCCGCCGTGTCGCGACGGCCGACGACGAGGAGACTCGCCCCATCGGCAGCGGCGCGCAGGTGGTGGGCGGCGCTGCCTTCGAGCAGATGAACACGGGTGTGTGTGCCGGGGTACCGCGTCCACGCTCTCGGGTGAACCGTCGACCCCGACAGTGATGGTCTCGTGCATGATGCACCTCTGCACTTGCCGGTACGTTCAGTCGTGCGGTAGCAGCGCGACCAGGAGTCTGCAGGCCTCGCCCACCGCCGGATCCAGGGAGCCGTGACCGACCCCAAGCCGTCGCAGACGATCAGCGGGCACGTGTCCACGGTCCCACCGCCTTCACGTCCCTGCCGATCACAGAGTTTCCTTTCAACGCTCCCACGGGGCGTGTCCCTGGGCGAGACACCGGGTGTCCCCGGGCATGGGCCATTCGGCCCATGCCACAGGACACTCGCCGCGCGCGGAGCGAAATCATGGCTGCAGGGAAGGAGCCGCGATGACAACGACCAGCAGGCGAATCGCTCTCATCGGCGTCGGTAACGATTTCAGGCACGACGACGCGATCGGCTGGGTCGTTGTGGAGCGGCTGCGCACTCGGACGCTGCCGCCGGGCACCCGGCTCCTGACGTGTGATGCGGACCCGGGCCGACTGATCGGATGCTGGGAGGACGCGGACCTGGCCGTCGTCGTCGACGCGGCACACGCACACCCCGGTCACCCGGGCCGAGTGCACCGGCTGGAACTCGGTGCCCACGAGGTGGCCCACGCTCCCGCCGCAAGCTCACACGGACTCGGGCTCGGCGAGGCCGTCGAGCTCGCACGGGTACTCGGCCGCCTCCCGGGAAGGCTCGTGATCTATGCCGTCGAGGGCGCGGACTCCTCCCTGGGCCGTGGGCTCTCGCCCGCTGTCGCCGGCGTGGTCGAATCACTGGCGCGGAGGGTCGAGGACGAGATCACCCGTCACTGCGAGGCCACGGCAAGCGGTTGAAGGAACCCGACGGCACGAGGACAGCTGCGACTGTGACAGCAGAGGCTGGCTGCCCGCCTGCCCGGTGGCGCCCGCCCGAGTCGTTCGCAAGACTGCTGGATAGGGCCTTTCGGCCCCCCAGCCGACCCGGTAGGCCCTGTGCCCCTGGCGTTTTCGCACCAACTCTGGAGATGCGACGCGGCAGGGAGTGATCGTCATGACCGAGACAGTGAACGCATCTCAGCAGGTCCACGCGCTGCTCACCGACGGAAGCACGGTGCGCATCCGTCCGGTCCTGCCCGGAGACCATGAGCGCGTTCTGCGGCTGTACGACGGGGTGTCCACGGAGAACCTGCGGCTGCGCTTCTTCACCGCGAACCGGAACTCCGCACGCCAGTCCGCCGACCGGCTCTGCGCTCCTGCCACTCCCGGCCGCCGGGCCCTGCTCGCCGAGTCAGGCGACGAGCTCGTGGGAGTCGCCGAGTACGACACGCTGCCGGGCACCGGAACCGAGGCAGAGGTAGGGCTCGCCGTCTCCGATCACTGGCACCACCGGAGAGCCGGCACGCTGCTGCTGGAGCACCTTGTCTCCCTGGCCAGGGCAGACGGAATCATCCAGTTCTGTGCCGAGGCCCTGGCGGAGAACCACGCGATGCTCAAGGTCTTCGCCGACCTGGGGCTTCAGACGACCAGGCATTTCGACGGACCCGAGGTGCACTGCACGGTGCGCCTCGCCGAGGACGAGACGTATCTCTCCGCCGTCGACCTGCGCGGCAGGACGGCCGACGTCGCCAGTCTCCGTCCGCTGCTGCGGCCTCGCTCGGTCGCAGTGATCGGTCCCGGGCGCCACCCCGGATCGGTCGGCCGAGCTGTCCTGCGGAAACTGCGCCACGGCGGATTCACCGGCCGGCTCTTCGCGGTACATCCGCATGCGCCCGTCGTCCTGGGCACCCCCACCTACCCGAACGTCCAGGCTCTTCCTCTCACCCCCGATCTGGCCGTCCTTGCCGTGCGCGCCTCGGCCGTGCCCCTCGCCGCCGAAGAATGCGGCAAGCGTGGGGTGCGGGGCCTGCTCGTGGTGTCCTCGGGCCTCGATGCGCGGCAGGCCGGGGCACTGCGGTCTGCCTGTCGCTGGTACGGAATGCGACTGGTCGGCCCCAACTGCCTGGGGATCGCCAACACGGACCGAAGCGTCGGTCTCGACGCGACGTTCGCGGCCGATCCCCCGGAGCCCGGCTCGGCCGGCGTCGCCGTGCAGTCGGGCGGTGTCGGCATCGCTCTGCTCGGCGGCCTGTCCCGTCTCGGTATCGGCGTGTCCACGTTCGTCTCCCTCGGAGACAAGTACGACGTGAGCGGCAACGACCTGCTCCAGTGGTGGGAGTGCGACGACCGCACCGATCTGGCGCTGCTCCACCTCGAGTCCTTCGGCAATCCACGGACGTTCTCACGGACCGCCCGCCGGGTGACCCGGCGGATGCCCGTGCTGACCGTCGACGCCGGCCGCACGGACGCGGGCCGACGCGCGGCGGCGTCGCACACGGCCGCCGCAGCAACTTCGACGATGACCCGTCAGGCACTGTTCACCCAGGCAGGCATCACCGCCACGCGCAGCATCGCCGAACTGCTCGAGACCGCGGCACTTCTGCACGCCCAACCTCTGCCGGGCGGACGCCGGATCGCGGTGGTCAGCAATGCCGGCGGCACGGGTGTGCTCGCCGCCGACGCCTGTGCGGAGGCGGGTCTCACCGTGCCTCCGCTGCCGTCGGCAGTGACCGCCGCGCTCCTCACAGAGCTCCCCCACGGCGCGGTCGCCGACAACCCGATCGATACGACGGCCGCCGTCTCCGAGGACCAGCTGCGGGCCTGCCTCTCCGTACTGTCCGCGGCTGAAGAGGTCGACGCGGTGCTCGTGTCGCTCGTGCCGACCGCAGTGGCCGCGGCGACCGGCGACCGTCTCCCGCGGGCGGTCACCTGCCTGCCACGCGACCTCGCGTGCCCGATCGTCGCCGTACTGCCGGACCAGGAAGCGTCCGTACGGCTCCTTCCCGCCGAGAGCGGCTCGATTCCCGCCTACGCGGACCCGCAGGCCGCCGCCCATGCGCTCGCGCACGCGGTCTCCCGTGCCAAGTGGCTGAGCCGGGACGCCGGACGCATCCCCCCGCTCGAAGGAATCCACAGCGCACGTGCTGCAGGAATCGCAGCGGCGTATCTCAGTGCCCATCCAGAAGGCGGCTGGCTCGAACCACGAGACGGCGCCGCGCTGCTGGACTGCTACGGGATACCCCGGCTCCCCTGGGGGTGGGCCGAGAACGAGGACGAGGCCGTCCGGGAAGCAGAGCGTCTTTCGGGACCGGACGGGCCGGTGGTCCTCAAGGCGTACGTGCCCGGAATGATCCACAAGACCGAACAGCATGCGGTACGCCTCGACCTGCGCGGGGACGCACAGATCCGGGCAGCGCACCGCGACTTCGTCACCCGGTTCCACGGTCGACTGGCAGGTGTCCTCGTCCAGCCGCTGGCAGAAGGGGGGCTTGAGCTGCTGGCCGGTGTGGTCCAGGACGACGTCTTCGGCCCGCTGGTCCTGTTCGGGCTGGGCGGTACGGCCACCGAGGTGCTCGCCGATCACGCCGCGCGGCTGGCACCCCTCACCGACCAGGATGTCCACGACCTGATCAGCGCACCGCGCTGTGCCCCACTGCTGCTCGGCCACCGGGGCGCCAAGCCAGTGGATGTCGGCTGCCTTGAGCAACTTCTGCTGCGCCTGTCGCGGCTCGCCGGCGACCTGCCGGAGCTGGCCGAGGCCGACTTCAATCCCGTGATCGCCGGGCCTGACGGCGCTGCCGTCGCCGATGTCCGCATCCGGCTGACGCCCTCGCGGACCTACGACGCCTATCTGCGCCGACTCCGCTGAAAGAGGCAGCCATGATGAAGCACGACATGGTCGGCACCGTGATGACGAGCGACGTCGTGCGGGCCACCGCAGACACCACATTCAGGGAGATCGTCCACCTGCTCGACGACCATCGGATCAGCGGGCTCCCTGTCGTCGACGGCAGCCAAAGGGTGATCGGCGTGATCTCCGAGAGTGGCCTACTCGCTCACGCCGCGGCGGCCGAGGACAGGCAGGGCGCACACCACGCCCGCTGGTCCTCCCTCATCAGGAAAGGCCAGGACACGGACCCCGGCGTAATGACGCTCACCGCGTGCCGGCTGATGACCCGTCCCGCCGTCTACGCCTACGCCCACGAGTCCATCGCGGAAGCGGCCCGCATCATGGCGCGGCACGGCATCGAGCGGCTTCCGGTGGTGGACGAGGAGAACCGCCTCGTCGGCATCGTCACCCGCCGCGACCTGCTGAAGGTGTTCCTGCGACCGGACGCCGAGATCCGGCGCGTCGTCGTGGAGGACGTCCTGGACCGCACCTGCTGGATCCCGCCCGCCACAATCGACGTCGAGGTGCGCGACGGCGTGGTCACGGTGAGCGGGCAGCTCGGACAGCGGAGCGAGATTCCCCCGGTCCTGCGGCTGATCCAGCAGGTCGACGGCGTGGTCTCCGTCGTCGACCGGCTCACCTGCCGCTACGAGAACCACCGTGATGACCGCTCGAAGGAGCCGCCACCGAACCTTGCGCCCGATCGACTGCGTGGCGAAGAGCGACGAGGAGTGCGATCACAATGAGGCCTTCGGCACTCGTCGCCTACGGCAGCAAGAACGGCTCGACAGCCGAAATCGCGCGATGGATCGCCTCCGTCCTCCGCGACAACGGTATCGACGCAGACGCCCGGTCCGCCCACGAGATCCAGGACGTCGGCCCGTACGACGCCGTCGTGCTCGGTGGTGCGCTGTACGCGGGTCGCTGGCACCGGGACGCCCGGCGCTTCGCGCGCCGCCACCACCGAGAACTGGCCGCACGCCCGGTATGGCTCTTCAGCAGCGGTCCTCTCGACCCCTCGGCATCGGAGCGCGACATTCCCCCGGTGGCGGGGGCCCGTCGGGCGGCCCACAGGCTGGATGCGGAGGAACATGTCACGTTCGGCGGGCGGCTCGAGGAAGGAGCGAGCGGCTGGGTCGCCCGGATGATCCTTCAACAAGGACGTGGCGGGGACTTTCGCGACGTCGCGCGGATCAGCCGCTGGGCCGAGACCATCGCTGCCGATCTGGTGGCAGGACGGACGTGACGCCATGGCTTTCGACACCCTCCGCGCGCGGCGCCGGCACAACCCGTTGCTCCGGCGGTCCGATGTGGTCGGCTCCTGGACGGCGCTGTTGCTCAGCGCGGGCCTTGTGCTCGGAGCTCCCGCCGCAGGCACGGCCTCAGGGTGGTCGGCATTCGCGCAGGGCCGGGCAGCGGCAGCGGAGCGGGCGGCGTCGCTGCACCAGGTACGGGCGGAACTCCTGAGAGACACCCCGGAATCCATCCCTTCCTCCGACGGCAGCGTGACGCAGGCGAAGTACCGGGTGCCGGTGCGCTGGGCCACCCCGGGCGGAGGTGTCTCACAGGGCGTGGCGCTGGTTCCGGAGGGCATGGAGCGCGGCGACCGCACGGACATCTGGGTGGACAGCCGGGGCAAGGTCACAGCGCCCCCCAAGGACGACGGCGACGTCCTGCTGGAGGCCTTCGCAGTCGGCGCCGGCGTCACGGCCGGGAGCGCGGCGGCCGTCCTTGTGGTCCGTCTTGCCGTGCGACGAACCGCCGACCGGCACAGGATGGCGGAGTGGGAACGCGAGTGGATCAGCGTGGAACCGAAGTGGAGCGGACGACGGCGGGCCTGACGGACCTGCAGTGGGGCCCGTTCGACCCTCCCCGGCGGGCAGCACCTCGGCCGACTCTGAGAGAGCAGACAGCGGCTGCTGGAGAGGAGAACCGGTCATGACCGTCACCACCCAGACCGCAATCATCGACCGGGCGGGGCTCGACGCTCTGATCAAGGCCCTGATCGCCCAGGGGCGCGCGGTGATCGGTCCTGCCGTGCGTGATGGCGCGATCGTCCTCACCCACATCACAGCAGACGACGATCTGCCTTACGGGTGGGGTACCGAGCTCGAAGCAGGGCACTACCGGCTGCGCCGCCGCGACGACGGAGCAGCCTTCGCCCACAGCGCCGGGCCGCAGTCCTGGAAGAACTTCCTGCACCCACCACGGCAGAAGCTGTGGAGCGCCGAACGCGGACCGGACGGATCGCTCAACATGGTCGAGGAGCGCCCTGAGCAGCCCTCCTACGCCTTCCTGGGGGTACGCCCCTGTGACCTGCGGGCCATCGCGATCCAGGACCGCGTACTGACCGGCGGCCGCTTCACGGACAACGGATACCGGGAGCGCCGCAACGGCGCGCTCCTCATCGCCGCCGAGTGCACAGAGCCCGGCGCAACGTGCTTCTGCTCCTCCATGGGAACAGGGCCGGCCGCCGACAGCGGCTTCGACCTGGCACTCACCGAGATGATCGATGCGGACGGCCATCGCTTCGTCGTGCGCGTCGGCAGCGACGAGGGCGCCTCACTCCTCACCGAAATCCCCCACCGACCCGCTCCCGAGCGAGCCGTCTCGGCTGCCCGGACCGCAGTGAACGAAGCCGCGGACCGGATGGGTCGCTCCATGCCGCCGGTCAGCCTGCAGGAGCTCATGGGCGCGACCTTGGACGCCGAGCGCTGGAACGACGTGGCCGAGCGGTGTCTGACCTGCGGCAACTGCACCATGGTGTGCCCGACGTGTTTCTGCACCACCACCGAGGAGGTCACCGACCTCACCGGTGACCACGCCGAGCGGTGGCAGCGCTGGGACTCCTGCTTCGACCTCGACTTCTCGGCCCTGCACGGCGGCCCGGTCCGCTCCTCCGGGCACAGTCGCTACCGGCAGTGGCTCACGCACAAACTCGGCACCTGGTACGACCAGTTCGGCAGTTCCGGCTGCGTCGGCTGCGGCCGGTGCATCGTCTGGTGCCCGGTCGGTATCGACATCACCGAAGAAGCAGCAGCACTCGATGCGGAGGCCCGGCAGTGAACACCCCTTCTCCCACCCGTATGACGCGTGTTCTGTCAGCCGAGCACCACGCCCGTCTGATGGAGGTGTCCCGCGAGGTCAACATCCCCGAAGGAAACAGGCTGTTCGAGGAGGGACAGCCTGCTGACCGTTTCTGGATCGTTCATTCCGGCACGGTGACGCTCGACATCCAGGTGCCCGGGCAGCGCCCCGTGGTTCTCGAGAGTCTCGGTTTCGGGGAGCTCGTCGGCTGGTCCTGGCTGTTCCCGCCCTATGTGTGGCAGCTCGGTGCCGAGGCCATGACACCAGTGCGCGCCGAGGAGTTCGATGCGAGAACCGTGCGGATGATGATGGACGCGGACCCGGCCCTCGGCTCCGCGATCGGCCAGTGGGTCGGCAGGGTCATCGCCCACCGCCTGCACGCCGCCCGCATCCGGCTGCTGGACCTGTACGCCCCGCACGGCAGCGGCAGCACGACATGACCGGCGCCCCGGTGCCGTACAGCGTGGTCGCCCGACGACAGGAGACGGACGACACCGCCACGCTGCGGCTGCGACCTGTCGCCGAGCAGCTTCCCGCGTTCGCGCCGGGCCAGTTCGCCATGGTGTACGCCTTCGGACGGGGCGAGATCCCGCTGTCGGTGAGCGAGATCCCCCCGGACGGCGGGCTCTGCCACACCGTTCGCGAGGTGGGCGCGGTCTCCGAAGCGCTGAGCAGAGCCCGCGAAGGCGAGGTCATCGGGCTGCGCGGACCGTTCGGCACGACGTGGGACCTCGAGACGGCCGTCGGCCGGGACATCGTGGTGATCGCAGGCGGCATCGGCCTGGCGCCCCTGCGGCCGCTCGTCCACGCGGTGACGGCCGACCGCGACAGGTTCGGCCGACTGAACGTGCTGATCGGCGCCCGGACGCCCGCGGATCTGATCCACGCGGCGGAGATCGAGACGTGGCCCACCACCTTCACCGGGGTGACGGTGGACCGGCCGGACGACCGGTGGCGAGGTCACGTGGGCCTGGTGACGCAGCTGCTCGACAGCACCCACTTCGACCCCGGGACCAGCACGGCGTTCCTCTGCGGACCCGAACCAATGATCCGTTCCGCCGCCCGTAACCTGTCGCACCGCGGGATCCCGGAGCAGCACATCCAGGTGTCCCTCGAACGGAACATGCGCTGCGGGACGGGACACTGCGGACACTGTCAACTCGGCCCGGTGCTCCTGTGCCGCGACGGACCCGTGCTGAGCTGGGACCGTGCCGCTCCGCTGCTCGGCGTCAGGGAGCTGTGACATGGACGTTCCCACGCTGGCCGTGTTCAAGCTCGCTTCCTGCGACGGCTGCCAGCTGACCCTGCTGGACTGCGAGGACGAGCTCCTGGCCCTCGCGGGCCGGGTGGAGATCACCCATTTCCTGGAGGCCTCCAGTGCGGTTCAGCCCGGTCCGTACGACCTCGCCCTGGTCGAGGGGTCGGTCAGCACGCCCGCAGACGCGGAGCGGGTCCGCGCGATCCGCGCGGCGGCACACCGGCTGGTGACGATCGGAGCCTGCGCCACGGCGGGCGGCATTCAGGCACTGCGCAACTTCGCGGACGTCGATGAGTTCCGCCGCACCGTCTACGCCCGCCCCGAGTACATCGAGACACTGTCCACGTCCACCCCCGTCTCGGACCATGTCGACGTCGACTTCGAACTGCGTGGTTGCCCCATCGACCGCCGCCAACTCCTCGAAGTCATCACGGCTTTCCTGTTCGGCCGCAAGCCGGATGTGCCGAACCACAGCGTGTGCTTCGAGTGCAAGCGCCGCGGGACGGTCTGTGTCACGGTCGCGCACGGCACGCCCTGCCTGGGTCCCGTCACGCACGCCGGATGCGGAGCCATCTGCCCCGCCTACGGACGTGGTTGCTACGGCTGCTTCGGACCCTCCGGATCCACCAACCTCCCGGCGCTCATCCCCTTCCTGCACCGGGACGGCATGGACGACCGCGACACCGAGCGCATCCTGCGCACCTTCAACGCCACCGCCTTCGCCCAAGAAGAGGACAGCCGGCCATGACCCACCGCGGATCCCGTGTCCTGCACATCGGCTCGCTCTCCCGGGTCGAAGGCGAAGGCTCGCTTCACCTTCGACTGGACGACGGCGAGATCACCGAGGCACGCCTGGACATCTACGAACCTCCACGCTTCTTCGAGGCGTTCCTCAGGGGCCGCGGACACACCGAGCCCCCGGACATCACCTCCCGCGTGTGCGGGATCTGCCCGGTTGCCTACCAGATGAGTGCGTGCGCCGCCATCGAGGACGCCTGTGGCGTCACGGTCGACCCTGGCGTCGCACAGCTGCGCCGACTGCTCTACTGCGGCGAGTGGATCGAGAGTCAGACGCTGCATGTCTATCTCCTGCACGCCCCTGACTTTCTCGGATACGACAGCGCCATCGAGCTGGCACGCACCCAACGCGCCCACGTGGAGCGGGGACTGCGGCTGAAGCGGGCGGGCAACGCCGTGATGGAACTGCTCGGCGGCCGGGCGATCCATCCGGTCAACGTCCGGATCGGCGGCTTCTACCGGGTGCCGTCCGTAGCTGAACTGCACCCGCTGGCCCAGCAATTGCGGCAGGCGCAGGACGACGCCTGGGAGACCGTGCGCTGGGTCGCCGGCTTCGACTTCCCGGAAGCCGAGACCGACGCCGACTTTCTGGCACTGGCCGAGCCCGGGACGTACGCCATCGAATCGGGCACCCCGACGGTACTGCGTCCCGACGGGACGTCTTATGCGTTCCCCCTGGACGACTTTCCCGTACGAGTGCGCGAGGTGCAGGTACCGCATTCCACGGCGCTGCACTCACGTCTGGACGGGCGGCGTCATCTCACCGGCTCCCTCGCACGGTTCGCGATCAGCGGCCGGAGACTGTCGCACACGGCGAGGCAGGCGGCACGGGAGGCAGGGCTCGGCGATCCCGCGGACGGTGCGGTGTGCCGCAACCCCTACCGGTCGATCCTGGTCCGCGCGGTCGAGGTCGTGTACGCGGTGGAGGAAGCGCTGCGGATCATCGAGTCCTATGTTCCCCCGCCACGTCCGTACACCGATGTGCCCCCTGTGGCGGGCACCGGGCACGGCGCGACGGAGGCGCCCCGCGGGCTGCTGTACCACCGGTACGTGCTCGATGCCGACGGCACAGTCACGGATGCCCAACTGGTCCCGCCCACCGCCCAGAACCAGGGCGCGATCGAGGACGACCTCGTCCGCGCCGCCCGCAGCGCCGTGGCGCAGCACGATGCGGACGACGCAGTGCTGACCGCGCTGTGCGAGCGGGTGATCCGCAATCACGACCCGTGCATCTCCTGTTCCACCCACTTCCTCGACCTCACCGTCGAGCGCCGCCCGAAGGCAAGGGAGAGCCGCCATGCCTGATTCACCGCACACGGTGAGCGACGTGATGACCCACACCGCTGTCGCCGTAGGGCGTCACGCCACCTACAAGGAGATCGTCGAGCTGATGCAGCAGTGGAAGGTCAACGCGCTGCCGGTACTGGAGGGTGAGGGGCGGGTCATCGGCGTGGTGTCGGAAGCGGACCTGCTGCCCAAGGAGGAGGCGCGCGACGGTGATTCCGAGCAGTGGGGAAGGCCGCCGACCCAGGCCGCCAAGGCGGGAGCGGTGTCGGCGGAGGAACTGATGTCCAGCCCGGCCGTCACCGTCCACGCGGGCGCCACGCTGGCCGAGGCTGCCCGGATCATGGCGCGGCGGCGCGTGAAGCGGCTGCCCGTGGTCGATGAGGTCGGAATGCTGGAGGGTGTGGTCAGCCGCAGTGACCTGCTGAAGGTGTTCCTCCGGCCGGACGAGGACATCGCCGGCGAGATCCGAAGCACGATCGTCCACCGCCTGCCTGCCACCGCGCAGTTGGAGGTCTCGGTCACGGAGGGCATCGTGACCCTGGAGGGCAGTTTGCGGGACCGGGCGCTGGTACCGCTGCTGGCCCGGGCCGTCAGCGCCGTCGAGGGCGTGGTGGACGTCCGACTGGACCTGGACGAAGCCCAGGGCGTCTCGCCTTGAAGGCGCCGCGCGCACGAACAGCGGAACGAGCCGTGGCCCGGCCTCTCGGTGCGTCACGATGTCCACCCGGCGAACGCGCCACCTCCCCACTCGCCACAGTCCTCCCGACCGTGGGCCCGCCGGCAACACATCTCAGGTACCGTGCGCCGCGCGCACACTTCGACTCATGGCCTCGGTGTGCCCCTGCCCGTGTGGTGCCCATGGTCCGTGAGGTGCTTGATACGGGCGTCCGGCCCCGGGAAGAACACGGTGACACGCCCGGTGTCCGACCAGCGCACGTCATAGGGCGGAGTCCCGTCCGGGTGGTGCAGGCCGACGATCTCTCCGTCGCGGCCCGAATCTCCCACGGTGGGACCTCCCACAACGATCTGATCGCCCACGCCGGCCCACATGCCGCTGCCCCTCTTCGGTTCGTACGCCCACTCTTGACGATTGAACGACCTGATGTCCCTGCTCCTCGCAGCGTCCTGTTGACGAGATCAGAGTCACACGCCCACGACGCGCCGCCACAGGGGCGGGCCGTCCCTTTCCGGGACCATTCGGCTCTGTCTTCCCGGGGAGCGAGGCCAGAGAGTTGCAGTACGGGTGCGGAGCCGCCACAGGCTCCCAGGGCCGGCATGGTCAGCAGGTGCGACCTGCTTCGCCCCTTCCTGCGCCGCGACGAAGCCATCAGCGACGAAATCCACCAGGACGTGCTCAGCGAAACCCTCGGACCCGTCCCTGGCAGCGTCAACGCCACCGTATGCGAGGGCGTAGTGACCCTGACCGGACGGGTCGCCGAAAGGGCCGACATGCCGATCGTCGAGCGGCTGTGCCGCTCCGTGGACGGGGTGGTCGCCGTCCACGGAGCCTCGGCTACGAGATCGACGACCAGGACCTGGACTCGAGCGCCCCCACGGACACCACTCGGCCTGACCGGTGAGCGTCCTGGGGTCAGAATGGTGAGACGAGCACAGGCCTCGCGACCGACGGCCACGGCAGCAGAAGCGGCGCGCCGCCCTCATCCGGACAGCATGAGACGGAAAGGGTCACCCGCTTCTCGCGGATCCTGATTGCGCGGTGCACGTCGGCCGGTTCTCCGCGCCTCCTCGTGGCCCTTTCCGTCAGTTCCATGACATCACCGGGCCAGAGTGGTCATCGGGGGTCGGGCGGCCCTCGGAGGGGCCCGCTCGGCCCCTGCCCTCACCACTTCCCGGACGGCACCATCGGAGTTACGGCAGGTATGCACACGACAGGGAGGAACGGTCATGAAGCACGTACGAACCGTCGCTGATGTGATGACCCACGCCGTGATCTCGGTGAACAGCGACGCACCGTTCAAGGAGATCGTGGAGGCCATGCAGCAGTGGCACGTCAGCGCCCTGCCCGTCCTCTCGGCCGAGGGACACGTCACCGGGGTCGTCTCCGAGGGAGACCTGATCATCAAGGCCCAGGGGGAGGACGCTTCGCGCGCGGTGACCGCGGGCCGGCTCATGACGACCCCCGCCGTCACCGTGCAACCGGACACCACGATCGCGGGCGCCGCACGGTTGATGGCCCGCAGACACCTCAAGCGTCTGCCCGTGGTGGATGCCGAGGGACACCTGCTCGGTGTGGTCAGCCGGGGAGACCTCCTGAAGATCTATCTCCGCTCGGACGCCGACATCGCCGAGGAAGTGCGCCACGAACTGATCGCGCATCTGATCCCTGCCAAGGCGTCGGAACTCGACGTCCACGTGAAGGACGGTGCCGTCACGCTGACCGGCGCTGTGCCTGTCAGCACGCTGATCGACGTGCTCGTCCGGCTGGCGCGGGCTGTTCCCGGAGTCGTGGACGTCAACGCCCAGATCGACGTCCGTCACCCCGTGTTCTGACGTCCTGCGGCTCGTCATCCCTTCACGACAAGCTTCCTCACCCATCTCTGGCCGCTCATCCTTGCCGCGACGAACCCGGCCACGCCTGCGCAGGCCGCGATGCCGACCTCCTCTGCACCCAGCGGCTCCGTCTCCAGCACCGCGCCCAGGAAAGGCAAGTAGAGGGCGGCAGCCGCCAGCCCGGCCGAGGCCAGAACGGACAGCGGGAGAAACAGGTTCTCGCGGGTCAGGAGGCGAGTGCGCAGGCCAAGGACGATCCCGAGCTGCGCGGCCAGCAAGGAGAGGAACAGAACACTCTGCCACGGCGCTCCCGCAGCCCGGGCCCACAGTCCCGCCGCCAGACTGGCCACAGTCACCACAGCCGCAAGGAAGAGCACTCTCTGCCACAGACCGTGCCCCAGAACATGCTGGTGCGGCGGGCGCGGTGGCCGTCGCATGGCGTGAGGTGACACAGGCTCCGCTCCCATTGCCACCCCCGTCAGGCCGTGGGTCAGCAGGTTGATCCACAGGATCTGGCCGGCCCGCAGCGGCAGGGCAAGCCCGAAGGCGGGTCCGACGAGCATGACGAGAATCTCCGCCGCGCCGCCTGCCAGCCCGTAGACCAGAAACCGGCGGATGTTGTCGTAGACGCGGCGTCCCTCCTCGACCGCTGCGACCACCGTGGACAACTCGTCGTCGGTGAGCACCAGATCGGCCGACTGTCGCGCGACCTCGGTGCCCCGCCGCCCCATGGCCACCCCGATGTCCGCCTGGTGCAGCGCAGGTCCGTCGTTGACGCCGTCGCCGGTCATCGCCGTCACGTCGCCCCGTCTCTGCCATGCCCGGACGATGTCCAGCTTCTGCTGCGGGTCCGTGCGGGCGAAGACGCGCACCTCGGTCACTTCGCCGACTGCTCCGGATGCCAGGGCAGGGCCCGTGACGACGTCGCGGGCCTCGGAGCCGGCGTCGATCAGTCCCACTCGCGCAGCGATCGCCCGTGCGGTGGCGGGATGGTCACCGGTGATGAGTACCGGAGTGATGCCCGCAGCCCGGCAGGCAGCCAGCGTTGCGGTCGCAGCGGTCTTCGGAGGATCGTTCAGCGCGACAAGGCCGAGCAGGCGCAGTTGCGTCTCGGCATCGGCGACGTGCACCGGCGGGACGTCGCGCAGCGCCGAAGCAACAGCAAGCACTCGGTACCCCTGCGCGGCCAGCCGTGCCGCTTCCTGCCGGGCACGGCCGAGCCGGTCTGCGCTCTCGTCGAGCACAGCCTCGTGGACGACGGCCTCCGGGGCCCCCTTCAAGCACACCATCACCTGGCCGGACGGAGTCATGTGCAGCGTCGTCATGCGCTTGCGCATGCTGTCGAACGGCTCCTCGGCCGTGCGCGGATACCGCTGCCGCAGCACGTGATGGTCGGCGCAGCCGGCCTTGGCCGCCGCAGTGAGCAGTGCGGCTTCCATGGGATCTCCTGAGGCCGTCCATCGTTCGTCGTCGACATGCTCCGCTTCTGACTGCGGCGGACGCAGGGTGGCATCGCTGCACAGCGCGGCGACGGTCAGCAGTTCTTGCACGGGGACGAGTTCGGCAGCACTTGCGGCCTTTCCGCCGACGCGCGTCTCGCCCCTCGGCTCGTAGCCGACGCCTGTGAACTCCACCGTGCCTTCAGGTGTCCAGACGTGTTCGACCACCATGCGGCCTTCGGTGAGGGTGCCCGTCTTGTCGGTCCCGAGCACAGTCACCGAGCCGAGCGTCTCCACCGCCGGCAGCCGCCTCACCACGGCATGCCGAGCTGCCATCCGGCGGGCACCCAAGGCCAGCGCCAGGGTGACGACGGCAGGCAGGGACTCGGGAACAGCGGCCACCGCCAGGCTGATCGCCGTCACCGCCATCGTCCCGAGTCCCTGACCGCGGAGAAGGCCAAGCCCGAACACGAGCACACACAAGGCAAGCGTGACGACAGCAAGTACGCGGCCCAGGGACGCCAGCCGCCGCTGCAGCGGTGTCGGCTCCAACCGGCCCACGAGCAGTGCGGCAATGCGGCCGAGGGCACTCGCCGACCCCGTGGCCGTCACCTCTGCCACCCCCCTCCCCCGTACGACGACGGTGCCGGCGCTCAGTGTCGCCGCCTCGGGCCGCGGGGAGCGGAGGTCCTTGTCGACCGGAACGGACTCACCCGTCAGCATCGACTCGTCGACGAGCAGCGCCGATGCCTCCATGAGGCGGGCGTCTGCGGGCACGATGTCGCCTTCGCCCAGCAGCAGCACGTCTCCCGGCACGACCTCCGTGGCAGGCACCTCCCGGTCCGCGTCGTCGCGCAGTACTCGCGCGCTGGGCGCGGACATGGCGGAGAGGGCAGCCACCGCGTTGTCGGCCCTGATCTCCTGGACCACGCCCACCGTGGTGTTCACGACGATCACCAGGGCGATGACCACGGAATCAGCATGATCACCAATGGCGACGGTCAGGGCCACGGCACCCAGGAGAACCATGATCAGCGGATCTCGGAGCTGGGCCAGCACGCGCGCGTGCAGCCGTACCGGACGCCGTGCGGCTACCTCGTTGCGGCCGTACTCGATGAGACGGCGCGCTGCCTCTTGCTCCGTGAGCCCCGTACTCCCCCCGGCAGCAGTGGGTGGCATCTGCACGGGACGAGGGGTCACGAGCGCCACTCCGTTCGCCGGTGCCTACTCGCCATGGAATGGGAACCCGCATTGAGCAGGCAGGCACGTTCTGAACATCCTATTCACCACTCAGACCCATTGGTCCGGAAACATGCCCCTGAGGCCCTATGCGAGGTGTGGTCCTCGTTCCACGCTGGTGATCGAGGCCGACAGGTCCGGCTCGTCCGGAAGGAACTGATCAGCGATGAGGCACCGCAGCGTTGCCGACTTGATGACGTCCAATGCCGTCAGCGTGCAGCGGGGCACGGCATTCAAAGAGATCGTCCGCCTGCTCGACGAGTACGGCATCACGGCGGTACCAGTGATCGACGCCGGTGATCGCCCCGTCGGTGTGGTGTCCGAGGCCGATCTGCTGCGCAGTCGGCCGCCGGGGAGCCGCGCGAGCACGGCCGAGGCGCTCATGTCCAGCCCAGCAGTGATCGCCCACCCCGAATGGAGCGCCGTCAAAGCGGCCAGGGTGATGGAAGGACACCGCATCAAACGACTGCCGGTGGTCGACGACTCGGGTCGCCTGGTGGGCGTGATCAGCCGCAGTGACCTGCTGAAATTGTTCCTGCGGGGAGACCGGGCCATCCAGGAGGAGATCCTGGAGGACGTCCTGACCCGCACCCTCGCCCTGTCACCCTCCGCAGTCACGGTCGGGGTGGACGACGGCAGGGTCACGCTGAGCGGCACCGTGCCGCGCCAGAGCCTCATACCGATCACTGTGCGGCTGTGCGAGACCGTGGACGGCGTCGTGGACGTGACCGCCCGTCTCGCCTGCAAACGCGACGACGCGCCTGGCGGCCTGGCGCGGAGCGGGGGCAGCCATGTCTGAGGTCACCACCACCGATCTCTACCAGGTCACGATGGCCCTGTCCTACCTCCGGGAGGGTATGTACGCCCCGGCGACCTTCAGCCTCTTCGTACGTGATGTGCCGACCGGCCGTGGCTTCCTGGTCGCAGCGGGGCTGGAGCCCTCCCTCGACCACCTGTCCCGCTTCCACGAGCCGGGCCGCCGCGGCGTGGACGGCCATGGTCGAAAGCATCGGATCGACGTGCCGCGCTGAGGCCGGCAGATTCAGTCATGCGGTACGACGGCGACGGGAGTCGGCGAGTGGTGCAGAACCGCATGGGTGACGGCGCCGATGTGGGTGCCGATCCGTGAGCGGCGGTTTCTGCGGCCCACGACGACCAGCCGGGCACGGGGCGCGGCGTCGATCAGGTCCTGTGCCGGACGCCCTTGTTGGCACTGGCGGACGACGGGCACGGCGGGGTACTTCTTCGTCCAGGGTGTGAGCGCCGCGTCGAGGGCTTGGCCCCACTCGTTGTCGAGTTCGGCCGCCAGCAGCGGCAAGGCGCCGGCCATGTCGGGGCCGTGCAACAGCGGCATCGCCCAGCTGTAGAGCACCCGCACTCCGCAGCTGTACCGGTCTGCGGTGTCGAAGGTGAAGGCGAGCATCTCGTCGCTGGGCCGGGATGCGTCCAGTCCGAGCAGGATGTCGCCGGCCGGGTCGTGTTCCTGGGGCACGGGGGCGGTCTGGGGGCGGACGAGGACGGCGGGGCGCCGGATGCGGGCCAGTACTGCGAGTGATACGGATCCGGCCAGGAAGCCGGCTATACCGCTCAGGCCGCGAGAACCCAGCACGAGCAGCTCCGCCTCGTTCCCCGCGGTGCTCAGTGTGTCGACCGGGTCCCCGGGGATCCACGTCGTTTCCACGTGCAGCCCGGGGTGCCTGCGTTGCAGACGGTGCTGTGTGATGTGGAGGGACCTCTCGCCCCATCCACGTGCTGTGTCCAGGCCGATGCGGCGGGAGCGGTTGTCGTGGTCGCTGTCCCACGCCGCCAGCAGCCGCAGCGGCAGGCCGCGGCTGAGCGCCTCGCGGGCGGCCCAGTTCGCGGCGGCCAGGCTTTCTCGGGATCCGTCGAGACCTACGGTGACAGTGCTGGACATGCTTCGCTCCTGACGGGGTGTGGGTGGGCCGACACCTCTCAGACTGGTCGGCTCGCCCTGTATCCGAGAGGGGCCACAGGGCCCCTGCTCGGGGACGGTCGGCCCTCGGGATCGCCGTTGATGCAGCTGTGTCCTGGAGGTGTGGTGGCCGAAGGGGGTACGCATGTCGGGCCGAGTGGCCCTCCTCGTGCAGCTCCGGCTCCCTCATGCTGGAAGGAGCGGGGCCGGCTGAGTGGCCGTGCCCGTCGGAACCCGTATGGAGGAAGCCCCATGAGGCGAGCCATCGTTGCAGGAGTGGACGGATCCCCGGAGAGCCTGGCCGCAGCCGACTGGGCAGCCCGTGAAGCCGCGCTCCGCGGCGTGCCCCTGCGCATCGTGCACGCCTGGCTGTGGCAGCCGCTGGACGTACCGATCGTCCAGGACAGGGAAGTGCAGACCCAGTCGGCCAACGCCGTGCTGCGTGAGGCCGAGACACGCGTGTCCGACCGGTATCCCAACCTGTCGGTCACAGCCGAAGTGGTGCCGGATACAGCGGTTTCCGCCCTGCTCGCCGAGGCCGACCGGGCGGGCATGCTGGCCCTCGGATCACGCGGGCACGGGGCTATCGCCGGTTTCCTGCTCGGATCGTACGGTCAGCAGGTCATCGCGGCCGCGACGTGCCCTGTGGTCTCGGTCCGAGCCCCCGGCGCGAGCGCGCGCGAGGCAGAGGATGGCGGCGAGGTCGTGGTGGGCCAGCAGGGCGGGGCGCAGGACAGTGACGCCGTGCTCGGTTTCGCCTTCGAGGCGGCTGCCGCACGGGGCGCGACCGTACGAGCGGTGCGGGCCTGGAGCCTGCCGCCCATCTTTGCCTACAGCCCGGGTTCGATGCGCCTTGCCGACGAGGCGGGAGGGCTGGAACCGTTCGAGAGGAAGGCTTTGGAGCAGGCGCTCGCTCCCTGGCGGGAGAAGTTCCCCGCCGTGCCGGTGATCGAGCACGTGGAAATCGGAAGCGCGGGGCAGGTGTTGCTGTCGGCCGCCGCCCGGGCCCAGCTGCTCGTGCTGGGCCGCCGGGTACGCCGCTCCCCCATCGGCACCCGCATCGGATCGGTGGCCCATGCCGCTCTGCACCATGCCGCCTGCCCCGTCGCCGTGGTGCCGCACGCCTGAGAATCCGGTCCGCCCGCGCCGGGACGGGACCTCCCGGGAGGTCCTGCGAAATCCTCCCGGGCCTGGCCGTCTGACGCCGGCCGCCCCCTGCGTCAGCAGGCTGACACCCCGGTGCCGAGAGGAACCGGGGTGTCAGCTACTTGCGCGGGACGCGGTCCGGGCACGTCACTTCCGGTGCGCGGCACCTCAGTTCCGTGAGCGGGCCTCATACGCCGGGGAGGCTGGGCCGCCTGCCTGGCCGCCATTGCCGCCCAGTGCCTGCGTGGCGATGACGGCGGCCTGAACCCGCCGCTCCACGCCCAGCTTGGCCAGCAGCCGGGAGATGTTGTTCTTGACCGTCTTCTCCGCCAGGTAGAGCCGATTGCCGATCTCCCGGTTGGTCAGCCCCTCACCCACGAGCGCCAGGATCTCCCGCTCCCGGTCGGTCAGCGCGGGCAGCCCCCGCTGCTGCTGTTCGTCCTGCGGCGCGCCGCCTCGCAGACGTGCCATCACACGGGCCGTGGCGCCGGGATCCAGCATGGACTGGCCAGCGGCCACTGTCCGTACCGCGGTGACGAGGTCGGTGCCGGTGATCTGCTTGAGGACATAGCCGGACGCCCCGGCCATGATCGCGTCCAGCAGTGCCTCCTCGTCATCGAACGAAGTGAGCATCAGACAGGCCAGATCGGGCATCTGGGAACGCAGCTCGCGGCATACGCTCACACCGTCCCCGTCCGGAAGCCTCACGTCCAGTACGGCGACCTGCGGGCGCAGCGCCGGCACCCGCACCAGCGCCTGTTCGGCGGTGGCCGCTTCGCCGACCACGGTCAGGTCGGGCTCGGCGTCCAGCAGATCGTGCACACCACGTCGCACCACCTCGTGGTCGTCGAGGAGGAACACCCTGACCGGGTCCTTGTCGTTGAGGCCGCCACTGCTGTCCGTCATCACACACTCCGTATCCGCTGAAGTCTTCGTCCGCCGGGGCGGACCTCTGAATGGTGACCTCGAAAGGGCCGAACGGCCAGGGCCGAACGTCCCCGATGGCCCGGCCAGGGCTGTGATGCTGGTGCCCATCACCGTAGTCCGTGCCGTCGCAGAAGAGGGGTGCCCAGCTTCGGCACCGCTCATGGGCGGGGCCACTCCCTCAGCGGTGGAGCTGTTGTTGACGTCCTGTCACTAACCAGAAGGGACCTTCGGCCCTGCACGACGGGCTGGTGGATCTGCGACGGCTGGTCACCTGATGTGCCGTCGGGCGCCGCGCCGTGCCACTGGCCACCATCCTTGCGGAGGGTTGCTCCCCTGCTCATGATTCCGTTCACCTTGACCGCAGGTGCACTGGACGACAGCGTCATGGCCGTCTACCTGTCCGGTGAGCGCGACATCGCCACGCGAAATCAATTAGAGCCGGTCTTCTCGCATTGGCCGCCGGCAGGGTACGCGAACTGCGCCTCGATCCGTCAGGCGTCACCTTCCATGGCAGCTCCCCCGAGGCAACCTGTTCATCCACCTGCGTCACAGCGCCACATGTGCGTGGTGACGGGCGTGCCGACACCGAGCCTCCGGCAAACCGCGCCCCGGAGAGGTCCGTTCGGCCCTGTCGCCGCCCAGGCCCCTCGGGGACGCTGGCTGGCAGGGCAGCGGGCTGCTTCGAGGCACGATGCAAGAGCAGAGGGTGGGTATGATGAACGACGAAGCCACGCCACGGACGGGGACCAGCCGCGCCGTCACGGTGGCACCCCGGCGTATGACGCGGCTCGACCGTGCCGAGGCTCTGCACCTGCTCGGCACCGTCTCGCTGGGACGCATCGTCTTCACCGAACAGGCCCTGCCCGCTGTCCGCCCCGTCAACCACCTCATGGACGGCGAGGACATCATCGTCCAGCTTCACGAAGGCGCGACGCTCACCTCGATCGTGGCGCCCACCGACGAGGCAGGTGTCGTGGTCGCCTACGAAGCCGATGCCATCAACCCTGAAACACATCTGGGTTGGAGCGTCGTCGTCACCGGCTACGCCCGCCGGGTCACCGACGAGGCGGAACTCACCCGATACGCAGCCACGCTTCGCCCGTGGATGGAGCACTCTGCCCTGCCTGCCGCTCTGCGCATCCGGCCGGATCTCGTGACGGGATCACGGCTCAGCGTCTGACCGTTCAGCGTGGCTCCCCGTTCACCGCCCCACTGGGGACGCTACCCGGTCACGCCCGCGGCTCGGCTGCGAGAGGCGCCCGCCAGATGAGTCGGCTGCCGCCCTCGGCCGGCGTGTGGATGTCCAGGGTGCCGCCCACACTGCGCGCGCGTTCGGCGAGGTTGCGCAGGCCGCTGCGCCTGCCATCGGCCGGGATGCCCCTGCCGTTGTCCGTCACAGTAAGGATGACCTCGTCCGCGGTGGCCTGGAGGGACACTTCCACCCGCGTCGCGCGCGCGTGCCGGGCCGCGTTGCTCAGCGTTTCACCGAGGGCTGCCATGGCGTGGTCGGCCACCGCCGGTGCTACGTCCGTGTCCAGCAGTCCTTCCATGCTCAGGCGCGGCGGGAAGCCCAGCGTCGTACCCGCTTCGCCGACGGCGCGGGCGACGCGGGCGCGCAGACTCGGTCCTGTTTCGTCTTCCCGGGCGCGCAGTCCGAAGATCGTAGAGCGGATGATCTTGATGGTTTCGTCCAGGTCGCCCACGGCCCGCTGGACGCGTTCCGCGGCGCCGGCGTGCTCGACGAGGCGTGCGGCACTTTGCAGGGTCATACCGGTGGCGAACAGCCGTTGGATGGCCAGGTCGTGCAGATCGCGGGCGATGCGGTCGCGGTCCTCCAGCAGGGCGAGCTGCTCGGCGTCGTTGCGGCGCTCGGCCAGTTCCAGGGCGAGCGCGGCCTGTCCGGCGAAGGCGAGCAGCGGCTGCAGTTCCTCGTCGGTGAAGACCGGGGCTCCAGCAGGGCGTGCCAGCAGCAGGACGCCTCGGGTGTCCTTGGCCGCGGTGCCCAGGGGTACGGCGACTGCCGGCCCGAGGCCTTCGGGGCGCGGCGGCCCTGCTGGGTAGCGGTCATCGTCGGCCAGGTCTGCCGTGCTCACCGGCGTACCCGCGTGGTAGGCGGCTCCCGACAGGGTGCCTTCGGCCGGTATCACCAGCCCCCGGCGTATGCCGTCGTCCGCGCCGATGGCCAGCTCGACGACCAGGTCATCGGTACTGGACAGGGGCACGGAAACATCAGCGACCAGCGCGTCGGTTATCTCCCGGGCGCGTCGGGCGATCAACTCCAGGACTTCCAGCCGGGGTTTGCCGGAGAGCAGGCCGTGGGTGATTTCCGCGTTCGCCTGCAGCCACCGATGCTGGCGCTGCGATGCCTCGTACAGCCGGGCGTTGTCGATGGCCACGCCGGCGGCCACGGACAGGGTGGATATCACCGACTCGTCCTCGGCGTCGAAGTCGTGGCCGCCGCGTTTGTCGGTGAGGTAGAGGTTGCCGAAGACCTGGTCGCGCACCCGGATCGGTACGCCGAGGAATGTGCGCATCGGCGGATGATGGGCGGGAAAGCCGTACGACGCCGTGTGTGCGCCCAGATCGGTGAGACGCAGCGGCTCGGGGTTGCGGATCAGCTCACCCAGTAGGCCGTGCCCGGCGGGCAACGGGCCGATCTTCGCGATCTCCTCCTCGGTCAGCCCGACCGTCAGGAACTGCGACAGTGTCCGGCCGTCCGGCCCGATGACGCCCAGCGCCGCGTACTGTGCGTCGACCAGCAGCGCCGCAGCCTCCATGATGCGCCGCAGAACCTGCGCGAGGTCCAGCTCGCGGCCCACCGACACCACCGCCTCCAGAAGGCTGTGGACCCGGTCCCGCGTTCCACGGGCCGCATTGATGCGGGCTTGCAGCTCCTCCAGCAGCTCATCCAGCCGCATCTGAGGCATCCGCGACAACGGCTCCTCCACGCCCACCGGCCCCCTCCTCCGTCGATCACACGTACGGACCAGCCTATCGGCGTACGCAGCGGCCCGACGGCCCCCAAAGGGCCACGGTCCGACGCGGCAGCCCCGTCCGCAATGACAAATCGCACCGCAACTTCATTTAAGCGGCTGGAAACTGAACCCGAAGCAGGCCGAGAACGTCTTGTTGCGACGGAGCCTGTAATGGGAGGCGGTCTGGAGCCCTATGTGGCTCTGGTGAGGCTCTTCGTTTCCGGTCGTTTCCGGTCGTTTCCGGGGAGATCGACGCACGCGAGTTCGAGTCCAGGTTCCGGGACCTCTTCCAGAACCTGCGGGACATTTCCGAAGAGGACTTCGCGGTGGTGAACGAACTCTTGTACGAGGTCGAGGACTACGTGTCCGACGAGACCGCGCGGGATCCCGGTGACGTGACGGAGGCCCAGCTGCTCGAGGGCGCTCGGGCCTCCTCACAGCGTGCCGTAAGTAGCGAGGGCGCCCGGACGTGGCCCGCACGAGCGATGGTGCTTTCCAGTGGTCGCCGCAACACGTGGTCGGTTGTCCGGGCCGCGAGCAGCTTGAGCAAGCGCTCGGCCGGGGTTTCCCGGCCGAGCGTTTGCGTGGGCGGCTGTTGAGTTCGGGGAAGACTTCCTGGAGGGGACTCGTCGGCCCCACCTTCGCGGCACCGTGACCGCTCGGGTACCCGAACGGCCCTGCAGTCAGTGCCGTCCGGCCTTCGTCGTGCGGCCCAACGACCCCAGCGGCTGCACCGCGGTGCCGGGACAGTGAGAGGCGTCAAGCACCGCCCCGACGTCCCCACCCTTGAAGGGATCACCAGCATGGCCGTGCACGAGCACCCTCAGGTTCCCCGTCGCCCGGGACTCCGCGTCCCGTCCCTGCGCGGGAACAGGACCGCAACCGCGTCCGCTTCCTTAGCGTCCGCCGATACGAAGGCCCCGCATACCTACGCCTTCGCGTCCCTGCGCCTGCTGACCGGGTTCGTCTTCCTGTGGGCGTTCCTCGACAAGACCTTCGGCTTCGGGTACTCCACCCCGTCCGGCAAGGGCTGGGTCGACGGCGGTTCCCCTGCCGAGGGCTTCCTCGGTCACGTCGCCGCCGGGCCGATGGAGTCCACCTTCCACTCCTGGGCGGGTGGCACCTGGGCGGACTGGCTTTTCATGCTCGGGCTCCTCGGCATCGGTCTTGCCCTTGTCGCAGGTATCGCGCTGCGCCTCGCCGCGGCGGCCGGCACCGTGATGATGGCTCTGATGTGGGTTGCGCAGTGGCCGCCGGCCCGGTACCTGTCCGACGGCTCCCCGAGCATGTCCACCAACCCGGTCGTGGAGTACCACGTCATCTACGCGGCCGTGCTGATCGCCCTCGCACTGGCCTCGGCCGGGGACACCTGGGGCATCGGCCGGATCTGGGCGAAGTTGCCGGTCGTACGCCGCAACGGCTGGCTGCGCTGACCCCGGCGCGGGCGGAGCAACGCAGGAAGGGCGGTCCACCGGTCCCACACCCGGACCGGCGACCGCCTCCCGCCGCCAATCGCGCCCCCGGTCCCGCCCCCATGCACCACGCCGCAGCCCCTGTCGCCGTCGTCCCGCACGACTGACCGGCTCCGGCGGGAGAGACGATCGCGCAGGCCCCAAGCCGCCCGTGTCGTCGGCATCATGCCGGGTCGTCGTACGCAGCGGGCGTGATCGGCAGGCCTCGCTCACAGGCTCGCCGCGTGGTCGGGGACATAGGTCTGCAGGTCACGCGGCGGGCGTACATAGCCGGTGGAGGGCGGCCTGGGCGGCAGTTCGAGGGTCGGCGGGGACACATCGGCGTAGGGGACGGAGGCGAGCAGATGAGCGATCATGTTGATCCGCGCCCTGCGCTTGTCGTCGCTCTCGACGACGTACCACGGCACCTCCGCGATGTCGGTGTGGACCAGCATCTCGTCCTTCGCCCGGGAGTACGCCTCCCAACGGGTGAGGGATTGGAGATCCATCGGGGAGAGCTTCCACCGCCGTACCGGGTCCTCCAGCCGCCGGCGGAACCGCTGCTCCTGCACGGCGTCGCTCACCGAGAACCAGTACTTGCGCAGCAGGATCCCGTCCTCGACCAGCATCCGCTCGAAGATCGGGCACTGGTGGAGGAACCGCTGGTGCTCCTCCATGGTGCAGAAGCCCATCACGTGCTCGACACCGGCCCGGTTGTACCAGCTCCGGTCGAACAGCGCGATTTCGCCTGCAGCGGGAAGATGTGCGATGTAACGCTGGAAGTACCACTGGGTGCGCTCGCGCTCGGTGGGCTTGGGCAGGGCCACGATCCGAGCGACCCGGGGGTTGAGATGCTCCGCGACCCGTTTGATGGTGCCGCCCTTGCCCGCCGCGTCCCTGCCCTCGAACACCACGACGAGCCGGGCGCCC